>CP011268.1:696504-1044756 GCA_001007975.1 candidate division SR1 bacterium Aalborg_AAW-1 | reverse complement strand
TTTTATGCAAAGAGATCTTACTTATGAGTCTGCTATTCTTGTATGTTTTCTAGATTATGATATAAGTCTTCAAGTATTCAACGCGTTGCATCATAGGTAGCTAAAGCAATCGCTTCTGTCAGACTTACAATTTTTTTGTCTAGAATTTCACCATCTCATTCTGAATATCCTTTGAGCATAAGGATATCAGTGTAAGGAATATTCACAGTGTAATATCATACCGTTTTGAGTATGGTATCATTTTTCTTAGGATGAAAAAACTCATATTGCTCTTTATATAAGATGCTTGTATTAACCTGCTCAGATTCGATAGACAAACCAGTTTCTTCACGTAATTCTCTTATGGCTGTTTCAAGAATTGTTTCTCATGGATTGGGGTGTCATTTAGGAAGTCATCGATGATTTCAACTAGAAAGTTTAATCATAATAGTGTGCCATTGATTATCCTTTTTCATAAGAGGTATAATGCCGTAGGAAAAGTCTTCTTTCATAATCTATCATGATTGAATATAAAAAAAGTCATTATTCTGATTGAGATGATGGCGTTTGTGATTGTATTTTTTTCTTTTGTGAGGGATTGAGATCTTTGGACATTTGGTCTAGTCCTCTTTTGAAGAATTTTTTTAATCTCTCAAAAAATGATTTACCATCTGGGCTCATATTTTTGGTTTCAATACTCGTTCAAGCGATAAGAAGATCTATAATCCAAGCATTGAGTTTTTTTTCAAGATAACGAAACATTATTGAGTTGAAAGTTTTATAAAGTCTATAAAGTTTGTAATGTTATGATAGAAATAATCAAGAGAAGATTCTGTTATGATGCATTACATATGGAGACATTTATAAGTAATGATATTCTTTTTCTTGATTATTACTATATCTCTAATAGAAAAACTATATAAAAAACCACGAGGATTAGTCGTGATCTTGTTTTTTGATATTGATATGTTCTAGCGCTTGTTTGATATCATCATAACGATGACCTTTACGAGCAAGTTTTTCATAGATCTTGATAATATCGTGACCTTGTTTATGGAGTTTGTGAATTTCTTTAGCAAGATTACCAATACTATGTTCTTGGATCTCTTCGTCCAATTCAGTAAGTACATCTTTTACTATGTCAGAAGGCATCCCCTTTTCAAACATTTTTTTCTTAATATTTTGGATAGATTTACCTTTATTGATCACTTCTGATTCGAAATATGCTTTACAAAATGCATAATCATTAAGATATTCTTGTTCTATAAGTTTGTTGATGGTATATTCTACATCAGAGAGTTGATATCATTTTGCAAGAAGTGTTTTTTTCATCATAGCAATAGTCTTAGGATTATAGGACAGAATCGTCAAGGCATAATCATAAGCTGATAATCTCATAGAGATAAGATGAAAAATTAAAATCCTTGTTATTTAGTTGAAATGCAATACTCCAATATAAGCCCCACCAAATCCAGGATGACTTGTCTTGGCAAATCCGACTCCTACTTTTGTAGTATTTGGATTCATCATCATTCTGTAATGTACTCCATTATACCTCTTTTCTCCCAAGAGAAAACCAAGAAATCCGGATGGTCCACCAAGTCTTCCTCTTGTTGTTTCGATAAGATCTGTGGTACAGTCTTCTGCTTTACAAGAGTAACCACCAAACATGACAGATTCTCCAGCTGATGGACTTACTCCTCTGGCAGTAAACCATTCATCAAGATCATAACATCGTGCATTTTTACATGATTGACCAGGTCTTTGGTGCATATTTTTAAATTTTCTTGCATTAGCAAGATACGTTGCTCGTTCTGTACTGGTATTATTGAGTGTGAGATCAAGTTCAAGAGGATCTAATCCTTTTGTTCATCTCTCATAGTTGATCCATCCAAGCCAAGCTTCTTGAACTTTGGCAGTATCAACATTCATATTATAAAGTTTAGTTTTTTCTTTAGGTTCTTCAACTTCTGCAGGTGTTTGAACTTCTGGTGTCTCATCAGCAAGAGCTATTTGAATCGTTCTTAGTGACTTAATTTCATCAGATACGACTGGTAATGGTCTTAGTGATCCATTAGTCATTTCATTGGTTTGAGCTGCTACCATAAATGGCATACTCATTCGCAACACAAGCAGTGCTGGTAAAAATTTTACTTTTTTGAAGAATAAATGCATACATGATATAAGAATAAAGACCAACAATATCCAGTCAAAAGTTGAAAGTTAAGAGTGCATAGTTTGTTATAACTACACTTTAAACTTCTCATTGTGAACTCTTCACTGACTAAGGGTCACCCTTTTTACAACCAAAAAGGAGCCGAAAAGTGAGGTTGTGTCAGACAAAACTTTTTGTAAAAATTTTGAACACAAACTTTATTATAAGAATTTACCTCTTTAGGATCAAGTCAAAATACTATTTCGTTTAAGGTTGAAAGAAATATGAGCTTGCAATTAGTTCTCAAGTGTGTATGTTCTAGTTATTGTTTTCATTTTATGATGCGGTGTTTATTTATATTTTAAAATAGTCATCTATGTTTGCAGAAATTGGAAATTGGTTAATAAATCTTATGGAAACTGTTGGATATCCTGGGTTGTTTTTTGCTTCATTTTTGGAAAATATTATTCCACCTATTCCTAGCGAGGTCATCATGCCTTTGGCTGGTTATCTTTCTTCGATCGGTAAGATGAATGTAGTTCTTGCTATTTTCATAGGTACATTAGGAAGTACGTTAGGGACTATTCCTTATTTTTTTCTAGGGAGATATTTTAGTAAACATAAAATCGGAGATTTTGTAGAGAAATATGGAAAATACTTTTTCTTTTCGAGAGCAAAACTCTATAATATCTATGATATTTTCCAGAAAAATGATAGTTCATGGGTTTTCTTTGCTAGATTCTTGCCTGGAGCAAGATCCCTTATCTCTCTTCCTGCTTGATCAGCTGATATGGATGTAACAAAATTTATGATTCTGACTTTCTCAGGTACAGCGATACGAACGACGTTATGGACACTGATCGGGTATTTCTTCTGACAACAACAAGATACTATCCTCTATTATATCGATAAATATGATCATTATGGAAAATATGCGGTTGTACTCCTTGTGATCGGTATTATCGTCTGGGCAGTGAATAGACCGACAAAAGAAGAGTTATAGATTATAGAGTGAGAAATTGCACTGAAAAGTGTGATTTTTTTAAAGCAATAAAGTATTGATATGTGTCATGGAAGACTAGTTAAATATCCAAAATAAGATTTTTTAATCCATTAACGAAAATTAAAAATTCTACTTTTCTCTTCCCATTGATTTTCTCCTCCATTCCCTTATAAACTTTATTAACTTTCTACCCTTATAAACTTTTTCTATGACAGAACAACTCAGTAGTATTATCGAAAAATATCAATCACTCAGGACCCAGATGATGGATGAGGAAGTGTATTCTGATCTCCAAAAAACCAGAGAAATCAACAAAGAGCTCTCTGACCTGGAAGATGCCTATCAGATCGCTGTGAAATACAAACAAGCACTCTCTGAACGTGATGAAGCGAAAGAAATCATCAACAGCGAGTCAGATAGTGATCTTGTTGCTATGGCGAATGATCAACTCCTTTCTGCTAATGAAGATATTGTGAGATTGGAAGAAGAACTCAAGATTGCACTTCTTCCTAGAGATCCCAATGATGATAAGAATATCTTCTTGGAAATTCGTCCAGCCGCTGGTGGAGATGAAGCGGGATTGTTTGCTTCAGAATTATTGAAGTGTTATATGCTCTACGCTCAGAAACAAGGACGAAGAACAGAACTTATGGATGAACAGCTCACGGATATCGGATGAGTAAAAAATGTAACCGTGAAGATGTCAGGAGATAAGGTATACAGTAAGATGAAATGGGAATCAGGAGTACATAGAGTACAGAGAATCCCAGCGACAGAGTCGCAGGGTCGTGTTCATACGTCGACAGTAACAGTCGCGGTTGTGCCAGAGGTAGAAGATGTACAGATTCATATCGAGGAGAAAGATGTCGAGATGGATACGTATGCAGCATCTTCAGCAGGAGGACAAAATGCGAATAAGAACCAGACAGGAGTGAGATTACGTCATATCCCATCAGGGTTAATAGTTACAATCTGAGACAGTAAATCGCAACTCCAAAATAAAGAAAAAGCGTGGACAGTCTTGAAATCAAGACTCTATCAAATCGAACTTGATAAGCAGCAAGCAGAGCAGACGAATGCAAGATTGGATCAGATTGGTAACGGAGATAGGTCAGAGAAAATTAGAACGTATAACTTCCCACAAGATCGTATCACGGATCATCGTATCAAAGAATCATGGTCAAATCTTCCTACTGTCTTACTTGGAAATATTGATGATATGATCAATTCAGTCAATCTTGCAAATCAAACTGCTCTTTTGGCAGCAAGTATGAAATAAGCAAGTAACTCTATCGCTCTATGAGCGATTTTTTTCTTTTTTAAAAAAAGAGGTAAGTAATTAACCTACCTCTGAGTACGCATTATAATGGATACCCTGACTTGTCCAAATCCTTTTTGGAGGAGTGTCATACAACGGTTTGAATAATCCTATTTTTACTACTGTTTCTAGAATGAGATAGTAAATCATATTATCAGGTTGTTGTCATTATTCACTCGTCCTCAGGAATCTCTAGTCATTAGATTTTATCTATAATGATTGATTTATAAGATTGCAATCTCTTTTTTGTGATTTATTCTTGATTATTGCCCGTTGTTGGAATCTCGTTATTACTTCACGTTGTTGGAATTTCTTTAATCAATGAACATTGTTCTTCTATCTGCTTTTTCAGATCTTGTGCAGTAGTGATAGCGGTATATTGTTCATCATTCATGACACTATAATCTATATTTTTCAGTATTTCTTGTTGCTCTTTGATACGTTGAATAAGAGTTTCATCAGTACAATGACTAGATTCTACTAAATACGATAATTCATTGTAAATTTTAGTAAATTGTTGTTTGGTTTCTAGACTTCTTACATCTTTACCCATGAGTCAGTAAAAAAATAGCTCTCCCTTGTAATACAACATCTGTAAAGAAGGTACAAATGAATTTCGTTCTCAAGGATGTCCTTTGATATAGCTAAAACTTAATGCTAAAAGCACTATTCCTATAAGAAACATTTTAACATTTGTTATGAATTTTTTATCCATTATGGTATGAAAATAAATAGAATAACGAGTCATTATACTTAAATGATCATCTATTGCAAATAAAACACAGTTTTCTTATTATGAAGGAAGAAAAAATTATGTAAATATAAGAGTAATATATAACTTTATTCACTAATATATTATTGTTCTGTCAGCGCTTTCAGATCATATTCTTAGCCATCTTGATATTGTTTCTCTTGTTGGACGTTACGTATCACTGAAGAAATCATGAAGTAATTATGCATGATTGTGTCCTTTCCATAGCGAAAAATCTCCTTCTTTTCTTGTTTCGCCAACGAAACAAATTTACAAATGTTTCTGATGTGGGAAATGAGGAAATGCTATTAATTTTCTCATGGAGATAGAAAGAATTGATTATGGTGATGCCGTAAGATCACTTGCAGAACAAGAACGTATCGATATCAGTGATTTTGAAAGTAAGCGACAAGCTTCTCCAGAATATAAAACAGAGAAAGAGAAGTCAAAAAGAATGACCAAATTAGCACAAGAATTTTTTGTCTGACAACTTGAAAGTAAGGAGTGAGTATTTGCGTTGTCGTATCTTAAGAAAGAACGTTGATTGTCCGATCAACTCGTCAAAGAATTGTGATTGGGATATGCACCTGGTCAGAGTCAGGTTTTCTTTTCTTATTTTCAAAAACATGGATTTTCACTTGAAGATTTGGCTACGATTGGTTTAGCAAAACAAGGACAACATGAGATGTACGCATTTTTTCGTGATCGTTTGATTGTGCCTATTAGAGATCAGTTGGGGAATACTATTGCTTTTGGAGCAAGAGCACTGCAACCAGGACAAGAGCCTAAATATCTCAATAGCCCAGAAAGTATCATGTATGATAAATCGAAAGTGTTGTATGGACTCGATCACTTGAAAAAAGGAGTAAAAGATCATCAAGCTATTATTGTAGTAGAATGATATTTTGATGTAATTGCACTCCAAGTAGCAGGATTGAATATTGGAGTGGCAACGTGTGGTACTTCATTGACTGATGCTCATGTTGCGACATTACAAAGATATCATGATCATCTCTATTTTCTCTTTGATAATGATAGTGCAGGTATACAGGCTACACTCAGAGGATTAGCTATCGCATATGGGCAGGGACTCTATCCAAAGATTATTTCTCTTGCGGATAAAGGAGTAAAAGATATCGATGAACTTATTCGCAATAATGACCAATCACAAGAACAGGTCAAAGAACTGATACAGCAAGCGAAAGATGGATTTGTATGGGCAAGTGAATACTATCTGTCAATGTTTGATGTAACGACACCAGTAGATAGAAAAAAGATTATGCAATGACTGTTTGATCTGGTACATGCTGCCAAGACGATGAGTACCCAAAACCTTTTTTTGGAACAGATTGCACAGAGTTTGCGTATGGATTATGCACTCGTGATGTCACAGTATCGTCAGTATATTAAAACTGAAAAAAGACTCTTCAGACCAAATAAATGATCACAAATTGCGGAAAATCCTGAAAGTCAGCAAGCACGTATTGACCAAAAATTATTCATTCTCGGAGCACTGCTCTATGATGATTTTTGGATGAGTCTACAGATTGATCCAGCATGGATAGATACTATACAACAAATTTTACATCTCACTGGAACATCACTAGAATCATATATTGACCAGTTGCCAGTACGACAAATACGACGAGAGAAAGAAATAGCTAATTTAGGTGATAACACAGGAGATAAGAACACACCTTTTGCGAAACAAATTATTGTACCTTATATTCATAGTTTACAAAAAAGTGCATTCAAATATCTCAATTCGGAACAGAAACAACAATTATTACAATTGAGTGGGAAATTAAGGTAAAGAGAATGGAATTACTTCATATTTTGGACGAGGTTCCTTTGACGGGTCAATACAAAAAGAATTTTTTGGAATTTTTTTTTCTATTATTATAACTTCTTTTGATGAGTTATTACTATTAATATTTTCTATTAATTCAATCATATATATTTTTCATTGAATATCTATTTCATTAGATCATTTTTTGTATTGATTAATGCATTCTTGAATAATACTCTCATCAATATTATCTGGATTTTGATAAATTCATTGTTCTAGAAGAGATAATGTAGTATCTTTTTTTTCTTTCATCATATTTGAAAGTATAGATTTTATTGTTTTATTTGATATGTCTTTGTGTTCAAAAATATTATTATCAGTAGGTTTTGAATTCATTTTTTGTATAGAAAGATTGTTATTCAAATCTTTTTTTATTTGATTTATACAAGAATTAAAAAATGGACTTGATCCAAGAATAAGAGCTGGTAATAATAATTTTGTTTTCATGATATTATAACTATATAAAATTATATTACGATATATAAATATAATTATATATTTGTCAAATATTCTATGAGTTTTTATATTCTTCACAGATTTCTTTCGATAGCTCTTTCATAATCTGACTAAAGTTGGGAATTTTTTGTTCAATGAGGACAAGAATATCTTCTTCTTTGAGTTTCCCTTGTTCGAGAAGCTCTTGGTTTTTTCAAGAAAAAATTTTATCTAAGTCAGTGTCAGAAATTTTGGTGAAAATAGCATCAAAGAGCATCTCTCTAACTTCTTCCTCTTCAAATGGTTCATTGGGCTGAATTCTATTGAGCTGTTGTTGGAGTTTGATGACTGTAGATGAGAATGATCAGTGGTTCATAAGGTTATAAAGTTTGTAAGGTTATAAAGTTATCGTATAATACTCTCTTTCCCTACTGATGCAAGATATTCATTAGTTAATGTGAAATGATTACATCCAAACCATCAACGATGAGCAGAAAGAGGTGAAGGGTGAACAGTTTCTAATATAGTATGTTTATGTGTGTCTATCAGTGCTTTCTTACTTTGTGCATATGCTCCTCGGAGAAGAAAAACAACTCATGTTTTCTGTTCAGATATAGTTTTTATGACAGCATCAGTAAAATGTTGTCGTCAGATCTTGCTATGAGAGGCGGCTTCTCCTGCTCTCACGGTCAGGATACTATTAAGAAGCAATACTCACTGCTCTGCTCGTCTCGTGAGATCTCAGGATATTGTATTATTCTTGATAAGTGGTGATCATAATTGGTAATTTTCAAATCATTCATCGTGAAGTTCTTTGTAGATATTTCTCAAGCTCGGTGGTAAAGCTACTCCATCGGGCACAGAGAATGACAATCCCATCGCTTGGCCTGGACCATGATAGGGATCTTGTCCGAGAATTACTACTTTGAGCTCATCCCATGGGGTCAGATCAAATGCTTTGAAGATATGTGCTCCTGATGGATAGATGATTTTTCCAGATTTTTTTTCTTGTGTCAAAAAACCTCTAATCTGACCGAAATACGCTTGCTCAAACTCAGATTGGAGATGTATGTATCGTGATGGATGAATTGTTATTGCTATAATGATAGTGCCATTGTATAAAATACGATACCAGTACTCTACAGATATTCTTATTGGATTACAATGGTATTATGATGTTTTTTTTCAAAATAATGTCTTGAAAATGTTTTTTACTGATCATTGGATAGTGTTGTGGAGAGGTGTTGTTTTATATTCTAATTCTCCCTTTAGTGAATTAAAACGAATACTATAGTGATTCATAAATATTTCCCAAGTATCTTTTTCATCTCCATTTTTGGGTATAGTGGATTGATATAATCTAGATATATCATTAAGAATTCAAAGTATATTGCCTTTAAATTCTGATTTTTCTCTAGGTTTAGAGATTGTGATGTGATATTGCTCAATCTGATCTAAAAGGTCTTGTAAAGGTTGGCTTTCCTTTTCTCATGATAATCATAGGAGTGATTTATATGTCGTATGAAATGTATGCTCTATAGGTTGTTCATTAGGGTAATTCATGTATGAGCTTAATAATTAAATTAGAAATAATATATACATATTTTAATTTTAGAGTCAATAGATAGATGAGATGGATGTCTCTTGTTGAGCTTGTATTTTCTTTTCTTCTCATATATACTGATTTATATCTTTAGGATATGGTTTTAGTTTCTTATCTACTATTGCCATGCTTCATGTTCAGGATTTACAAGATTTGTTATTGCAAAATTATCACGATATCTCTAAAGAACACTTACAACAAGAACTTAAAGATATTTTTGATCTCATTGATCAGGTATTAGAACATATGAAACAGGAATATAAAGTAGGAGAGTATAACTATAATTTTAAGCAGACCTTTAAACATCTGTACAAAAAATCATACCACTCTTCGAAAACGAAACTCCAACGTGAAAAAGATCTTATCGTACACTATAGAGAAATGTTGCAACTTGATATGATGGTGATGACCCAACATATGTCAGAGCTTCTCTCTCATGATATTCTAGATAATGTATTGTTGAACAATTATCAACATAAGATTACCGAGATTCAAAAAACTATTGCTCACTTTGCTGCAGTGATAAAATCTCTGAAGGAGATGCTTGTGGATAAGTAATTAGTAATCTATTATGAAAAAATAATTTATGATAACAAACAAACTAGATGTTTTCATCATAGATATGATTTGTTTTATTTTAAAACTGGTAATTATATTTTATTTATTTTACTTTTTTTGAAATAAATGCGAATATATTGGTTTTTTGTCATGATACTTTTTTTCATAATTATATAATTGATCTATTATAATATTTTCCCAGATTTCTTTTTTTTCTAATAGTAGAAGTGGTATATTGTGAATAATATCTAATATCTCATAAGATTCTTGATCAATATCTTTGATATGATGTCTTAATCTTATCATGGCTTGAAAAAGTAATATATAATATTTTTCTTGATCCATTATATTAATAAATTATATTATAAAATAATTGATGTCCGTTGCTTTTTTACTATACTTAATTCATTCATAACTTTCAACTTATAAATCTCTACTTTATTCTATGCTCCTTCTTATCCATAAACCATCAGGCATTACCTCTCACGATGCTATATCAGCAGTAAAAAAATATCTTAGACAACCAGCTCGAGATGCGCTAACTGAACAAGAAAAATCTGCAGGTATCAAACCACCAAAGATCAAAATCTGACATGCGGGGACTCTCGATCCACTAGCATCAGGTCTTATGATTGCTGCGACTGATAAGGATACAAAACTCCTTCACTCGCTGACTGGTTCTGATAAGACATATGAGACGACGATCGATTTTTCACAACGTAGTGATACGCGAGATCTTGATTATCGAAAACTCCTAGAGCCTATCGATCCCTCCATGTATGAGGATATTCCTCCACTTAGTCAGATTGAAGAAATTTTGGATACCCTTATTGGTACTCCAAGTTTACCACTGACACCGTTTTCTGCTAAGAAGTTTGAAGGTAAGAAACTCTACGAATATGCAAGGGAGTGAAAACCAATCTTTTTGACTATCCCCATGACCATCTACGGATACAAAGTGCTCGACTATCAGTTTCCTCTGTTAAAACTCAAACTTCATGTTGGATCAGGGACCTATATTAGATCAATATGACATTGGCTTGGTACTCAGATAGGATGAGATGCAATTTTAATCTCACTGAAAAGAATCTCTATCGGAGACCATTCTTTAGATTTTTTCGAACAAAAAACCATCCACATAGCACAGTGGGATGATAAAAAAATAGAATATGTTATATTAGGTGATATTATATAAAAAATTGTAATGGGAGAGAAAGCAATCCATATAATAATCCAAATATCAATCATGATACATTGCTAATATAACTTTGTAAGAGTCCTGATCCTGGTCATCGAATAAATAATAACGCAAATCATAGAATTATATACTGACCATATTGTTCTACTTGAGTCATCAAACGAGGTGCAAATACTTTGATCACTCTATAACCATCTAGTGGAGGAATTGGAATCATATTAAATACTGCTAATGCAATATTCATAAATGCAAATTGCATCCAGAATGCTGTAACGAGATCTTGTCCTGCTCCTGCAATAAGTTGATAGATGATCAAAATAATGATAGCGCCAATACTAAGAAGAATATTCATAGCTGGTCAGGCAAGAGCTATTTTTAACTCATCCCAAAGAGGATTCTTGAGATAATGGGGGTTGTATTGTACTGCCCTACCCCAACCAAATCAGATAAGAAAAATAAGAATAAATCAGACTGGGTCAATATGTGCAATTGGGTTTGGTGTAAGTCTTCCTTGATTGCGAGGTGTTGGATCTCATAATCTATTGGCCATCCATGCATGAGCATATTCATGAAGAGAGATGCTAACGATGAATATAAGAGCAAGAAAGAGTGTATCAAGAGTAAATAAATTTTGTAACATGGGAGATGATGAAAAATAGTATGAAAATATTTATTCTATTTGTCTTGTTGAAAGCACTTCTTCAGTTTCATCTGGTAGAGATGCAACATCTTCAAATTGATCATTATCGATTACTTGTTGAGATGTAATGTCTTTCTGTGTTGCTAAGAAGTTAAGGAAATTTTCTTTGTTCAGTAAAGTACTTGCTTTGATATTGTTATGAGATACAAGACTAATGTTTTTGAGTATAATATCTCTTAGGCTTGATTCTGTATAATCGCCTGTATAAGGTAATTCAATATCATTACGTAGTCGATATGGTTTCATAAGCTGACCTACTACGAAGAACGGCATATCAGCTCCTATAATATTACGAGATTGTTCTCTGTTGTTATCAAGAAGGAATTGGTTGAGTACGGGATTGATATATGCAGAAGGATTGATTTGTAAATTATTTGAAGAAAGTATACGATAGATGTCATTTAATCAGTTGATTTGCATGCTGGTTAGTACAATATCATAATCTTTAATATTTATGGCTTCTAAGAATTTTTCTTGATTATTATATACTACAAATTCAAAGAGATGTTGTACATTATTGTCTTCAAAAATATCTTGTAGCTGTACCCTGATATAGTTAGAGATTTTATTATCAAGGGTAATAATTTTAATTTTATTGATTGAATTGTCTCAGGTTTGTGTTGATGTTCTTCAGAGAAAATAGAGATCAATACTTGCAATCTCTTGTGATTTACCGAGAACAGTTCCATTTAGAGTAAAGGTATTGAGTCATTCTTGAACTTGTTGATCAGCTCCTATAGTGAACGTAATCGTGTGTTTTTTGTTTTCATTTTCTGATTTGATATCAAGATTACGCACAGATTTGTTCGAGACCCCTTTGATATTATTCACAGGGTCTGGAGTTTCTATAGTGAAGCTATATTCTTGAGCAGTTGTCGAATTAAGATAGAATGCATATTTTCTTTTTGCCCAATCTATGGTGAAAATGTTGGGTAATGATTTTACACCTCATTGTTCAAGGAGAGATTTATCATAGGTCAGATAAGGATTTTTTTCTTCGATATAGGAAATGAGATTGGATCCTGTTGTAAGATAATTATTAAAGAGTCATTCATACTTTCACAAATATCCTGTATGTTCTCTTTGCCATAGATGGTAATTAATAAAACCACCAATAGATCTTTGTATTCTTGGAGTAAGTTTCGTAGATTTTGTATTGAAAAACATGGACATATAGTTGTTGTCTTTTATTTCTAAGAGACGATAGGAATCAGATTCTGTATTCCCATAATAAAATCATACAATAGGTTTACGTTTAGTAATGCTTTTTTGAAGATCTTCAAGAGAGTTAAATGATTTAATCTGGTAATAATTAATATTGGTTTGTGGACAACTGCTTACATTAAAAATGATACTATCTTCGTCTTTACTATGTTGTAATGTTGTACATCATACCGTCACAGGATTGAGTGCAAAATCTGTTACATATTGAGCTAGTGTATATTCTTGTATAATATGAAGAGGTATAATAGGGAAACGGAAAAATGTTCTATTCTCTACCGTAGCTGTGGGAAAAGTAATGAGTAATACGTCTGGTTCATCTTCACTTACTGACAGAACGATATCTTGGTACTTGCTCAAATAAGGTTGATCCCAAAAATTACTTACAATAATGTCTTGATAAGAAAATATGACATCATCTAACGTAAAGGGAGTACCGTCAGACCATTCAAGATCTGGTAGTATACGAACACGATATACTTTATTGTCTTGTGTCTGAATGTCACATAATGCTCATGATAATCAACCTTCACATCATGGAAAGAGAAGTGTTTGATAGAATTGATTTTTTTCTGGATCTCATCGATAAGGAAGATAAGATATAGGATCTGTAATAGCTTCGACAAATGTTCATCATTTATTCACTTCTTTGATTGATGAAAACGTAATATATTTGTATCAAAAAATCGCACTTACTATTCATCGAGTAAGTAAGAATATACTTAATATAACAAAAAAAATCTTATTCCAACGAGGTAACCTGGGAAGATTAGCCATGAAGATATGGATATAAAACACAAACAATGAGGAAAATTGCTCCAGCAATGTATGCTACTCTTTTGATATAATGTTCTAGTGATTTTTTAGAACCATATTCATTCGTAGAGTTCATACCTCAGAGACTAAATCCTAGTCATCATTTGGGCGACATTAACATTACGGCTGCCGCGAACACGAGACCTGATACTATAAGTGCTATATTCAGAATGGTGGTAGTCATAGAAAGTATAAGTTTTAAGTTCTAAATGAGAAGTTGTATCAGTTTACAAGTATAGGGATTTGGGGTTTTGATGTCAAGAGATTTGGTTTTCTCTAAATTCTTTGATGCTAGTTGTAAAGTTTTTTCAATAACTCATAGCTAGAAGTTGAGAATTGATTTTATAAAGGTTGATCAAACGATCTACTGAATCTGAGATCACCGTTCGTAAACAGTCTAATATCTTTGATGCGATACTTGACAGCAACAAGTCTATTGATCCCCATTCCAAATGCAAATCCGCTATATGCTTTAGGATTGATATCGGCTTGTTCTAATACTCTTGGATGAAGCATTCCAGCTCCCATGATTTCTATCCAACCAGTTTTTTTACATAATGAACATCCATCACCATGACAAATAGGACATGATGCATCAATCTCAAATCATGGCTCTACGAAAGGAAAATATCCAGGTCTCATACGTACAGTAATTTCCGTTTCTAGGATGGCACTGAGTAACCTTTGAATAAAATCTTTAAAATGTGCAATACTCATATTTTTATCAATCACCATACCTTCTAATTGATAAAAGGTCGTGTCATGAGAAGCGTCTGTTGCTTCATATCTATATACTTTCGATGGTACGATAATCTTACAAGGAACTCAGAATGCTTTGATCATATCATTATCCATCGCTGTAGTGTGTGTTCTCAATACATAGTTTTCTCCCGTTTCATCTCTATCTTCTAGGAAAAAGGTATCATGCATTTCTGTGGCTGGATGAGTAAGAGGAATATTCAGAGAAATGAAATTTTCAAATTTGGTAACCATATCATGTCCATACTCTATATGAAAACCCATATTCTGACAGATTTCCTCGATCTTTCTACGAGTGTAGGTCAGAAGTGAATATGATCATTTATGTTGTGTAGGATGTGGAGTGGTAATATCGACAATATCTTGTTCTAGTTGTGTAGTGATATATTCTGACTTCAACACATCGAGTTTAGCTTCATACGTGTCAGAAAGTTGTTGTTTTGCTTGAGCAAGTTCTCCTCCCACTTTTTTCTTATCTTCTGGTGAGAGATTTTTGAGAGTACTGTATTGAGCGGAAAGTCGTCCTTTTTTACCAAGTGTAACCTCGAAAGACTCTTCTAGTTCTTGTAGATTTCTTGCAGATTCTATGTTGTTGATGAGTTCGGAGATATTCATGAGTACGATATGATAAGGTTTGTAAAGTGATGATGTTATCGTGTAAAATATAGATATCTTACCATAAATTACAAGTGAAAGTAAAATTGTCAAATATAAGTGACTGATAAGATAGTTCTTTTTTTGGGAAATGGAATTTTTTAGATAGTATTATTGTGATAAGTTACTTTTACTCATTACTTGTGTATACTCATGCAATCATCACCTCGTCAACCTCATGATCTTCTCCTTCATGCTAAAGACCTAACTTGGGGTTATCATGGTTCTCCTTCTATGGTATTTTTTAAATTTAATTTTGGCTTGTATAAACATGATTTCTGTGTCATTACTGGTAAATCAGGATCAGGAAAGACTACTCTAGCGAAATTGCTCACAGGTCAGTATCCTGTCGCTAAAAAAATGCTTTTTCATAGACAAGAAGATATGTCGAGATTTTCAGTTAACGAAGTGCAAGCGCTTAGACGTAAAATTGGTATTATCTTCCAAGATTATAAACTTATACCACGAAAAACAGTCAGAGAGAATATTGCTTTACCTCTTGGGCTGATTGGTATGCCTTTGACGCTCAAAAATCAAACTATTGATCATGTCCTTAAAGTAGTCGGTTTGACAAACCACGCTGAGATGAGAGCTGATAAATTGAGTGGTGGAGAGCAACAACTCGTTGCTATTGCGAGAGCTATCGTTCATAAACCAGAATTCATTATTGCTGATGAGCCAACAGGGAATCTGGATCCTGAAACAAGTCGTAAAATAGCTGATCTCCTTATTCAATTGAATGATATGGGTCATACGATTATGTTTATTACTCATGATGAATCGTTAAAAGAGTATATCAAAAGTAAAACCAAGATTTCTGAATATACGATAGGATAAGTTTTCTCTTTCCTTTTATTATCATTGTTTTTGTTTGTTTTTCATTCTTATTCTTATCCTCATGTCGTTACCTATAGAACCTACAAAAGAAGATCTTTGTGATCAGATCACTACACTACTGGATTATGAACATCGCGATTGGTCAGATTTTTTGGTAGCAGATTGCCAAGAATTCGTTGCTAATCTTCACACGTATAGGTTAGAACATCTCCTCGTTAATCAAGAAGATTTCATAGCATATATAGATAATTTACAAACAGAATATCTGACGATGTTGGAAGATGAGACGCTCGCTCCGCAAGCACAAGCTACGATTCAAGCTCTGTTTCTCCTCTCTTGTGTAGAATTTGCCAGTGCCAGCAAAGAGAGAATGTTGATTAGGGAGATGGAAGTCAGAAAATAAAAGTATTTATACTTAACTGGTAAATGATGTGAAAATTACCATTATGAACATTACAGAATATTCCTAGAGAGGAGGTGAAAAAATTAGTATTTTCTCATGATAAAGATCATATAAGAGATGAAATATCTTCTCTTTTTAGTAAAGATAAAAAAGATGATATAGTAGATTATAAAATCTCTTTAGATCATTTTAAAGAAATAAAAAATACTCTTGATGATATGCAATGATATAATAATTTATGTAAAGAATATTATATTAATATTTCATATGATTCATTAAAGTGCCTGATTGGATTATATGAAACAAGTGATGATTTTTTTTGGTTATCTCATAATTATGATGTGAGAGAAGTTTTAAGAGAATGAAAGGTACATATTATAAAAAACATCATCTGATTATGTAAGTCAATAGAAGAATTTGAAAAGTTTTGTCGTAATCGAAAAATGAGATTAATGTTTAAAATTTGAAATGAGAAGAATATAGAAACTGTGATTTGATTATGTAAAACAATAGAAGAACTTGAATTGTTATTAGATAACGAGAGTGTTAGTGATATATTAAGCTATTGAAAAGAGAAGAATATAAAAGCTGTGATCTGATTATGCAAAACAATAAAAGAATTTGAATTACTATGTGATAATTTTTGGTCTATGAAAAAAATTCTTCAAGAATGAGATGGAAATGTTGTCGAATATATTATATCATTATATGATATTAAAACAGTTAAAGACTTTAAAGTATTGTGTAGTTGCGAAAGTATAAAGCATATTCTAACACATTGAAAACGGAAAAATTTAGAATATTTTATATGACTTTATAATATCAAGACACCAGAAGAGCTTGAATTATTATTTACTAAAAAAAGTATACAAGATGCTGTTGTAATAAGAGAAAGAAATTTAGAGCATGTTTTATGATTATATAATATAAAAACTATAAATGATTTTGAGGAAATATGGAATAATGAGAACTTGCAATATGTTTTAATTTGGAGCATTGAAAAGAGTTTGGATCTAATTATATGATTATGTAAGACAAAAGAAAGATTTAAAATATTATGTGATAATAAAAATATAAGGCAAATATTAAAAGATTGATGAGCAGAAAATATGAAATTTCTTAAAAAAATATCTTATAGTGAAAATATGAAAGAAACTCTTTATAGCTACCTTGATAAAAGAATTTTTCTTTCGAAAGACAATATAAGGATATTATTTAAAAGTAAATTTGATATGAATTCAGAGAATAGCAGAAAATTATTTGAATATTACCTTCAATATAAACCAAAACATCTGATCAAGATGGTCGAGATGTTGTCTGCTATACAATTTTTTGGTCTTGATATTTCATTAGATCAGTTTAAGACATTAGATGATTTTAAAGATAAGGAATGAATGATACAGCAAGATGAACTAAAGGAGAATTTTCTTAAAATATTACAACTTAATGGAATAAATGAAAAAAATATACAAAAAAATTCTGTCACTTTTGATAATCTCTGTAAATCTAAAAATAACGAAGAATGATTGGAAAAATTATTGATGGAAAATCTGATAATATATATTGATAGGCTTTATCATCATAAACTCAAAACTGCACTACTTTCTCATATAAAAAGCAATCTGACACATGAAGAAAAATGAGATATTGATGTTCATACTATAGATGATGAAAAATATGAAAATACAGACTTCTTGGAAGCGTGTAAGATGTCGTGGAGTCCAAAATATAATAAACATCAGATTAATAAACTATTGATGGATTATCTTGTTTGAAAGTTTGATATTATAGACGATATGAATCAGTATGATACTCCTAAGAATAAAAACTGGTTAGAAAACAATCTTAATGATGAACAACAAAAAATACGACTATTAAACAATAGACAAGAATTTATCATTGATGATAAATATTGAGAGAATGAATGAAAAGAAAATATACAAATTCGTCTACACAATCATGTGGAAGTAGCAAAGAACAAGATTAAAGAATTTAATCAATTATGATATGAATATATTACAGAATTTTCATCACCTTGATCACTAGTTGAATATTATAATACTATTATAAAGAAAGATTCTATTGGCTTAAAAGAAAAAAATGAAAATCTGTTTGCTGATCTTAAACTTCAAATAGATGAGATACAATGACTATTTCAAACATATAAATCAAAGAAGGTAAACAAGGTCATTATAGAAAGAGAATTAAATCCTCTTAGATCATTGATGATGTGAAATCGGGTTGATTGAAGTTGTTTGAGTTTTTATTCGACTGTATGAAATTATTATTCTGCTATTAGTAATACGATAGATATAAATAAATGAGTGTATTATCTGAGAGATGAACATGGTGCTCTATTATGAAGATGTTTGATTACTATAGGAAATGATAAGAAACTTAGTAGATATAAAATGTATTATAATGGTAATGTAGACGCACCATTAGATGATTATTTTGATGAATATACTATACAATTAGCTAAGAATATGAAACTTGAATTGAATGGAGAAGAAGATGAAGTAAGAAATATAGAATGTGAAGAACGATACCAAGATGGAATACAAGATGTAAAATATAAAAAACCTGTCGAATAGACAGGTTTTCTGTGTTTGGTAAAATCGAAATACTAATCTTCGTCACCCATTCCTTTCACTTTACCAGCTCTGTCAGCAATGATCTTATCAGCGACGTTTTTTGGTACTTGTTCATAACTAGCAAAATGCATAGAATATGATGCTCTACCTTGTGTAGCAGATCTCAAGTCAGTAGAATATCCGAACATCTCAGATAGTGGGATCTTAGCATTAACTACTGTCAATTGCCCTCTATTTTCTTGTCCTTGGATCATTCCTCTTCTTGAAGAAATATCTCCCATCACATCTCCGACATATTGTTCTGGAGATACTACTTCTACATCCATAATAGGTTCTAGAAGGATAGGATTCGCTTTGAAGAAGGCATCTTTGAATGCTCTATAGGTAGCTACTTTGAAGGCAACTTCAGATGAGTCGACATCATGGTATGATCCATGGTATGGTGCTACTTGTACGTTGATGATTGGATATCCAGCAAGTATTCCTTGAGCCATAACTTCTTTTGATCATTTATCGATAGCTGGAATGAATTCTCTAGGAATGATACCTCCAGTAATTTCATCTTTGAAGATATATCCTCCATTTTCTTCTGTAGGAGTGATAGGTTCGATTCTCATCTCAACGTGTCCGTATTGTCCACGCCCTCCAGATTGTCTCTTGAATACTCCAACTCCTTGTGCAGTTGATGTAATAGCTTCTCTGTATGCTACTTGAGGTTGTCCTGTATTTACTTCTACTTTGTGTTCTCTTTTCAATCTATCTACAAGGATTTCTAAGTGAAGTTCTCCCATTCCTGCGATGATAGTTTGATTCGTTTCTGGATCAGTATAATACTTGAATGATGGATCTTCAGAAGCAAGTTTGTTCAGTCCGATACCCATTTTTTCTTGGTCATTTTTTGTCTTAGGTTCTACAGAAAGCTGGATTACTGGATCTGGATAATCAATTTTTTCTAGAACGATAGGATTGTTGATATCACAGAGTGTATTACCTGTTTTAGTTTCTTTGAGACCAAGGAATGCACAGATATGACCTGCTGAAATTTCATCAATTTCTTCTTTTTTGTTGGCATGCATAAGAAGAAGACGTCCTACTCTTTCTTTTTTACCTGTAGAGGCATTAAAAATAGCATCTCCTGATTTGATAGTACCAGAATATACTCTCACAAAGGTAAGTGTACCTACAAATGGATCAGCCATAATTTTGAAGGCAAGTGCTGAAGCAGGTGCTTTAGGATCAGGATCTCTAGAAAGTACTTCTTCTTCGTTGTCAGGATTGATACCTTTTACAGCTCCTACATCTACTGGTGATGGAAGGTAGTCACATGCGGCATCGATCATTAATTGTACTCAAGCATTTCTCAATGCTGATCCTACAAGAACTGGATATAATGCATTTGCACATACTGCTTTTCTAAGAGCAGCTTTAATTTCTTCTTCAGAAATTTCTTCTCCTTCAAGATATTTCATAGCAAGTTCATCATCAAACACTGATACTGCATCAATAAGAGCCTCTCTCATTTCTTTTGCTTTATCAAGTGCATCAGCTGGAATATCATGTTCTACTTGTTGTTCTCCATTTGCTCCTTCAAAAGTATAATACTTCATATTTGGAAGATTGATGATCCCTTTGAACTCATCTGATTCTCCATAAGGGAATTGAATAGCAATAGCTTTGTCAGAAAGTCTTGTTTTAATACTTTCGATACACATCGCAAAATTAGCACCGATTTTATCGATTTTGTTGACGAAACACATACGAGGTACATGGTATTTGTCTCCTTGTCTCCATACTGTTTCTGTTTGAGGTTGTACTCCATCAGAAGAAGAGAACACAGTAACTGCACCATCAAGTACTCTCATCGATCTTTCTACTTCAATCGTGAAGTCTACGTGACCTGGAGTATCGATAATGTTGATACGGTGACCTTTCCAGAAACAAGTTGTAGCAGCAGAAGTAATAGTAATACCTCTCTCTTGTTCTTGTTCCATCCAATCCATAGTAGCAGCACCTTCATGTACTTCTCCTATTTTGTGGTTTTTACCAGTATAGTAAAGAATACGTTCTGTAGTAGTAGTCTTACCAGCATCAATATGCGCAATAATACCTACGTTTCTCACGTTTTTTAGTGGGATTTCGTCTTTTGCCATAAGTTAATCGAGTGTAGAAAAATAAAAAATCTGACTGTAGTGATAGTACAGATTACACTGCCTGTATCATACTGATTATCAGATTTGTTGCAAGAGGAAATTTATTTTCCTATAAATTTTATTATCAAGACTGTATTGTTGGTTGAACTAAGAATTTATTTTTATTCACAAATACTAAACCATAAGGGAAGTTTTTCGTCAGTAATATTAAAACTCATATATTCATTATACAGTGTCGTGGAAGGTCAACCATCGAGATTGATGACAGAGGTTTTTTCAGATGGAAAGAGTTCTTTTAGTTTTTCTCCTAGTTCTGTGAGAGAAACTTTTTTAGTTGTGATTCCAAGAATAGTCTTATTATGATAATCTTGTACTAAGAAGGTTCTTGGATACTTACCATTTCGATGGCTTGTATTAGTAGAAAGATTAGGATTGATAGTGTTGTTGGTAATAATCATAGGTCATGCATAGAATTGTATTCAACGAATAATGTTATTGTCTTTATCAAAAACAACAGTATTATTGATACTATTATACTGTACGAGTGTTTTTAAATTTTGATCGAGAGAGGGATCTATAGTAGAAGGTATAATTTGTTTATTATGTAAACCTAGATAGAGTGTAATAGTTCAAGCTGGTTGAAATCATCCTGATAATAAACCAAAATAAGTTCCATTAATAAGTGTGCAATTATTTTTTCACTCTTGGATGAGTTGTTGATTATATTCAGCTGCTGTTATGCCATTTGTACTAAAAAAGGAAGTAAATCCTCAAACTTTTGTAGTGGGAGTTATGAGAATAATAGTATCTCCATAATATCACTGCACTGTATAGGTATTGTTTTTTAATATAGTATCGCTTTTAAAACTACATCCTGAGAAAAATATTATTATAATGATCAATAATCAAAACATGCAAACTTTAGAGTACATATCGGAAGTAATAATAAAGACATTTTTTACTTACAACTATGGAAGAATGATGGAAGTGCTTTACTCGTGTTATAACTGAATCCAGAAGATGAGAATGAAGTTGATGATCATCCATCGAGATTGACGATATTTTTGACTTTTCATTTCATAATAGCTTGTAGTGCTCTTGCAAGATCAGGAAGAGAAATTTTGGTTGTAGTGATTCATCGTATGGCTCTGTTCCTGTTATCTTGAATGAGGAAGGTTCTAAAGTGATTGGTCGATCGATGTGATATTCTTCTACTCAGATCCGTATTGATCTCTCCGTCTTGAATAATCATTGGTCAAGCAAAGAATGATACTCCTCTATTTATCTTGATAGGAGTATTCATCGAGACACTATTTAAGCTACTATTATAGAAGACTTCGACTCAGAGATTTACATCATCTTGAGGATTGGTAGTAGAAGGGATGATAATCGGTTGTCTATTAAATCCTACATAACGAGTTACGGGACCTGCGGGTTGAAAATTATTTCCATCAATACCCCTTCAGAAATAAAATCAGTTGATAGCAACACAATTGTTTTTTAATGAAGTGAGAAATTTTGCACTTGTTCATTTAGTGGAAAATTCACTTGTTAGTCCTCCTCTACGTGGCTGAAACAAGATTATCGATCCGCTATTGTATTCATAGCTATGGATAGCATGTTCTTTAGTAAATGCTATCACTTCTTTTTTGAGAGATTGGGCATATGATGAAGACAAGAATAATAATCCTGACAGAAGTGTAAGAAGAGTTATTTTGATGATGTTGGATTTCAAATTCATTCGTGTGGGTGTCAAATATAAAAGAATTATGTATACGTAAGAGTGAGAGAATCTTGTGTTGGAATATACTGTTCATAGATAATATGAGCAGCATCAAGCATACGCTTCGAGGCCGTATTGTCGTCTCTACCTAGTTTGGAGTCAGAACAATATATGATTTTTTTAATTCCTGATTGGATAATTATCTTTGCACATTCATTACAAGGGAAGAGTCCGACGTAGAGCGTAGTATTGTTGGTACTGGTATTAGCATTGAGTATGGCATTGACTTCAGCATGAACAACGTAGCTATGCTTATTTTGTAGCATATCGGTTGGATGTTTGTCCCAAGGGAAGTCATCATCGCTGCATCATTTTGGTAGTCCATTGTATCCGGTTCCTACGATGACGTTATTATCGTTTACGAGACAAGCTCCTACCTGAGTGAGAGGATCTTTACTCCTCTGTGCTGAGAGTAAGGCAACTCCCATAAAATAATCATCTCGTGAAATATAGTTGTCTCTTTTCATAAGAACGAATGAAAGCTAAAAGTTATGACAATAATGGATTGACTTGTGTAAGAATTCTCGTAGATACTTCTTCAATAGTTCCTAATGCATTGATACTAACCGCTTTCTTTGCAAATCTTCCATCTTCTACACATTTCAGATATCACTCATGTGCTTGTTCGAAGAATTCTTTTCCATTGAGTTCATGTTTATCTCCTACTCCATCGAATGTCCTCGATAATCCAATCTCTACTGGCATATCAAAAAATAATACAAGATCAGGAAGACAAGATTCTACAATAGGTTTATTTACCTGCCAAATCGTCTCGATACCAGTTCATTTTGTATATCATTGGTACGATAGAGATGACCAAAAACATCTATCTGACACGACGATCGCTTCTCTCTCAAGTGCTGGTTTAGTTATAGTATTGATGAGTTGAGCTCTCGCTGCACTATAGAGATATGCTTCACAGATAGGATCCATCTCTTCTGGAAATTCTGTCCCTTGAACGAGTGTTCTGATCGCCTCTGCGATAGGAGTTTTGCCAGGTTCGCGAACTCGGATGACTTCTCTATCTGGATATTGCGATTTGAGATGCTCTACCAGGAGTTTGGATTGGGTCGATTTTCCTGTACCAACTGTTCATTCAAATACGATGTACATTATAGATGAATCATGAAAATAAAAATATACAATACTAATAGAATATATACTTTTCTATCTTCGATAATTGTTTGCAGCGGCAACAGTTTGGAAATTTGTCGCAATAACTTGTGAGGCAGCTGTAATACTATCAGTATTGTCATCATAATCAGATTTAAATTTGTTAAGTACTTCAATATCAGGCCATGTATATTGGACTCCTTTACGAGAAAGTTTGATGGCTAATTCAAATCATTCTTGAGGAGTATTAGTAATCAGACTACATAATCGTACGTTGTTTTCAGTGTACATAGTATTTTATATGAGTAAATGTAAAAATTTAACTAAACCGCCACATCCATCTTAATACTCTTCTGTGGATTGTAATTCTCTACAACTGTATCAGTATATTGTCGATCGAAGATGTTGGTGAAATCATCTGTCGTGATCGTTGGAAGGATATCTGGAGTTCTGCTCAACTGTTCAGTAAGAGCATCAACATGATTACGATAGATATGGGTATCTGCTAAGAATCCTACTAATTTTCCTTCTTGTAGTCAACTTTCTTTGGCTAAGAGATGAAGTAATAACGCATAACTAGCAATATTAAATGGAAGTCCGAGTCCGACATCGACTGATCTTTGATTTCGGAGAAGATTGAGTTTTCCATTGATCACCGTCACTTGAAATCCGTAGTGACAAGGAGGAAGTGCTTGTCTATGTAGAACTTGTGGATTTCGAGCCATGACGATCATCCTACGGTCAGAAGGATTTGTTTTTAAGGTCTCGACGACTTTACGAAGTTGGTCTACACCATCAGTTCCTATTGGTTGATCATAACTAGTATATTCTCATCAGAAATTTCTCCATTGGTATCCATAGACTGGTCCAAGTTCTCTCTGAGTTTTCATCTGTGCTTGAATCTCAGGATCGTGACTATACGGGATGATATCAGGACTACATCGTTCATCTCGGATATGATTATCCCTATCAATCAACCACTGCTTGTCAGTAATTCCCTTTATAAAAAATTCTAATTCTGACGCCACTAAGCGAAATGGTACTCTTTTCGTAGTAAGAAGTGGAAATCATGTACTCATATCATGTTCAAACATCATACCGGCTACAGTTTTACAATCCATACCGGTTCTATTTTCTTTTCGTTCACCTTGTTCGAGAATAGTATTCACAAGTGAGAGATAGTTTTTCATGATAACATGATAAGTTATAAAAAAGTTATTACAAAAACTTTTTAATATTAGCAGGACTATAGTTGATAGATTTCAGAACTTTATTGTCTTCAGTTCTGTATACTAGGTATTGATCTCACTTAGCTACGATATGAGCATCAAATCATTTGGTTGTTTTGTAATGTTCGACTGTTGCTTGTGCTTCTTCTGGTGTAGAACATGCTTTAGATATATTTGATCTTTGTACTTCTGCAAAAATATCTGCAAAACGATCTCCCAGACCAAATTCAAGTATAGCTCCAGACAGAACATATTGAAGATCAGCGAAAGCATCAGCAACTTCTACAAGATCTCCATCAGCGATCGCTTGTTTGAGTTCATTGAGTTCTTCTTCAAGAAGATTGACTCTTAATTGTGCTCTTTGTGTTGGTATCTGTGGAGTATCTAAAATTGGTGCATCAAAAAGAGTATGAAATTCTGATACCATTGTTAGTCCTTGTGGTTCTTGCATAAAGTAGTACTAGTTAATATATAAAAAATTATATCTTTTCATATCTTAAGAATTGAAATGAATACGTTCCATCACTATGAGATTCACTCTCAGTAAGTTTAAAGGTATCTTCAAATTCAGGGAAATAAACATCTCCGTTTATATTTCCATCTATCAATGTAAGTTCTATACGATCTGCATCAGGAAGTAACGCTTCATATAGTGTTCCACCTCCTATGATATATACAGTTTCGTAGTTATGATTATTATATCGTTCTTTCCATGCTTTCAATGAATCAAAAATTTTCCCAGAAGTTCATTCTGCAATTCCTACCAAATCACTATTGTGTAGTGTGGATGAAATAATATGATTTTCTCTGTGAGGAAGTAATTCCCCTATAGATTCATATGTTTTACGACCCATAACGACAATGTGTCAGGAAGTAATTTTTTTAAATCTTTGTAAATCAGCAGAAATATGCCATGGTAGTTGATTATTCGTACCAATGACACGATTTTGGGACATAGCGCTGATTAGGACAAGCATATAGTGAATTTGGCAGTAAAATAATTATTTTTGATCTTTATTTCCGAAGAATTTACCAGCGATGTTGAGAACATCATCAATAATACTTCCATCATTGTTTTGATCAATGAAATCAAAAATCATACTTTGGATAGTGCTATCAGATTTCATCGCTTGTTTTTCATTTGAAAGAAGAGAAGTTAGTCCTTCAAGATCAAGTCCTTGTTCTGCTTTTTGTTTTCCAAGTGTTCCCATAAGAAGTGGTCCAGCAATTTTCAAAAGCGATTCTATCTGACTTGGTGATGCGTTTGTCTCTTTAGCGACTGTTTGTTCTACAGCAGCTGTTTTGTTTCCAAGAATATGCCCAATAATTTTTTTACCATCATCGCTCGCCAGAAGATCAGAGATATTGATATTTGATAAAATACTTCCATCGTGTTTGTTTAAAGCTTCATTGATGGATGCTGCTTGTGTGGTGTCAGATTCGGCATTTTTTGCTAATGATCCCATGAGTACAGGGACAAGCATTTTCATAGCTTGTTGTGTTTGTTCTTTAGAAAGTCCTGTTGTAGTTGCAATTTGATCTGAAATAGTATCGTTTACTACAGTACCTAAGAGAGAGTTTAAGAGTGACATAATAATGAAGAGTTGAGAATTAAAAGTTAAGAGTGTATTAATATGTAAATGGAACTACTCTACAAAAGCTTTCACTTCTATAGCATGTCCAACAATAGTATGGTCAACATTTTCGATAAGTGCTGTTGCATTACCATCAGAAATTGCATTCTGTTGTGGCGTGCTTTGTAATCCAAGAAGCTCATGCCAGGTTTGTGATGGTTGTTCGATATCATAGTTTTTAACTTTTTCCAAAAGATCTACTACTGATTCGAGTTGTCATCATAACCTTGTTTGTTCATCTGCTGAAAGGTGAATCCCTGTCAGTTTTGCTAATTTTTGTATATCGACCATTTATCTAGTAAAAAGTTTAAAGTTTAAAGTTGAGGGTTTTTGTTGTAGGTATTTGTATATTTTTATGATTATATTATTCGAATTTAATATTTGTCAGTAAAAGGTTTGTCTTTGCTGATGAATAACTTATAAATAAGAAGATCAACTCACAGTAATATTATCAAGGTGAGAGAAATCTTGCTTGCAAGTTCTGGATCCAGATATCCTCGAAGTGATGCAATCCATACTCCAGCGAGTGGAATGAGTGGTGTAACGATCAGCCAAGCCAGGATATTGTTATTCTTCATAGTAATGTAGAGTAAATAAAATTTATTTGGTGAGTTTGACGGCAGTTCCAGAGATATTGATCATAAACATCGATCCTTTCCCTACTGCTTCAAAATCCATATCAATACCAACGATAGCATCTGCTCCTAATTTTTTAGCTTTGGTAAGGAGTTCGTCCATTGCTTCGTTTTTCCCTTGTATAAGAGCACTTTCATAAGCACTTGATCTTCCACCGAAAAAATCAGTCAAACCTGCAAAGAGATCTTTTACGACATTGGCTCAGACAATAACTTCTGATGAGATAAGTCCAAGATGTTCTTTAATCTGATTTCCTTCAATAGTTGGTGTAGTAGAGGTAAGCATTATTGTGTATAATGTAATGATAAAAAATTACTGATATGAGTATATAATTTTGACCTTCTGGAATCAACAGAAAAAACTCTTTTATAATTTTTGACTTTTATTTATTTTTCATTATTATATTAAACAAGTGAATATATTTTAAATTATTGATAATATTATTATGTCATTAGAACATCACAATAATGGAGATAATTACCATGAGAATAAAAACAAAGTTGATTTATCTATTGATTTGGTTGATATATTGAAAAATATGGAGTCTTTAGAAGAACTTCAAGAAGAACTCAATCTTAATAATAAAAGATTAACAAAACTTTTTAATTTATGAAATCTTCCTGAAGAGCATATCATATCATTTATCAAGTGACTAGAATATTATAAAAATCAAGGATGAAGAATTGTCTTTACAGGATGACTTGATTATGAACTTATGGATATTCTCTCCGGAGAAGTTATTGATTTGAAAATCGAAGATGGTAAAGTAAAGGTATCCTTTGTTCTTGATAATGGAGAGACCAGAAGTGATGAAGTTGAACTAAAAGATGCTTTGATTCCAGATTTCTCATTTGATTGTAAGTAATGAGATGTAAAAAAATCCATAGTGATAGATTTCTTGTAATCTACTATGGATTTTTTGTATAACTATTTCCCTTTCTTTTTCTTTTCTTCTCTTTCTTTTCTAATTGCTATTTTTTCTTTTGGCGTGCGTTTGAGTCTTGCTCTGATCGCTTGTTTTCTCTTCTCTAAGTGCTTTGCATATCCTTCTTCGTCCATCTTCTTGTCTTTGAAGATGAAGTGAAGTGGTATACCGCCATAGTTACCAGCTTTTCTGACGATAGTTTCTAGCCAATTTTTGAAGGCTTGGGTGACGTGAGTTTTTTTATTAATAAAAGACATAAAGATTGGTGGGTAGGTTTTTACTTGTGTGGTGTAGTAGACTTTTACAGCTTTATTATGTGGGAATGTTGGTGGTTTTTCCAAGAATCCTTTTGAGATCATTTTGTTGAGTTGTCCGGTAGTGAGAGTGACATGACTACGTGCTCGGAGATCTTGAACTATAGGTCGTATTTTTTCTATATTGACTCAGGTTTTGGCACTAATACCGACCGTAAAGAGACGATCTTGATGTCCAAAATGTTCTCTCACTGCAGTCAGAAGTTTCTCTTTTTGGAGATTGTTGAGGGTGTCTATCTTATTGATAACAACAAGTGTGGGAAGATGAAGATCAAGAATATGAGTCATAAGTGCACGATCAGTCTTGGTTACTCCTTCATCACCACTAATCAGGAACAGAACAATAGGTTGATAATACTTTAGCATCCCATAAGTTTTTTCAAATGCAATCTTTTCTAGTCCATGAATACTCCCTTTTCTTCTAATTCCGGCGGTGTCATAGAGGACATAATCTTGATCTTGTATGGTAAGTTCTGATGAAATATAATCTAATGTTGTACCGGGTATATCAGAGACTTTCGAGAGCTCTTTATGAGATACTTTATTCAAAAAAGTTGATTTTCCTACATTAGGACGTCCAATGATTGCAATAGGTATTTTACCAGCTTTAACATAATGATTTTCTTCTTGGTCTAACAATAGCTCTTCGTCTTCTAGCTCAAACTCTTCATTTCAAAATTCACCTTCATTCCATTCTTGATGTTGTTCATCGCTTTCTTCATCAAGTTCTTCTTGAATATACTGTTCTTGAGTTCCAAGCATCGTATAGAGGAGACGCATAAGATCACCTGTTTTGCCATGATGAGCACTTCCAAAAACAAGATGATCAATACCCCAGTGACTATATTCACTACTGATAAGAGCCATTTGATTTTCATTCGGTTTCTTATCTAATTTGTTGATAAAAACGATCATCTGACTGATCTTCCCAGCACGGCGAACCATGGAGATCATTTCTTCATCTTTGGAGTTGAGTCCTGCTTTATGATCTACCACCATAATAATAGTATCAGATTCATTGATAATACGTTCTATATAGGGTAATTCATTCTCATTGACATCCAGACCTGGACTATCGAGGACTTCTACTTTCCCAATTCCATCTAATATCGTCTCGTGCCCTATAATATCTCTTGTTGTACCAGCGATATCAGTAATAATAGCACGATAGGTTCCGATCAGTCTATTGAAGAGTGTTGATTTCCCTGCATTTGGGGATCCTATAAGTCAAATTTTTTGCATAAGAAATTTATGTTTTCAGTAAAATATAATTCAACTCCAGTATAGGAAAATGACTATGAAATTGCAACGAAGAATATAAGACTTATTCTCTTAATTCAGAATAAAATGTATTCTCATCTAATGCTTGTAAAAACTGTAAAGTTGATGGACTAATATATGATGGTAATTGATCTAATGAAAATCGTTCTAAAGCACTACATTTATCTGGTTCATTATTAATGATTTCTCATGACCGTTCTGTGATCTTCACACCAACATCCATATATTGTCTTTCTGTGTTGATTCTATGAATAATATGAAATACATTATTTTCATTTACTTTAATAGTTATTCATAATTCTTCTTCGCACTCATGACGAATACTTTCACTAGCAGTTTCCCCATCATCGATATGTCCTGCTGGAACTTGTCGCCCTCCATCATAATATCAAGTATTTTGTCTTTGTTGTAGTAGTATTTTACCAGCGTTATCAAAAATAAATGCATAAGTTGCTCCGTAGAGATGAGGATCACGTGACATGTGTATTACTTACATAGTAAAGAGATTAAAAGTTTATTTCATATTTTGAATCAACCATTGCAGGACAAGAGATAAGGTTTCTTGTGAGATTTCGTCTTTATAGGTAGCGAGTGTTGTCATGACTTTGTTTTTGTCATATCCCATTGCAGAAAGTGTTTTTACGATGTTTTTTACTAATTTATCATCGGCATTAATCTTAATAATATCCTGTTCTGAAAATGATGATTTCAGTTCTACAAGTATTTTTTTCGCTGTTTTCGGTCCAATTCCTGGGATAGTCTGAAAAAATGCTACATCAAAGGTATCTATCGCATTCATGAGTTTTACCTGATCGGCTCGCGCTATCTCATACGCTGTTTTCGGTCAGATGCCTGATATTTTTAATACTGATGAAAAAGATTCTTTCTGACTCGCTGTATCGAAAGCATAGTATTTGATGGTCTTGGCGTGATCATCGATGATAGGATAGAGGAAATAACTCCCCTGCTCTTCTTTCCCGTTATAGGTAACTTGTATCCCAATCAGGTTATTGATAATATAAGTTCCATGGTCAGTAATGACGTTTCCTGTAATGAGATGAAACATAGAAGGTTAGAGTTAAGGGTTTAAAGTTAATAGTTATTGTAGAGAAAGGGTTGGAAGTTGCAAGATAAAAAATATCTATTGACATTTATTTCTTTTATATTTATAGTCCTTTATGGAATTTTTAAGTAAAGTAGATAAAATTATTCTTCACCATACTAAAACAACTTATGATCACCCTTATTTAATTAAATTAAGGCATAAATTGTTGAGGTGATGGGATGATATTTGATATCATTTTATTATTGGAAATGGAATTTTTTCGATAGATTGAAAACTATATCATTTAAGAGATCTTTTATTTCAAGGAGCTCATGTTTTTTGACAAAATAGTGATTCTATAGGTATATCTCTTATTTGAGATTTTGATTTATATAAACCTAGTTTAAAACAATTAGATACTTTGTATACACTTCTTATTAAACTTATTAAAGAATATAATATTGCTATAGAAAATGTATTGTGACATAGTGATTTTAATAATGAGAAGAGTTGTCCTGGGAAAAATTTGAATCTAAATATCATTCGCAATGAGTTATTTCAATTATTGAATGATAATATAATAAAAGAATAATCTAGAGTTATCTAGATATAGATTTAATTTTTCAAATACAAAAAAGGGCATCCCCCACACACGAAGACACCCTTTTTTAACTATTTTATCTCCACCACACGATTAGGAGTATAAGGATATTTATAGAAAAGTCAATACTTTTACGAGAAAATATCATAAAAATAAAAATATGTGATTATTACTCACTTTTGGAGTCAGAAGATTTTCTTTTTTTATATTATCAATTATTTTTTGTATTTGTATAGAGTAATGCTTATAAACAATAAGATATGTTTTGATTAGAAAGAAAAAATAACTACTATTAGTTTAGTATTTTTAATTTTCAATAATGAAATAATGTGATTTCTTGCAGATTCTCAAAATGATCTTGTCAATGCATATATCCAAGAAGGAAAGTATGATGACGCTATTGAGTATATTAATACTCTCCTTGCTAAGGATCCTACTAATGATGAACTTCTTCTTATGATTGCTGATATTCAGTATAAAAAAGGAGAAATTAATAAAGCATCAAAAGCTGTAGATTTTCTCAATGCTAATACTGATAATAAAGATCCTATGGGACTGTATGTGAAGGGTGTCCTTGAAATGGAAAAAAATCATCGAAAACAGGCGAGAGATTTTTTGCTTAAGGCAATGGAAAAACTCGATAAAGACAATCATGAAATTATGAGATGTTATGCCCTTTCTGAATATTGGTATGGTAATAGAGAAAAATGACTGTATCATCTAGAACGTGCACATGATCTTCATAGATATGATGCTGAAATTATTTATAATATGGTAGAACTCTATCTTTTAGAAAAAAAATATCGTAAAGCGGAGGAATTAATCCAGTTTTTCTATAATAATAAAGAAGATCTTGAAATATATGACAAAAAACTTGCCTTTTATGAAAGTAAAATGAAGATTTTCTCTGCATATATTACAACCTATAATACCAAGAAAAAAATATCATAAACTCTTGCAACCCCAGTGATAATGAATAATGTTATAATGAAAAAGGAGTAATCCTAATATCACTACTTCACTTTAAACTTTTACTACAACATGTCACGTCTCTCTATCATTAAGAAGTCTCTCCTTTCTGAGGAAGTACATAGACTTATTACGTACAAACCTATCCAATATATTGCATCTACGGTGATTGTGTGATTATTGATGCTTTTTCTGACGTTAATTATTGGATTAAGTTCTCATCTCAGTGATGTCTCGACTGGTTTGACCAATAAGTTGTGAATGTATTTCTATATCTCTTCATGACAAACAGGAGATACTACAAATGCTCAAGTTGTTACTCTTCTCAAGGAATTAGAAAATGCTGGTATTAGTGCAGAATATCTTTCGCAAGATGATGCAGTATCCGCTTTAGAAAAAAAACTTCCTGACATAGTTCAGAAGTTTAAGGATTATAATATCAATGCTCAGCTTCCTTCAACGTTATATGTGACGGTACATAATGAATCACAACATGAACAATTAACACAGATATTGCCACGTTATAGTACTATTATAGAAAATATTGGTGATTTGTGAGATAGTACATCTATCAGAGCTCAAGAACAGAGAGTAATGAAAGCACTTGATTTCTCTTATTTCCTGAAGTGAGCTAGTATCGCATTGATTATTATTTTCTCTTTGGTTATGATAGCTGTTGTTGTACTCTTAGTATATTTTAAGCTCAAACAGTTTGAGGATATCCTTGCTCTCAAGAAAATACTCTGAGCTACAGGAGCGCAAATGAGGAATCCGTTCTTGATTTTTGTATGATTGGTACTTGTAGGTTGATTTGTTGTATCACTGATACTTAGTATTGTGATTGCTCTTGCAAGTACGGGTAGAGATCAATCTCTTGTTTATTTCTCACAACTCTTATGACTAGAAGGTATCCAAACTGGTATTCGATGACTCTTATTTAATGGTTATGGTGCGGTTCTTGCTATAGTCTTTGTACTAGGTGCTGTTATTCGATTTACTTCCTCTATTCTTATTGAATTGAAAATAAAGAGAGTATAATATCATGTTAATCTCCATAATGGAGATTTTTTTTGACAAAATAAAAATTATATATATATTATATCTTATGTGTTTTTATGTATATCTTGTATTTTACAATGGAAGAAATAGATAGAATTGAATTTACTAATTCCAATCTCGATACTATTCTAGAAAATATGTGAAATATATTATCTCCATATTCAGAATTATTAGATTGAGAAATAAAATATAATACTATTATTCATAATAATACTTCTTATAAAATTGCAGAAAGTTTTTTTGGAGATAAAATAGTAACACCTATAACTAAAAATGATATTACTTTGTTTTTAGACAAAATTGCTATTCTACAAGATAAATTAAAACAGATAGAATATGATGTTATACAAGAACTTCAAAATAAACCCTTAACTTTGCAACTTTTTCAAGATTCATTTTTTGAGTTAGAAAATAAAATAAAATTATTAAAAATTGCTGTTTATTCAGAAGCAGTGAAATGAGGATATAAACTTACAGCTCAAGAATTAGAAATCTATAATAGTAGCATAAAAGATTCATTGACAGTATTCGGGAATTCAGTGAGCGAAAATTTAGATGAAGTACAATTTATATTGGGTAAGGTTTTTCAAGATATTGATAAAGAACAGAGAAAAAATATTAATAATAGAAATATAACAGACGAAGAACTATCTATTCTTAAAGATAGTGTTAATTTTATAAAATACGAAACATGATATAGTCTAACTCAAAATAAAAAAATAACAGTATGAATAAAAATAGATAAAAATATAAGTAGTATAGAAAAAAAAGATCAAATAGAATTATATACCTCTATGATGGAAAATGAATTTAATGATAATAATATTTTATCATATAATTGGAAAATTATTACTCATAATAGTTGAAATTCTTCAGTCGATCAACTAAAAGAAGAATTTAAAATACCATCAGAAGAAAAACAATCGACAATAAATTTAGCTAATGCATTATGAACTTATACCCATGAATTTGGTAAGCATGTAGTATCAGCATACAATACAAATAAATTTTTATGAAAAGGATTTAAGTGAGCTAATTATTTAGAAACAGAAGAATGATTAGCTAGCATATTTACAGGATTGGCATCTTGAAAAGTATCTTCTTTAAATGATTTGTCAAAACTTATAGAAAAACCGACAATTTGAGATATTTGTATTTTAATATCTGAACACTATAATCTTAAAGATACTCTGAAGATTATTAATATTTATAAGAAATTAATATGATCTAAACTTAATATTGAAGATTTAGTATATAGAAGAAAGAGATTTATTCATCCAGATTTTAAATGAGCTAGTCCTAAAGATATGGCTTATACAAGATGAAAAAATAAAGTAATTTATTATCTCCAATCATTTAACTCAGAAGAAGAAATATTAAATGCAGTTCATGATTTAAATACTTTTAAACTCAATATTAAAGATCGTGACTTACTACCTTGATTAAAAAAAGAATTAAATATAGAAGAAGATTGTTTAATGAAATCTAATTTTATTGGATTACTAATAGCACAACAATTGGGAATTTGACTACAATGACTAAAAGAAAATACTTTATGATTTGATATATTAACTAAAAACATATCTGATAATACAAAGAAAACGGCTTTAGATATTATACAAACATTCAATCTTAAGAAAAATTAAAAAACTTTAGATCACTAATTTTTATTTTTCCAATAGAGAGAAGTAGTGTTTTCTGTTCTTCTGGAAGATCTTTAATTTGAGTATAACCATTAAGATATGTACAATTTTTTCAGAATACAATTCCTGTATTTTGTATTGATGTGTCTTTAAGACCTTTTTTTGTTTTAAGTATTGCATTAAAAAGAGGCTTATATTCGTATTTTTTTCTTATTGTATGAGATTGTATATAATGAGCCATTTCTTCAAAATTAAGACGAGTTGATTGATGAAGTCTTAGATAGCTCTCATATTGTGCAATATTTTCATATTCAGGGAATAACTGTTGGATTTTCTTTTCACCAACATATATTGCTAATCATTCTTCTGTAGTAATATATCCTGCTGTTCATGTTTTCAAAATGTGCCATCAAGATTGTCTTCCTGATAAATATCTTTTAACATGAACATCTATTTCATGTGCTAATTTTCAGATTACTTTATACTCTCTCATTCTCATATTTGTTTTAATTTTCACTACTGCATTTTTCCCAAGTCATACGGTAATCCCTGATAAACTTGATGAATCACTTTTTATTTTTACATTATTCATATTATTGTGATATATATAATCTTGAAAACGATTGAATATTTCGAATCAGTTCAGCATAGGAGATTGCTTTACATTATGGATTTTTTGTCATACTTTTACTTTTCAATAACTAATATCGAGTAGATCTTTATTTAAATTTCAAAAGAGTAAAATATTATAATATTCTATATTTTTAAGATCTTGCTTTTTATAAGCTCTTATAAGGTTGATTTTATGATAGAGTTCATCTATTTTATCAAAAAATAATTGTGCAAATTGAGAATCAAAATATTCTTTTTGACGATATTTTATATCAATGACTTTTAAATCTTCTTCTATTGTATGAAGATCTTTATAAGTAGGAAATTGATAACTGAATTGAGGATTATATTTTCAAGCATTGATAACGAATTTATCAAATTCATCGAGATAATTGGTAGGTTTGAGTATTTTACTAAGATTAAGCTTTTTATTAATATGATTGATCTTTTCATCTAATAAAGTTAAAGCAATTACCTCATCGCTATGTAAATAATCTTTGTTAATAAATTTCGTAATAACTTGAGATTTATAAGATGGAATAATAAAAAAATCTTTTAATGTCTGTTTTCAAAGGATAATTGTATTTTTTTTAAGCGTTGGATCATTATATAGTTTGATGTTTTCAATACGTTGTGTATTGGTTCATAATTCAAGATATGTATTTTTTGCTCATGTTAATTTTTCTATGATTGTTTCTGACGTATAATTTCTCTTTTTATCGATAGATACACTAATTGTAATTGGCAGCACTCTTTTTTTTCCATCTTTAAAGTATAATAATCTTCATGGTTGAGAGAGATAAATAGTATTTGTAGGCTTAATGTCGCTTGTTCTATCAGGACTAAATAATGTTCTACTAATTTCTAAACCCTTACTAGGACTAGTTACATGAAGATCTTCAATTTTTTTCATGATTTGTAGAAGAGGTTTCCCTGTAATGTTTTGTATTTCGAGTCATGCTCTTGCATTAATCTCTAAAAGTTTAGGTCATTTTGTTGTTACTACTCGATCCATACCTAGATATCAACTATTTACAAAATACTGAGCATTAGCAGAGTACTCTAATATTTCTTGTCGATAAGGAATCTTTTTATTTTTAAATTGTGACCATTCAGAGGGAAAAGAATTTGTATATGATTGTCATTGTCGATAAAGAGAATTTATTTTCCCTGTAACAATATCGATGCCTAGTCCAATACCTCACTGAGCTAAGTTTGCTTTTCCTCCTGATTGTTCTGTAGGTACACGTAACATCGCAATCACTGGAACGAGATTGAACATAATAATTCTCATATCTGCTAATCCGTGTGTGCAAAAGAGCTCAAAGCCATTTCATGGTATCAGTTTTTCTTCTATGAGTACGGTATCCTGCTTGCCATTACTTGAATATAATCATTGAAATATTCAACCTACTTTCTTTTTGAGTTGTATTTCATTTATTCGTTTGTCTCCTATACGAAATTCATATCCATAATCAATAAGAGTTCTTTTTAATCATCGTATTTTTTCTAAAGTGGGAGAATGATTGATTTTTTGTGGGTGTGTATATTCTTTTTTCTTTCTTATTTCATTGATGATAAAAATACCCTGCCCTTTACTACCGTTATTGGGTTTAATGACGAAAGTATTATGGCTTGATACAAGTGATGAAAAATTGAATTCAAACCGATCTTGACGATTTTTAATATGTAAAAAAGTTTTTGGTACTGGTATAGATCTTTGGAATAAAAATTTCTTTGTTTGCTCTTTATTGTTCGCTAAACGTATCCCTCTGTCAGGATTAAACTCTTTTACATAAATATTATTTCTTTGATTCATTCAAAGTATTCCTCGAGTAAGCATCAGAAAAAAAGAAAATTAAAGAGTATTACTTTTTATTATATTTTTTTGTTATTCGTTGATTCCATATGAGTTTACGAAAACGAATCATTTCTTTCAGTTGAAGTCCATCATATAATCAAAAAGCAATAATAGATATACTTATAAACAGTAACATCCATAAATTTCAGCTCAAGAGGAGAAAGAGTGATTGAGACGATAATAATCATACAAAAGATAAACTCAGAATAACAAATCGTAGATTATATTGCAACCATTGCCATGTAATTATTCATTTGCCATATGCAAAAAGTTTCGAAGCTACTGATACAAATAATATAATATATCCTAGAGATAATAATAATGTATTTTTATCAGAAAAGTAGTGATCAGACCAGTATCAAAGTATATATCAGATATATTGTATTGCAAAAAATAGTATAATACTGAATCGTAAAATAAGTACATGTTTAAGAATCTGCGATGCATATATTTTTTTTACAATGGTAGTAGTAAACCATTGAGAAAAATATACTATAAAAGTTAATATGATAATGTTTTGAAGATCAAATATATCACTATAAAAAAGACCAGCCATGATGAGAGGGCTAACCATATTATATAATCAAGCTCATATAACTTGTCTATTAATTATGAGAAGTAGAAGAATTATTCCTACTATTCCAAGATACCCAACAAGAAGATCCATAGTATTGTTTGTAATAAAAAAAACACACAAGACTATAGTCAAATGTGTATTCTAATGCAAGCAATAGCTTACATAAGCAGTAAACTACATTCCTGTAAGTTGTTGTGAACCAGAATTTATTGTTTCTTGGTTTTCTGTTGGACGAGTCATGTCACAATCTGGATTATAGATAAGCATAGTGGGATGTTCTTGTAATGCAGTAGTTAAATTTGTACATGTTTCTTGAAGTTGTTCTACAGGTGTATCTTGAAGCGAACTAAGAAGTGAATTATAAGTTTGTGTAAATTCATTACCTGATCATGCTGATTTTTGTCCTATACATTGAAGTGTAGAAAGGTAGTTATCGCATGTTTCATTTCCTGTAACTCTTTTATCTGCTTGTGCTTGTGCTTCAGGACTTATTGTAGCTTCTTGTACGTCTGAGCTTGAAGATTGTTCATTGGCAGACTGTTGTATATTGAAACATCATCATAATACGAATGTTGTAGCAAGAAGAAGCAGGAGTGTTTTGTTCATGAATACTCTAGAATGAAGATATAAAATATATTATGTTATAAACAAGATTGAATAATAGATTGATAGGGTTGTTCTGTTAGATTGGTCATATACTGATATTGTGTAGTACAGGATTGTTCTAAGATTTTTTGATCTGTTAGAATGTTCCATTCTGAGAGAATCTGTTGATAAGATTGATTAATAATGGCTATTTCTCAACTGAGTTGATCTGAAGAAATGATACAATTCATGAGTGCAATAGTGTTTTGACAGACTTGTGGAAGTATTGAGTTTTGCTCTATAATATTGTTTGTTGATATTACAGGTACATCTTCTTGTTTGATTGATGAAAATGCTCACAATAGCCAAGCCAATACTATAACAAATCATACTGTAGCTCATCCAATAAGTATAGAGAGTTGTGTTTTATTTATTTGCATTATTTTTTGAAAATATTATCAAAAAATCATCCAATGGCAAGTATTCAAAGAGTCAAAAACAATATTCATGCAATAAATTGGCGTAATTGAATTACACCTATAATCACAGATATAAATCATACATAGGTAAGCCAATTATCACCTATTCCTTCCCATATATTTTTGAAAAATCTTTCAAAATCAAATTGATCTGACTCAATTTTTGATTTGGTTGAAGAAGATGGTTTTACTTGTGCGGTTGTTTTTCTGACCATGACTATTACCAAAAATAGTAAAAAATTATATATCTTGTAAAGTGAGCATAGTAAAAATAGAAGTCATTACAATGCTATATCTAAATATTTATGATGTCAAATCTTTTTTTTGTGATATGGTTGGTAATTGTTGTGTTTTTTGATAGATTGTCGTATACTGATAGTGATTATATTTTATTGATAAGAGAGAACTTATAAGCATATGTTAGAAAAATTAAATAATATTGTTTATGATACTGATTACACTAAATTCATTGCTGGTGGTGGTTTTGTGTCCTTACAAAAATCACAAGACTCTCAATCTTGAGATTCCAATAAAGAAAACTTATCATGAGTATGATTTGATTTTCCTACGCCGTATTGATCACCTGATGCTGAATCGGAAAAATCATCATCTCCAGTTTCCGCACCACTACCTACTCCTGTAGTAGTTGATGTTCCTGTTGCAGTACCAGTATCTCCAGCGTTGCAGACTATTCCTGCTAACTCCACTCCTCTTGTACAAGACTCCCCTGATTCTGCTTTTTGACAACAAACTCTAGCAGAATGAACAGTAACCCCAGAAGCTGAAATAGCGCTTATTGAGCAATCAAAGAAAAAAGAAAATTTTTTCACAAAAATATTTAATACTATTTTTATGATTGATACGGGCTCCTCTTCTAAGAAAAAAGAACAACAATCAGAAAATCCTATTATTGTTAATAAAACACTAAAAGATCAAGTGAAATATATTCTCGAACTTCCTGATGAAGAATATAGTGATAAAAAAATTACCCAAGAATTGCGTAAATATATTCTTGAAACAGAAAAACAATATAATTCTGTTCTTGCTGATTACAAAAGTCATATTGCTCCATCATTTTGGAAGGTGGAATGACCTCAGTTCCAACTTTCTGGATTGTATGGTAAATCCTACTATATGCAAACATATCCCTCTTATCTTGATGCGTTATGGACCAGAGATGTCTTGTGATTTCATGGTAAATGGGATATGAGTTTCTATATCTATCCAGAAGACGATAGTGCTATGCAGACTATGTTAAAACAAAAAGCAACTCAACTTAAATCAGAAATGAATGAAGCCTATGGTAAGGGTATCACTATTGATACTGAAATAGAACTTCAATATAGAGATGTTGATGAGATTAGACAAAAACTTGCAACTCGTGAAGAAAGATATTATGAAACAGGATTTTATACCACTCTTTACGATGAAGAAAAAGAAAAACTTAATGAAAATAGCAAAAAATTTGAACAAAAAATTGCCTGACTTGGTATGAGAATAAAACCAGCTATTCAACGTATGGATGAGTGATTTATGTCATCACTTCCCTTATGTATTGATCAGCTTGGAATAACAAGAAGCACTATTACTTCATCTCTCTGATGATCGTTTCCATTTATTTCACAGGATATGCTTGCTAATACTGGTATCCTGTATGGTATCAACCAACATACGTGATGATTAGTTATTTTTGATAGATTTAATAATAATCTTCCTAACATGAATAGCGTGGTACTCGCTACTTCTGGAGCTGGAAAATCATTTACTGTCAAGCTTGAGATTTTGAGGTATCTTTTAAATAATATTGATACCATTGTGATCGATCCTGAAAATGAGTATCAGGCTCTGGTTGATAAGGTAGGATGAAGCTATATTAATATATCGACATGATCACAACAATTTATCAACCCTTTTGATATTCCACCAAAAATTGAAGATAGAGATTATTCTAAAGGAGATCTTCTGAGAGGACAAATTATGGGATTGATTGGATTAATTAGTATTTTGATTGGTGGACTAACTCCAGAACAAGAAGCAATGCTTGATACTGCTTTACAAACTACCTATCAATTAAAATGAATTACCTTAGATAGTGATGATTATACTGGTAAGCAACCACCACTGATGAGTGATTTATATAATGTTTTACTAGCTACAACAGGTGCTGAAAATATTGCCGTCAGATTAAGTAAATATGTGACCTGATCATTTGCAAAAATTTTCAATAATTACACCAATATTGATATTAATAGTAATTTAACAGTATTCTCTATTCGTGATCTTGAAGATGCATTGAAGACTCCCGCGATGTATTCTGTTCTGAATTTTATCTGGACGAAGGTAAGATCACAAAAAAAGAAGAGATTTTTGGTATGTGATGAAGCTTGGATTATGCTTCAAAATGACACATCTGCAGAATTTCTCTTCTGATTGGTAAAAAGGGCCAGAAAATATGGTCTTTGAATTACAACTATTTCACAAGATATTGAAGATTTTATGAGATCAAAATATGGTAAGCCTATTGTTTCCAATTCTGCGCTTCAACTTCTCCTTAAACAATCAACGAGTTCAGTAAAAACGCTTGAACAGATCATTGGACTATCAGAGGCAGAAAAACAACGTCTTGTATCAGCAAGTATTGGAGAATGACTCCTCTTTGCGGGTAATCAACATATTGCCTTAAAAATATTAGCATCACCACAAGAAAAAGAATTTATTACGACTAATGTCCAATAGTTTATTTATACTCTCTATAAAATAAAATGATGAAAAAAATACTCTTCTGACTGTGTTTGTTGTTCTTCTTGGGGATAAGTTTTGCAGCTGTAGAATTGTCGTTAGATTCTTTAGTAATGCCATGATGATCTGGTGCTTATCAATGAGATTCTCCAACTCTAGTTGTCATTCTACGTAATAATGGTACCGATACTGCGACCGTTACAACACCTACTCCAGCGTGATTAATTGCTTGTCATGTAGGGTGACAACAAGTATTTTCATCGAATCCTATTGGTACACTTATTATCAACCCTTATTCTAATCTTCAATTTCCCATTACTCTCTCTAATATATCAACACAAAATCTGGGGACACAAACAGTAACCTGTACACTCTCTTCTTATGGAAACTGGATTATTGTTAATCCAACCAAGACATTATCATTTGCTGTTACTGAAAGATCTGGTTGAAGATTTGATGCAGTACTTGATCAAGTCAGAGACCCTTTAAAAAATAAAATTGATGGACCTATTTCCGAGCTATGAGTTGGTGGAGTAAAATCATTAGTCTATATGGCTATTGATAGATTTGCTGTTCCTCTTGCTGTTTTCTTATGAGTCTTATTTGCTATTATTGCTTTATATAAAATTATGTTTAGTGATAGTGATAAAGCATTATCTGAAATCACAGATCTCTTAACACGAGGTATGGTAGGTATTATAATTATTATGTCTGCAAAATATATAGGTGGTGTTTTCTATAATGATATTCTTGGAACTGGAGAGATAGGACAATGATGATTTAGTATGATTACTATTGTTTCTCAACTTTATGATCTTGTATTATGGCCATTGATTAAAGTTGCATTCTATATTATGATGGGAGTATTGTTTATTATTCTTCTTATTCGTGTATTTAAATTTATTACAGCAGATAGTGAAGAATCTCAGAAAAAATCACAACAAATTATTATATCAACTGTAGTAGGATTGTTTATTATGATTGCGTCTAAACAGTTGGTAGAATGAGTATACGGTAAAGAGGAGCTTATCCGTAATAGTGCAGCTGTTACAGTAACACAGATTTGATGATCATTCTTAAATAATGCAAATATACCTATCATCTATAATATTATTCAATGGGTGATGTGATTGTCTGGATTTATTATTTTAGCAATTATTATTATTCAGACCTATAGAATGCTAGTGAATCCTACTGATGAAAGTAATCTCAAAAATCTAAGAAAAACACTCCTCTATGCATTGATTGGTATGCTTGTGATTGGAACATGATATCTTATCGTTAATGTCGTCATGGTGAATTAAAAACAAAGAGTCTGACCTGTGTGTCAGATTTTTTTACAAAAAAACTACGTCAATGAAAGCATTCACGTAGTTATACTCATTTAGTCTGGCAGTAAGGTCTCTACTAAATGCGGATAGAAAAACTTTAGATTTCTATACATTTTAATAGATTTTCTTAGCTCTTTGATTTCTTTTTTCTTTTTTAATGTTTTAAAATCTTTTAATTTTTCTTTTTCCTCTTGTAAACCATATCTTCTGTGCTCTTCTAAAAGATCCTTGATGATTTGTTTATTCGCTAGAGAATATAGTATACATCGTATATTCTTTTTTTCATCTTCATTATATACTTCTATTTCATGTAATAGCGGTGCATCAAGTGATTGTAGTATTAATTCTTTTTTTGTGTTAGCAATTACAATCCCGAAATAGTTGGTATCACTATCTGCATACTGATAGGATATAAGGTTCCCTTTTTTTAGTTTTTCTACTTTTGTTTCCATTGTTGTGATTTTTTAGTTGTTGTTGTGTTTTGAGAGTTCTTTTAAATTGTTTTTTTACGAGTTTTAAATCAATAGATTGATACATCATTAGTTCTCGTTGTAATTTTTTAATTGGGTTTTTCTTATTGTAATTGAGTCGTTGTTGTAGCTCAATTTTACAACCATCAATCAGGTTTTTTTGATCAATTGTAAGATGATGAATCAGTTCCTCGATAGATGCTTCTGTATCATGAATAGTTAAATTATACATAGGCGTTATACCTATAGTAAATTTTTCAAGTTTATTGTATTGTTCGATATCGTAATGAACAATCTCCATAATGACGTCATCGGCTCTTTGAACTATACCTATTACTCTACTTTTACTTTTATTTTTCCCATTATAAAAGGAGATAATGTGGTTTTTTTCTATAATCATATATTTATTATTTTGTTTTGATATATAATAACTATTTACTATTTAAAGTCAATATAAGATAAAAAATAAGAGAATTGATTGTTTTACTAACTGAAATCTGTATAGTCTTTTTCACTATTTAGTAGGAATCATATTCTATGTCAGAAAAAAAACAATCATTTTTTGATCCTGTTGCTCTTGAAGCTTTTCGTAAAGAGCATAAGATCGAACCCTATCGTATCAAACAGATTACGGATGCTATTTTTAAGCAATCGATTATCGACTTTCAGGAAATTACTACGATTAGCAAAGAATTGAGAGATCTTTTTGATGCTCATTTTGAGATTATATCGTTGACTGAAATTAAACGTGTAGAAGATGATGAAACTAGTAAATTTCTCTTTGAAACTCATGATGGTGAAGTCGTAGAAAGTGTTCTGATGTATCACTTCCATCAGAAGAGAGAAGATATGACTTTCAATAATGCTTTCCAAGTGGAAGATGCGAATGATGAAGGACAAGAGCTCAATCGTATGACACTCTGTATATCTTCACAAGTAGGATGTGCCGTAGGATGTATCTTTTGTGTTACTGGTAAAATGGGATTGAAAAAAAATCTTCATTGGACAGAAATCCTCGGACAAGTACTCTACATCAACAATTTTATTAAGACGAAACTGGGCAAAAAAGAAGACGGAACGCTCCATAAAGTCAGAAATATCGTTTTCATGGGAATGGGAGAACCGCTCATGAATTATCCGAATGTAAAAGAAACAGTAGGATATCTGACTGATACCAAGTTCCTTGGACTATCACGTAAGAGAGTGACGATATCGACGTCTGGATTGCTCAAACCTCTCAGACAGTTTATTGATGATAATCTCCCTGTAGCCTTTGCATTTTCCCTCCATGCGCCCAACCAACCACTCCGTGAGCAACTTATCCCCGTTATGGCTCATGTGAACCCCTTGGATAAACTTATGGCACTTCTTGATGAATATACTGATAAGACAGGAAATAAGATATTTTTTGAATATGTTATGATTAAGGATAAAAATGATGGCAAAGAAGTCGCTCATGAATTGGGAAAACTTCTTCAACATCGTAATGCACACCTGAATATGATCCCGTATAACCAAAACCCAGCTATTGATTTGGAAGAATCAACTCCTGAACGTATCAAAAAATTTCGTGATATCGTTGAATCTTATAAAGTTAAAGTAACGGTAAGAGAAAATCGTGGTCGTAAAGCAAAGAGTGCTTGTGGACAGTTAGGATGGGAGAAAGTAACAGAAAATCTCAAAGATAATAATGTAAAAAAACCAATAAAAAAACCTCTTTAAATCAAAGAGGTTAATCATATTGAAACTCATCAAAACAGCTTTTATGGAAATAATCATTTGCCATATTTTGAACATACAATTTGGATACTTCATGTAATGGAGTACTTTTTTCAGTTGTTATTTTTTTTCCACAATAACGACATTTGATGTTACCAGATAACATATCTTCTTTTGTCTTATTCCATAGATATCCATTGGTATTTATAGGATATGATTTTTCCTTTTTTCGTTGGTAAGACGTTTTCACTATACGATAGATGACTGGCAGTATAACGAAGACAGTGATTATACTCACTATGATTAGTACTAATTCTGTTTTCATATTTTTTATTTTTGGGTTGGATCTATTTATATTAAAAATTAATGGTAAAGTCAATAATTAAATTATAACCCCACCTCCAAATAATATACCTTCTCTTTAGGATGCTCATGAGCATCTTTTTGGTATCTGCGAAATCGGGTACGTTGTCTCTTGGCATATTGTACTGAAGCGAGTGTAATAGAGTTTATAAGGTCTGTAACGTCAGAAGGTTTATAAGGTCACTCAACTTTCAACTTTCAACTTTTAACTTTCAACCAATCTACCGTTTGTCTATATCCTATTCCATTCATGGATTGAAGATTAGGACTATATCATTGACTAAGTAATGACTGTACCTCTCCTATAAGTCCACGATTGATCATTTCTTCTACTCTTGTTCTTATAAGCTGTGTGGTTATATCTCGATTTCTGTTCAGTGATATCATCAATAAGGGATGATCAACAGGATGTTCTTGTGCGATGATCGACTTAGGAATACCTGTTTGTTCATAAATTTCGATAGCACGGATGATATACCTTGTGTTTTTGGGATGAAATTCTACCGCTGTATCAGGATCGATCTCATGGAGATATTTTCGTAAATAACCAGGATCTTGAAGTTCCAGTTCATCAAGCTCTGCTCTCCTCTCTCGATTAGCTTTGACGTCTTGTGGAAGATTGAAATTTTTGTAGATCGTATCAATATACAGACCTGTCCCTCCTACAATCACTGGTATATTCTCACGCCCAAGGATGTCAGAAATCCATTTTTTGGTATCTTGTTGTCGCTGATGTGCTGTATATTCTTCATCAGGATTTACAACAGCTATCCCATAATGAGGAATACGATCACGATCTTCTTGTGATATTTTATCTGTTCCGATATCCATGTAGCGATAGACTTGACGACTATCAGCACTGATTATTTCTAGTCCAATTTTTTCTTTTGCAAAAAGATCTGCCAGACGAAGTGAAAGTCCGCTTTTTCCCGTTGCTGTTGGACCATAAATAATCACGACCAGATCAGGATGTCTTTCCCTTAGTTGAGTGATATATTCTTTAATGTTGAGTTCAGTCATGTTATGATTATATACAATCTCCTCTTAGATTCAAACAAAAAAAACCGCATTGTGCGGTTGTTACGTTATATAGTATTTCTCTTATTCTGCAGATGTTCCTGAAAGTGGTGCATCTACTGATGATTCAGTTGCTCCGCTAAGATTCATAACAGCTCCTGTTACTACATCTCCTGAAAGATCCATTCCTGTCATAGTTTCATCTCCTGATAGACTTGTTCCAGATGCTACAGTATTTCAACTTAGCATTGTAGGATCTACAATAGTTAATTCATCCATTTTATTCATAAGATCTTGAGTAACCTTGTTGTCTTGATAGATAAGAAAAGCAACGACTGCAAGCACAAGAATAGCAAATAATCGGATAAGTGTTCTTTTCATTAGTGTGTGATATAAAAGATAAAATAGTTCATGAAGTATATAATGAAAGTTCTCCTATAAATCAATCTGTTTTACTCATTTTGCATGAGTCATGATGAATTGTCTTCTTTGTCCTACATCTTCTCCCATTAATGTACGGAATAATTTATCTGCTTCTTCAGCTTCATTGACAGTAATTTGAAACATTGTTCTTGTTGCAGGATTCATTGTCGTCTCTCATAATTGTTCTGCATTCATTTCTCCAAGTCCTTTATATCTTTGAACTTCATAAGATTTATTTGGATCGAATCATCATGCTTTGAGTGCTTCATCAGGGCTTTCAATAGGCGGATAGAAATATTGTTCTTTCTTGCCTTGGCTGATTTTATAAATAGGAGGACAAGCGATAAACAGATGCCCATTTTCAATTAATGGTCTCATATAACGGAAGAAGAAGGTAAGAAGGAGAGTTTGGATATGTGCTCCATCGACATCGGCATCTGTCATAATAATCACTCTTTCATATCTCAGTTGTTCAGAATCGAAAGCATCCTTCATCCCAGCACCGATTGCAGTGAGTAATGATTTTACTTCATTATTCGCAAGTACTTTTTGGATATGTGCTTGTTCTGTATTAAGAATTTTACCTCTGAGTGGTAAGATTGCTTGGAATTCACTATCACGTCCTTGTTTCGCTGTTCCTCCAGCAGAATCTCCCTCTACTAAGAATAATTCTGTACCGTTTTTACCTCTACGACGACAATCAGCTAATTTACCTGGAAGTGGACTTCCTGAAAGGACGTTTTTTCTAATAATGGATTCTTTGGCAATAACGGCAGCAAGCCTTGCTCTTGCACTTAACTCTATTTTTTCAAAAATTCTATCAAATTCTTGTGGTTGTTGGGCAAAGAAATCAGAGATATAATTATAAATAATCTTATCCATCTGAGTTTTTACATAACTATTACCCAGTTTACCTTTTGTTTGTCCTTGAAATTGTGGCTCTGGTATTTTCACTGTGACAATAGCATACAGACCATCTGAGATGTCTTGTAAGGTAAATTCTCCAAGTTTTTTATTAAATTTATCTTTCTCTTTTACTAACTCATTAATACGTCTCAGAAGTGCTTCTTTAAATCCTACTACATGAGTACCATGATCTCTTGTTGGGATATTATTTACGAAGGAAAGTAAATTTTCATTTGTTGTGTTGATAAACTGGAATGCACATTCTACAAGAATTTCTTTTCATTCTATTTCTAAATAATGTGGTTGTGAAACAGATTCTTGGTTATCTACAAGATTAGAAAGCCATGTCTTAATACCACCTTCAAAACAAAATCTTTGAGCGTATGATACCCTTTCATCGACAAGGGTAAACGTCACTCCTGGTGTCAGATAAGCAGCATTTTTCATTCTTGCTGTTTCAGTACTGAGTACAAAATCAAGAGTTTCGAAGACTGTTCCATCAGGTTTGAAATGTACTGTTGTACCACTTACGTCCGTATCTCCAATTTCTTTCAAATCTTCTACTGGTATACCTCTTTCATATCTTTGAAAATATTTTTTACCATTTTTATGAACAGTAACTTCAAGATAGTCAGATAATGCATTCACTACTGAAGCTCCAACTCCATGTAAACCTCCTGATACTTTATAGGCTGATTTTTCAAATTTACCTCCTGCATGAAGTACCGTAAAAATAGTTTCAACAGCAGATTTACCTGTTTTGGGATGAATATCGACAGGCATTCCACGTCCATTATCATAGACCGTTACAGAACCATCAGCATGGATAATGGTGGTAATATGATCACAATATCCAGCTATCGCTTCATCAACACCATTATCAACAATCTCTTGGATCATATGGTGTAATCCTTTGATGTCAGTGGATCCGATATACATTCCTGGTCTCTGACGTACGGGTTCTAGTCCTTCTAAGACTTTAATATGTGAGGCGTCATAGTGTTGCGCATCTAAATCATTATGAAAAGTAGTGTGTTCTGACATAGAATTAAGTAATGAGTCATAAATGATAGTATTGGTCATAGTATATGGTTTTGATAGACTATTTCAAGAGATAAAAATATTGATCTCTATATATGAATTGCATATTATTGCTAGTACTTTAATTAAAAATATTATTACACATGTCATTAGTTATTACTCGTCCTGAACAAATACAAGAAAAAATAATGTTTTTCCATAACTATAGAGATAAATTTCATGTCGTTGCTGATTTTGATGGGACGCTGAATCACTATTTTGATCATGAATGAAAGAGAAGCCAGTCGATTATCTCTCTGCTTTATACTAACGATATTTTAGATGAAGACTATAGCAAGCAAGCACAAGCATTTTATGATTATTATGTAAAAATCGAGCACGATTCTAAACTTCCTATCCAAACACGTCAAGCTGCTATGGAAGAACGATGGATGAAACATAAAGAACTACTTATGAATAAATGACTTAACTACCACCATCTTGAACAGATTGTTACTTTGGATAAACTCATAATGAGGTCATGAACTGATGTTTTTTTACGCTCTATGTATGATAATAATATTCCTGTAGTTATTTTTTCTGCAAGTGGTGTCGGTGTAGATAGTATAGGATTATTACTCAAGCATCGATGAATTGATTTTCCAAATATATCTATAGTCTCTAATAAACTCTATCGAAGTAAAGATGGTGAGATGATATGATATAGCAAGCCTATTATTCATTCTCTCAATAAAAAGGAATCAGTAATCTGGAATAATCCTGAATATAAAACATTACAACATATATTATCTGATAAACCTCACGCTATTGTTATCGGTGATAGTCTTCATGATGCAGATATGGTCGATTGTCGTGATGATCGTACTATTGTTAGTATAGGACTGTGTAATGATAAGATAGATGAAAGAATTGATCAGTATACTGATGCTTTTGATATAGTCATTACACATGATGAATGATTTGAAAAAGTTATAGAAAAAATTGGATTATAAAAAACCATCATAATTATTATGATGGTATGATTTTTCGTTAATAATATGATTTATAAACTATTCATTTTATTATAAAGTTTTTTAGCAGCATTCATTTTATTCTCAAGATTCTCTTTCGTTCAATCAGTTACTTTATTATTATTTGAAGCTTCTTCTTTTAAAATACGATTGTGTATTTTGTCTATTAATTTTGAATAATTTTCTGGTTTTGTATAATCTTCATCATTCCATAGTCAAGGTATCGCAAGTTCTCCAACAAAGACAGATCATCAGTTTTTTGTAATAGAAACTTTATAATTATTATATCCTTTTATAGTACCTTCTGAATAAAATGGTATATCTACATCAAAAGAAAGAGTTTTATTAACTGTATCAATCTTAAATTTATATTGTTGTATAAGGTCTTTAATATCAGGATTTCCTTGTAAAAACTTATAGTTAAGAGATTCTATCATTGTATTTTCTTCACTTGCTAAGTCTTTATTAGTAATAGTATTATTAAGATTTTTTTCTTCTTTATGAAAACCTTCTAGAATATTTGAGAGTTCTTGCTCTTTACTTTGTTTAAATTCAAAATTTTCTAATCCCATACCATGAAAAGTAATAGATAAAACTACTCTTAGTATATTCTCTTTTCTCCAAAAAGCAAATTTTTGAAGAGATTTTTTTCTATTGCTATTTAATATTAAAATATGTATAATATAAATATTAAAAATAAATATTAAAAATAAATTTCAGTTTTTCATAATATATAATTTTTGTTTTAACTCTCCGTTTTCTTTTTGAAACGGAGTTTTTTGTTGCATTTATGATGAAAACTCCTATAGTGAATAGGAAATTTTATCTTCAAGTTTTTCATAAGAATGAACATTCAATCTGAACAACTTTCTGGTCTGACTACTCTCTTTTTACCTATGAATGATACCTACTCTACTACGGTGCAACTCTTTGTTAAAGCAGGTTCTATCTATGAAAATAAGCAAACGAATGGTATTAGTCATTTTCTCGAGCATATGTTTTTTAAGGGAGGTAAAAAATATACAACTCCAGGAGATGTAGCTCAAGCAGTAGAGTCATTTGGTGGTGAATTTAATGCTTATACAGGTGATGAAATCGCTTCTTATTATGTAAAATGTCCTCCACAGCATGCTTCTAGTGCGCTCGATGTTCTCGCAGATATGATGATTCATGCACAATTTCCTCAAGAAGAAATGGAAAGAGAAAAACTCGTCGTTGTCCAAGAGATTAAGATGTATGACGACAATCCACAAGCACTTGTAGCAGAACAGTGGAATAAACGATATTATGGAGACAATGCGTATGGACGATCTATTCTGTGACCTGAAGAAAACGTGATGTGATTTACGCGTGAGGATCTGTTTGCACATCAGAAAGCACTGTACACCAAAGACAACATGATCTTAGTAATAGCATGAAAAATAGAAAATCAGACAGCATTGAAAGCACAGATTAGTGAAGTGTTTGCTGAACTTGGAACAACGAAGTCAGGAGGAGCTGCTCACTATGAACGCTCACTTCCGTCAGAACAAACCTCTTTTTATGACAAAAAAACAGAACAAAACCATCTCATTATCGCTGCGCCTACATTTCCTTATAAAGAAGAGCCAAGATATTATGCAGCGAGACTCTTAAGTACGATACTTGGTGGAAATATGTCATCGAGATTGTTCCAAAATATCCGCGAAAAACAAGGTCTGTGTTATTATATCTGAGCAAGACATAGTGCATGAACTCATGATGGACTGTTTATGATTCGTGCAGGTATCGATAAAGAAAGATTTGAGTTCTGATTGGAGAAAATCTATGAAGAAATAGAGAAGTTTGTTTCTGAAGGTATCACAGATGAAGAACTTGCGAATGCAAAATCATATCTCATCGGTAAGCTCCAAATGGGTATCGAAAGCAGTGATGAAATGGCAGAATTTATCGGAAGCGATTTCCTTCTTTACAACGAAACGAACAATCTAGAAGATATTATGAAATCGTATAATGCAGTAACCAAACAAGAAATCCATGATCTGCTTCCTCTCTTAGCAAAAGAACATCTCTATCTGTATTATATCAAATAATTTTGAATTACCAAAAAAGCCAAAGGAAAATCCAATGGCTTTTTATTTATTGAGATTTTTTAATCAGAAAGTTAATTAACTCATCTGATTGGTCCTTGAGATATATACTCTCTAAGTTCCATTTTTCTATTATCTCACAATAATCGAATATTTTGTGAGATATCGTTTGTTTAAACCATGATAATACATGATTCAGTTGTGGCTCTTTACCAATAATTTTCGTAATTTTACGATATTTATGTCGTGCCTCTGCTGGAGCTTGTAAATCTATTAAATAACCATCCGGTGAAGCTTCATAAGCCTCTTTCCCAATAGTAATTTCTTTATCAATACCGTCTGCTTCAACCTGACATCCATCCTCAAGTTGCATGAGTTTGGGCAAATGTTCTCTAATTATTCGCGTTAATGTTTCTAGATTTTTATTCATTTTATTCAATTTTTGAATTATTTTGGTTCATCTCTCTGTTGTTGGAGAGCTTTTTTTACTTCATCAAATTCATAGATTGCGAAACCGCATTGAATGATGAAATTACATTTTTTGTCATAATTTTGATTATCACCAACTTTTTGAGGTTTTGTCATATCCAAAATTTCTTTCTTTTGTTCCTCAGAAAGATTGTTTATGATCTCTTCGATTCTTTCTTCGTTTTTTTTCATGTTCAATCAATTTTATTGTTAATATTACACCGCTACCGGAGCTTTAATTCCCGGATGAGGATCATAACCTTCTAAAGTAAAATCTTCGAATTTAAACTTAAAGATATCTTTTACCTGATGATTAAGTTTCATTACAGGAAGAGATCTTGGTTCTCTTGAAAGCTGTTTATTGACCTGCTCAAAATGATTGTTGTAAATATGTACATCACCAAAAGTATGAACATAGTCACCAACTTCAAGCCCTGTAACTTGTGCAACCATCATTAATAAAAGCGCATAACTCGCAATATTGAACGGTACGCCCAGAAAGACATCTGCACTTCTCTGATAAAGCTGCAGTGATAATTTTCCGTCCGCTACATAAAACTGAAATAGAGCATGGCAAGGAGCAAGGGCCATATTCGGAATTTCGGAAACGTTCCATGCAGAAACGATCAGTCTTCGAGAATCAGGGTTCGTTTTGATCTGGTTGATTACATCTGTAATCTGATCAATAACTTTTCCATCTGCTCCTTTCCAACTTCTCCACTGTGCACCGTAAACAGGACCTAAATCACCGTTTTCATCTGCCCACTCGTCCCAAATAGAAACTCCATTTTCCTTTAAATAAGCAATATTGGTCTCCCCTTTCAAAAACCACAATAACTCGTAAATAATAGATTTTAAATGCACTTTTTTGGTAGTAACCAACGGAAATCCTTTCGATAAATCATAGCGCAACTGGTATCCAAAAACGCTTCTTGTTCCAGTTCCAGTTCTGTCTGTTTTATCAACACCATTATCTAAAATGTGTTGAAGTAAATCTAAGTAATTTTTCATTTTTTTTATTTTTGATGTTTTTTCTTGTACTTAATAATTTCATACTTTAAAAGATCCGGTTTGGATTTTTGTGATGGTCTAATATCACTCGTTTCTATAATTTCCCATTGTTCTTTCAACTGTTCCTCATGAAGAGGAAAATATACAGGATATTGTACTTCTTCTATCACTGCATAAATTTTCGTGAGGATAATTTCATCTACTATATTTTCTTGTAGTGCTAGATTAATAATCTCAGCACCACCAATAATATAGATGGTATCTCTCTCAGAAAGCTGTTCAGCAATTCCTATGGCTTCTGCTAATGAAACTGCTCGATATACATTCTCTCTAGGAGTAGTATCTCTCGAAAGATAAATATGGGGTCTTCCCGGAAGTAGTCCAGGTAATGATTCGAGAGTCTTACGACCCATAATCATAGCACTTCCCATCGTTGTTTCTTTAAAATGCTTGAAATCTTCTGAACAATGCCAAGGAATGATTTGTTTATCATTCTTAGTTCCACCCATAAGATTATCTCCTGCTGCAACAGCAGCGATTACTACAATTTTTTTGTTCATAATTTTTATTTTAGTTGTTTGTTATTAATAATATTTTCAATTTTTTTGATTAATGTTTGTGTTTCATCAGATTTTAAATTATTATAGTAAGTAATATTTTGAATATTTTTCTTACTTGATTTTACTAATTTATTGAGTGAGATAAGTAATTGTAATTGTTCATACTCTTTTTGTAGTTTATGATTTTTAATTGTACTATCTCTTTGTGATTTGAGATTTTTTTTAATCTCAAGATTTAATTTAGATCTGTAAGATGTATATTCATTCCATTCAGACATTCTACCAATCATAAAACGTAAATTTTCAGTACGACTTTTATCGTTGATTATTACTTGAATTTTATTAATTAATTGTTTTATAATCAAAGAATGTTCTGATTTCCATATTGAAGTACTATTTTTGATAGTATCTATATGTAATTTTGTTCGATCTATTACTGTTATTTGTCTTATATTATAACTGTTGTTACCATAGTGTATTTTCATTAATTGTTCTAATTCTGAAAATGAATATGATATTTTTTTTATGGTTTCGTTTTCTAATAAAATGGAGAAATAAACTTTTTTGTTTTTTACTTCTATTTCTTGTAAGAAAACATTGTACCCATAATTTTTTTTGAGTATTTGTTCCAATTCATTTGTTTTATAAATGAATTGTTTTTCTGTTTTGATTTTCTTCATAATAATTTTTGTTGTTTTAAGGTTTTTATTTTATTTCTTGTGGTGTTTTTGTCTCGCTATATTTGTTTCCATAGCGTCAGTTTTACCAAAAAAATATTGTTTTATCGTCAATGGTTTCTTTTTTTGACGTTTTACAAATCTTTCTAGTACTTGCAGATCTCTTTGTTTCCAATGCTTTTTTGATTGGAACATTTTTTTTACTTTTTTCAAAAGTTTTTTTGTTTTACTCATAAGTTTATTATTTTTGTTAATGATCGACGAATTTGTATGTATTTTATACACAAATTAATATATAAAGTCAATATGTAAATGATCTTGTAATTTTACTACTCATACGTACAATCTTGTCAGAATTTTTACTTTTCATCTCAAAAGAGATATGAAAAAAACATTTGCAAAAATTATTATTGTCTTGTCTTTGGCATTTGGAATAGGACGATGAATTGTGAAGTACACAACTCGAGGTGCTGACTATTATGAAATAGCGAAGAAAGAGATGAGGATTGCAATTCTCGATGTTCTCGATGCAGAAGATAAAAACAGTGATCTCGCTCCTTATATACAAACACCTGCCCAACAGCTTTCTGGACTATATAATAGCGGAATCGTGATTGGTTCTGGAAATAATGTCGATGCAACTATTCTTCAAGAAAGATTAGAATATTATCAGTCTAGTAAAACTGAATTATGGTGACAATAAGATATTTTTTAGTATTAGTATAAGCAATGACTTCTGTAGAAAATTTCAACTCACAACTCAGTCAGGGATATGATTTTTCACCACTCGTAGCACTCTGACAAGCCAAATATAAGGAAAAAGTGACCGATATCCAAGTAGGGATACCTTTATCTATGCTCAACAGACATGGACTCATCGCCTGAGCAACCGGAACTGGTAAAACGAAAACTGTTCAACTTCTGGTAGAAGGATGTGCACTCGCTGGTGTTCCTACCTTAGTAATGGATATGAAAGGGGATATTTCCTGACTTGCGGTCGCTGGTGAGGCTAAGGATTTTATACTAGAGAGGTATTCGCAGTTTGGTAAAGAGTATATTCCTCATTGATTTGATACAGAGTTTATGTCACTGACCGGTAAAACTGGATATCAACGAAGAACAACCATCATAGAACTTGGACCATTGATGCTTGCACAGATGTTAGAACTCAATGATACGCAGACGAGTGCATTATCAGCTATTTTTCTGTATTGTGATCGCGAAGGATTAGCATTACTTGATCTTGAAGATCTGCAATCAGTGCTCAAGTATCTTAGTCAAAAAGAGATTAATGAAGATTTTTCTGCAGAATATGGACTTCTCTCTCCAGCAACCTTGAGTGTTATCCTCAGGAAAACAATTACTCTCGAGCAACAAGAAGGGAAAGTGCTTTTTTGAGAACCAAGTTTAGATATTGATGATTTGCTCACCACGAATAGCAAGGGAGAATGAAAAATTACTATCTTCAAACTCGAAGATAGTCAGAGTAAACCGAATCTTTTCTGTACTGCTGTCCTGTGAATATTAGCAGAACTCTATACACAACTTCCTGAAGCTGGAGATCTCAAACAACCCAAACTTGTCATGATTATTGATGAGGCACATCTCCTGTTTCAACTCGCTTCTCCAGCACTCCAACAACAGATAGAAACCATGATTAAGCTTATCAGGTCGAAAGGTGTTGGGATTTTCTTCTGTACTCAGCTTCCTGATGATATTCCAGCTCCTATTCTCAGCCAATTAGGGACTAAGATTCAACATGCATTGAGAGCATTCACGGAAAGAGATCGTAAAGCCATGAAAACTGCTGTAGAGAATTATCCTATTACAGAATTTTATACCACGAGCGAACTCATCACTTCTCTATGAGTATGAGAGATTCTGTTCACGACCCTTAATCCGAAGGGTATCCCTACTCCCCTCGCTCACGTCTATAATTATACTCCACGTTCCAGAATGGATGTGCTTAGCTCGGATGAATTACAGTGATTTCTCGAAAAATCTTCGCTAGTCACATATTACAATCAAGTCATCGATAGAGATAGTGCAACAGAAATTCTTAGCAAAAAATTAGATACTGATGATAGAAAAAGTTCATCGTGAGACGATTCATCAGGACCATCACTTCTTTCCAAAATAGTAAAAAGTAAAATCGTAAAAGATCTGACAAAAAGTGCATGAAATAGTGTGGTTCGCGAACTGCTTGGCTATCTTGGTATCAAAGTGAGAAAAAATAAAACATTTTTCTAATATGAGAAAGTATTGACTTTAATTCAAGAAAGAATATAGTACTTCTGAAAACAAAAATACATATTCATATGAAACACAATAAAAGTAAAGAAAATCTAGATGAGAGAACCGCTCGAAGTTTTCAAACAGTGATAGAGCGATTAAAAAGTAGTGATAATATTCATTTCAATAATCCTATTTGGCATACTGAAATAAATATTTCTCAGACCTCATTTGTATATAAAAAAAGAGATAAAGAGTATCAATATTGGCGATCAATATATGAATATTTAGAAATCTCTTATAAGCATATTGAGGATTTGGATAGTTATAAAGTAGTTCAATATGTCTATTCATTTAAAGAAACTGCTGCTCAAGTAAAGGTAAGGATAGATAATCTTGGACCACAGGTAAGATGGTATCAAGATAGTGATGTTGATAAGAGTGTCTATAAAGATACAATCACATTACAAGAAGCATTAAATCTTTTTTTTCGTATGATTCACTCATTAGACATAAGAGAATTATAATTCCCTTAACACACCTTCGTTATACGATACTATAGGGTGTGTTTTTTCTTATTTTTAATTATTATATCTCATCTCAAGAAAATGGTATATGATTTTTATATATTTAGCTTAAATAAATTGTAAAAACGAACTCATTTACTATTATTATACTATTTAGTTTCTCTACAGTCTATGAAATCTTGGTTCAGAAATCTTTCATTATTGTTGAGCTCTTGGCCTGCATTGATTGGAGGTGTCTTAGGTTTAGTTCTTTTAGCATCGGTTATTACATATTTTAGTGATAGAGCTCTGATTGCAGGGAATTATTGACCTACCTATGCTGGTGTTAATTGGTTTGTTGATGGTACGACAATTCTTTTGTTTGGATTGTTTGTCAGTTCAGTAATCTATAAGCTTACAGCATTCAATAAACCTCAATCGACTCAACATAGTGGATGGTTCTGATGATTGTTTTCAGCGCTTTTTGCTGGATGTAGTTCTTGTACGCTGACGTTGGCTACCTATCTGTGACTGTCTAGTGTGGTTGCTTTTTTGCCATGGGCATGATTAGAACTTAAGATCTTATGATTGGTATTGCTTATTCGATCAACATATACGAACATTAGAGATCTCCTCATCTGTAAAATAAAATAACTCTCTTCACTTGAAATTCAAAACCAAATCATGATACTGTCAGTAAGACAGTTTTTTAGTATCTACCTTTTTATACTTATGGCTAAATATGCTCATCTTATTACAAAGTGAATTATTGTAGTATTATTAATTATTTTTACTATTGCAGTTGTATCTAAATTTCAAGACAAATCATGACATGATATTCATGATAACAATATACAGACTGGACATATGGAAATTTCTGAAGAACATTGTCGTATGATGCCAACTATGGATGGTTGTGAGATCTATAATCTCTGAACAGGAAATTCAGGAACCATGGACCATGGATCTATGATTACAGGTATTGAATCATATCTGTTTGAAATGATACCGCATCACCAAGAAGCTGTAGATTCTTCAACTATGCTTATCAATAAAACACTCTTTTTATGAGATCAACTTGATCAACTACAGACTATTGCTAGTAATATTGTCAGTGGTCAGGCTCTTGAAATCAATCAACTTACAACATGGATAGCTGATCAGTATTCAGGTTCTACTTATATTCCTCATTATATGAACATGATGAGAAATACTGATACGATTACTGATGTAGATACACTGAAGAAAATGTATGCAGAAGATATGATTCTTCATCATCAAGGAGCTATTGATATGTCGAATAAATTGCTTGAATTAATGACAGAAGAAGATAAAGTGATTAGAGTTACTGAAGAAGGTATGAAGTTTAGAAATGAAATTAAAGCATTTGCTCAGAATGTGATCGATGCTCAGACTAAAGAAATAGCAGAGTTAACTCAAATTCTTGAATCATATACTTCTGTTTCAACTCATTAAAATAAAAAAAACTCCTTTACCTGACACGGTGGGAGTTTTTTTATGATAGTAATTTAAAAAGTTTTTTTTTAGTTTTATTGCTAACTTGCTTTCAAGGGAAATACTGACTATATTTTTGTTCTAATATATTAATTAAATTGTCTTTCCCTTCAGTGCTATGTCAGATATGAATTTCTCATATGCCGTATATTTTTGCTCATATTGTTCATCTAGTATTTTTAATAAATTTCATTACTTATTTCATGAGTGTTTGTAAAAGTTGTCATGCTGCGTAAGTTGTGACTCCTAAAGCAAGTGTAGGCAATCAAACTGAAAATAGTAAGTAATTCTCCTGTATTTGATATTCAATGTTTCATACTTGATAGTAAGGACATAGTGTATTAGAGAAAAGGTTGTAAAGCTTGGTATATCTCTAAGTTTTTTTCGAATGGTGTAAGTTCGTCTTCTTGTTTGTTATTTTCTTCTTGTTCTTTAATTTTTTTTGCAACAAAAGTATCAAAAACAGCCTTTGATATGCCATAATAATCTGCAAGCATAATATGGTTAATCTCTTCTCCAGTACATTCTATTGTTTTTCAATCGATGGTAATGCATTGTTTATTCAACATTTTCTTCACTGTTATTAATAAATTTTTTATACTCCTCTGATGGCTTTTCTGTCATTCACATCTGGCTTAACATAAATCCTGATGATTTATCTGTGATATTCATAATAATGTCTGATATAGTAATATCTGATCTATCAGCAAAGAAAATTCTTTTAATATCTTCTGCTGTTGTAAAATGTATGGGATCAAATCATCAGGCTGATTCTGGGAAATAATCAAGAGTATCAATTGCCATTATTTCATAAGAAAAAAATAAAAATACTTTAGTAGATATATAAACATAAATTACATATAAGTCAATAGAATGTTATTGTAATCATCTGATATCGTTCTGTGACTTATAATCTACAATAGTCCATCATTTTGGAAGTTCTGAGACTCTTTTCTCGTGAGATCTCGTTGCTGAAATACGACCCGTGAGTCCAAGTTCTCCTATCCAGATGGTCTTATCTGGGAGAATTTCATTATTATAGGCACTATAAATAGCCATAGCAATGGCAAGATCTAATCCACTATCAGTCAAATGAAATTCTCCTGGAATATTTAAGAAAATATTCATCATACCAAGTTTACATCACATATATTTCTCTAAGATAGCGATGATCATATCTACTCTCTTACTATTCACTCCTACATAGTTTCTATCAGGGAATTTTCCATAGGCTTTCGTGAGGAGTGTTTCTATCCACACTACTACGGGACGTCCATTATCTAATCCTATTGTCCAAGCAATACCGGGTGCTCTAACTTGTCAGGCAAACATTTTTTCAGGATCATAAATAGGCTGTAAGCCATTAGATTTCATCTCAAAGATTCCTGTACCATCAGCATTCCCAAACCTATTTTTATAATTACGTAAAAATCTCAGATCGCCTGTACGATCTCACTCTACATACAATACTACATCGACGATATGTTCTAGATATTTTGGTCAGGCAATCTCCCCTCCTTTGGTTACATGTCCAATCACGATTACCGTGACATGATATTCTTTGGCCAGATCATTAAGCAATTCTGCACAAGTCCTTACTTGTCCTGCTGATCCTGGACTTCCATCATAGTGCTGAGATACGATTGTCTGGATACTATCCACGATGATAAACTGATATCCATAGGTTTGGATAGCATCTTTGATAGATTCAAAAGTCGTAGCATAGAAAAAATCATCTACCTGATGATGATCAGGGTATAATCTCGTATATCTTGCCATGACTTGTTGTGCTGTCTCTTCTCAGGAGAAATATCACCACTTCAGATCTGGTGTTCATCTAAGAATATCATGGATGATTTGGAGAGCAAAGGTAGACTTTCCAATCCCTGGTTCTCCAGCAAGGAGATAAAATCCATCAGCAATAAAAGCTTCACCTATGACACCTTTAACTTCTTTATTACTCAAGGGATAAGAGAGACGATTGTTGTTTTGTGACTGTGATGCTTTTTGAAGTTTTATGATAGATTTACCTGACTTGGTTGTTATAGAATCTTCAGACTTGATAAAAGTACCAAATCCTCCACAGTTTGGACATTTCCCTACTTTAACTTTCGATCCGTATTCGCAATTTGAGCAGATGTACATAGAGAGTTTTTGAATAATAAATCATATAATTTATTTGTATTCTAGTTATTTTCTTTTCAAGAATCAAGTAAATACCTATTATTTTAATAAAATATATATTCTTTAAAAATATATTGACTTTTATACTTTTTTTCATTATATACTAATTAATCGTCATAATAAAGAAAAGGCGAGTAACCCAAAAACAAATTCTGTAAATGAAAAAGTTTGCAAAAACGACTGTATTCAAAGTTGGACTTGGTGTCTTAACAGCAGTCACAGTTGGTGGTATCTTAGCACTAACCAACAAAAGTATTAATTTAAAAAATCAGTAACAACCGGGAGCCATGTATACTGGCGACAAAAAACAGTTAAAAGACATGAATTACATTCGAGACTCTGAGCAAAAGCTTAGCAACAAAAAATTATTTATTATCTCCAATCAACCGGCTGGGTCAGAATAACACCCACAAATGAAGAACTATGTAATATGCGAAGAATTCGAGCGCCTGGTTAAATAGACTTAATAGTATATTTACCAATCAATTTCAAGATAACCTCCTGCTTTTCAGGAGGTTTTCATTTTGTCTTGAAATCTTTCTCTCATTGCCTACATTCATAGGTATGCAAGACGAACAAGAACTTATAGCACAACTCCAATCGGGTCAGAATCAAGCGTTTTGAATACTGTATGATAGGTATTTTCAAGTCATTTACAATCACATCTATTACAAAACACTGAATCAAGCTCTCACTGAAGATATCGTTTCTGATACTTTTTTTAAAGCATTTGATAAAATTGATCAATTACACTATAAGACTGAGAATTCTTTTCGTTCACGATTATATACGATAGCCAACAATACTCTTTTAGATAGTTATAAAAAGCAAAATCCTGAAAGTTTAGATGAAGATCTAGACTACGAATCTCAAGAAGATATCACAAAAGAAGAAAATAATCGTTATATCAGTGAACAGATACTTCATGAACTTGACCAATTAGGGACTACAAAAAAAGATATTATCATTATGAGATTACGAGAATGACTCAGCTATGAAGAAATCTCTGCCATAACAGGTCGTCCTGAGACATCCCTTCGCAAAGACTTTAGTAACGCTATGAAAGAGCTCAAAATCATTTGTGCTGAACTCGGAACGTTGATGATGATTATATATTTTATATTATAAATAGATTGCTTCGTGCCTCGCAATGACTGTAACCTAGAACAATTATATCAAGAACTCCTGTCTCAGGATCCATCTTTAGTATCACAAAAAAAAGAGATTGTCTGACTACTTGAACGTATGACTGAACATACACCATCTGTAGATATTGATCCTCATTTTCAAAGCAATCTTAAGTCAAGACTAGAATATCATGTACAGTATCTTAATAATCTTAAATCTAATCCTCCTCAATCAAACCCACATATCAATCGACTTGCACGTCTTATTAGTTATGGATTACCTGCAGTAGTACTTGGTGTAATTATTTTTCTGGCATTGCCATACAATCCTGTTATTCAGCCCTCACAAATACCAATAAACGAAGCTACTCCATGACTTCAATACCAATGAGAAACTCCTCTTCTCTCATGAACTGAAACCCAATTTAGTACTAAAAAAACTCAACCAGTAGTAAACAACAATGTCTCACTAGATAACGTTACTACATCATCTGATGTTGTTGAGTCACAACAACATAAATACAGTGAGCAACCTCAGTCTAACATACAAAATAGTAAAGATCCAATAGAGAGAAGTAGTAAACAGTGAAGTGAAAACAATCCTGAATTTATTCCTACTGCTGTGTTCTCATCATATTCTTCATCGCTTGATAGTGGTGTTAGTGATGTGATGTGAGCATCGTGATGATCAGCACTGATGCTACAAAATATAGCCCCTGAATATCAATACTTAGATACTGAAGATTTTTTTCTACGTTATTTGCTATGATATGATATCAACAATGATATTACTATACAATGAGAGATAACATTTTTCCCTTGTAATAAAACTTTTTCATTGGATAGAACTTCCCGTCTTACAACATGACCAAATCTTTGGAGTGTAGATATTATTTCAAAAGATAAAGAAAATACATATCAACAAATCACTATAATATTAAAAGATAAAGAAAATACAATTGCTTTGTTTGATTGATATAAAAATATTTGTAATCAATAATATCTTTATTCTTGAACCATCCTCATGTCATCCATCTTCACCAAAATCATCAATTGAGAAATTCCATCATACAAAATTTATGAGAATGAGAAAGTTTATGCATTCTTAGATATTCATCCAGCCACTCGTGGACATACCTTAGTGGTACCAAAGATTGAAGTCGATTATTTTGCTGATGTTCCTGCAGACTATGCGACAGCTCTCATGACTGCAGCTCAAACAATCTCCAAAGCTCTCGATCAAGCAACAGGATGTAAAAGAACGCAACTCATCATCGCTGGTCGAGATGTACCACATACGCATATTCATCTCATACCATCAGAAAATATCGGAGATATTCGTACATCAGATACTTTAACGTTCAGTGATGAGGAGATGGAAGATATACAAGAGAAGATTATTGCTTTTTTATAAAAAAGACCTTGTATAACAAGGTCTTAATGGTAAAGCTTTAAGTTTTCATAGCTTTTATAAAGCTTTATAAAACTTTTGTGTCCAGAGTTGAAAAAGTCTTTTTCAGAAATAACTATCACTTGTTGAGCATCTTCTGGTAATCTAGAACATAAGTAATGATCTATTTCATTATCCATTTTTTCTTCATAAAATTTTGTATCTAAAATTAAATGATCAAAGACTCCAGCTTCTAAAATAGGTATTATATAATCTACTATTTCTTTTGAAATTGTATTATTATCATACCTGATAAAAATTTTGTCTTTTAAATTAATCCCTGTTACAATAGGAGTAATAATGTTTTGAAGATATTCTTTTTGCTCTTCTGTTAATTTAACCTGATTTTGGTAAACTAAAACTATTGTGTTTTCGAGTGTTGTCATATTATATTATTTTATTGTTTTATTTTTGAAGCGACACTTATACTGATAAGGTAATATAATATCAATAGAAAGTAGACATTTCTAATTTTCATTGCTTTCTTGATGATATTCCTTATAATTTTATCTGTTTCATAAACAGCTTTCTATAACTTTATACACCTTATAAATCTATTTTTATGACATTAGAACAACTGGTTCTTGCTCTTTTGCAGACACCGAACTTGAATAAAGATCATGTGAGTTCACTCAAGAGAGAATATGCAAGGATTAATAAAATATCATGACTCCCAAGTAATATGCAGATGCTCAAGACATACCATGATTTAGTGCAGTCGTGACAAGCATCAGAACATAAAGTTTTTCAACAACTACTCAAAAAAAGAGCTATCAGAAGCCAGTCAGGTATTGTTTCAGTACAAGTACTAACGAAACCGTTTTGGTGTCCAGGAGAGTGTATCTTCTGTCCGAATGATTTTACCATGCCAAAGAGTTATATCAATACTGAACCTGGAGCGATGAGAGCCTTATTAAATAATTTCGATCCAGTCAAACAAGTTTATAATCGTCTCCTTTCTCTTCATCTGACTGGGCACGATACTGATAAGATAGAAATGATTGTCCTTGGTGGGACATGGGATGTTTATCCTACCGAATACAAAAAAGAATTCATCAAATGATTGTATGATGCTTGTAATACTTTTTCAGAATTTCTTAAGACAGTTAAACTCACTCATAATGCTAATAAAAGTCTCTTTGCTATAGAAGATACCCTGGATAAAACTGAAGATTCCGTACAATCGTTAGTTGCGAAAAGCACAACAGATACAAAAGAATTTCCTGACACGGTTGAAGAATCAATCCGTATCAATGAAACAGCTGAACATCGTATGATTGGGCTTACCGTAGAAACAAGACCAGAGTATGTAACTGATGAAAATTGTCAACTTTGGAGAGAACTTGGTATTACTAGATTAGAGATGGGTATTCAATCAACGAATGATACTGTCTTAGATTTGAACAAGAGAGGTCATAGTGTAGAACAATGTAAAGCAGCTTGCCACAAGCTTAGACAATATGGATTTAAATTTTCCGTGCATTTGATGCCAGGACTCTACGGGTCTGATGAAGAAAAAGACTTACAGACCTTCATTGATATTTACTCAGATCCTGCATTTCGTCCTGATGAGATTAAGTTTTACCCTACTTCTGTTATCCCAAATACAGAACTCTATGAATTGTATAAAAAAGGAGAATATAAACCTATTGAAACTGAATCTATCCAGAGAATTATTACTACTACCTTCCGTGACATTATTCCACCTTATACTCGTATCAAGAGACTTATTCGTGATATCCCTTCTACAGAAATAGCTGCTGGTTCATCTATTACTAATCTCGCTCAACTGATGCATGAGTGACTCTACAAACAATGGAGAAATACTGATATCATTCGCCATATCTATTCAAGATTATATGAACATACTACTTATTATGATACGGTAGAAGATTTCTTATCTAGCATTGTAAATCAAGTGCTACCTGATAGTCATAGTATTACATCGATTATAGGATGAACTATCGATGCGGAGTCAGATAGAGCGTTTGTATCACTTGATACTCGTAGCAGAGAAATTCGTCATAGAAGATCGCATGAACCAGAAGATATTCGTATCGTCATACGTGCGTATAGAAGTTCTGTTGGGAAAGAATATTTTATCGCTATGGAGACATCACAATGATATCTCTATGGATTCACGAGATTATTACTCCCAGATATATGAAAAACAGTAGATTATGACTGACTTGGTGAAGGTACAGCATTGATTCGTGAACTTCATGTCTACGGACAAGTAGCGAAGATCAATAGTCAAGATAATACTCATACTACACAACATACTGGTGTGGGACGTACTGTGATGACTATTGCAGAACAGATTTCACAACAAGCGTGATATCATCGTCTCTCAGTGATTGCCTGAGTAGGTGTTAAAGAATATTATCGCAATATTCTTTGATATCATAATGATGGGACTTATGTGGTGAAAAAATTATAATTTTCTTTGATGTCAAAGAATTTGATGTTCAGAGATTTGGTATCTCTATAGAGATCATCATCTAATAGCTGATTAAGCGTTTGAGCTGTTTGTTTTTCATAAATAGGACCATTATTACCATTTTGATGATGAATCCTAAAATCTTCATCAATAAGAAAAGCATGTATGCTATTATTAGTTTCAGCATCATATAATTCTCCAATTAAGGGGAATTTTTTTATATTTCATTCAGTATATTGTTCTGAGAGTAGTTCTTCAATTTCATAACTAGGATCAGAATCTCTATCAATAGTGTATGATAAAATTTTCTTTTTCTTATACGGTAAAAGAGCTTCATCTCACTTTCCATAGATATGTTCATCGTTTAATAATTGAGCCAAAACATAAGAATAACAATTATACTCTACTTTATCTGTAGATGTTCCTTCTGGTATATATTCAAGTGACATAAAATTATACGTAAGATAAATTATTATTATAATATCTATTTTTTTATAAAATGCAAACAATGGCCTACATAATACCACAACTGTGCAAAAAGTCTAATCATTATAATATATTTATAGCGATCAAATTTGGCATTCTTTCCCTTATCAGTATTATCAAGATGAATAACTTTTTACAACTACCACACAAGTCAGATGAAAACATTTTTTGATACAAAATCACTTCCCTTTTTGATCGATTGTGATCCTGGTGCTGATGATGTTTTTGCACTGCTTTGGTCTCTTGTTCTCCACAATAAAAGAGCCACACCTCTTCAACTGAAAGCAATCACTACCGTAGGTGGTAATGTTTCTTCTGATCATACCTATAGCAATGCCTTCAAAATGTTAGAATTTACCGGAACAACAGACATTCCTGTAGGAAAAGATATGAGACCAGTTATGGGTTCAGCTAATGCCAGTCACATTCATGGAGAAGACGGTATTGGTTGACTAAGCTCACTCCTTCCTCCCGTCAACCTTCCATCTGAGACCCTCAATAGTGTAGATCTCATTATCAAAACCATCAAAGAAAATCCTGGACTCACTATTCTTGCGACAGGACCACTCACGAATCTTGCAGCTGCAGAGAGAAAAGAACCAGGTATCCTGACCCAGTGTCAGTATATCATCGCTATGGGTGGTGCAAGTCAAGTTGGTGGTAATGTTACACCAGTAGCAGAATTTAATATTTGGTACGATGCACCAAGTGCTGATATCGTCGTAAAAGCATGTAACAATCTTATTCTTATCCCTCTTGATGTAACAACAAGTTTTGTTTATTCGCCAGAAGAAACAGAAGCTATTGTAGGACAAGTAAATCATAGTACGAAAGCACAATTTATCAGAGAACTTACACAATTCACGATCAATACTAACAGAAAATTCCGCGAAACTCATTACAACAATGGATTCTTTGTCCATGATGCTCATACGATTTGATTTCTCGCCTATCCACATCTGTATAAAGGATCATTTGTCGATCTTGCAGTAGAAACAGTGGGTGAACATACAAAATGACAAACAGTAGTGGATCGGAGAAATCATCCCAGATCAAATATAAACAAAACACTGCTCATTACTGATGTCGATAGAAATGGTATCTTAGAAGCCATGACAGAAGACTTAAAAGAATTTGATTTTGAGTAAGAACAACTCTCGTTCTCTCATATTACTCCTTGCACCTTGCAAGGTTTTTTGTATACTCACATTACTATAGTCTATCACTTTATGATATAATAAACCTTATGACATTATTTTCCGACCTCTGATTAGATAAGAAGTTTCTCGACGCATTAGACTGACTCTGATATACCACACCAAGTCCTATCCAAGAGCAAGCTATACCTCATATTCTCGAAGGTAAAGATGTCTTCTGATGTGCTCAGACTGGTACTGGTAAGACTGCTGCTTTCTCTCTACCGCTTCTTCAACTCCTCGATCAAGAAGTCTATCAAACCACCCTACCAAAGAAAAAATACAAACGTCCTCCAATTCGTGCTCTTATCCTTACTCCCACTAGAGAACTTGCTATCCAAATCGGTGAAAGTATCAATGATTATGCACAATATACGAATCTTACCAATACCGTTATCTACGGTGGAGTATCTCAAAACCCTCAGATTAAACAATTGCGTAAATGAGTTGATATCCTCGTCGCAACACCAGGAAGATTACTCGATTTAGTCAATCAGAACTTCATAAGACTGTCAGATATCCAAATTTTTGTCCTCGATGAAGCTGATCGTATGCTCGATATGTGATTTATTCATGATATAAAAACAATAATCTGACATCTTCCACGTAAACAGAGACAATCATTGTTCTTCTCAGCTACCGTAGCTCCAAAAGTAGTAGAACTCTCCAAATGAATGCTAAATGATCCTATCCATATTACCGTAACTCCAGCTTCTTCCACTGTCGATACGATTACTCAATCGTTGTATACCGTTCGTTTTGAAGATAAAAAAAATCTTCTCTTACATCTTCTTGAAAACTCAGAAATCAAGAATGCCGTAGTCTTTACGAAGACCAAACATGGAGCTAACAAAGTAGAAAAAATCCTTGCTCAAGCAAAAATACCAAGTGCTGCCATCCATGGAAACAAGTCACAATCTGCTAGACAACATGCGCTTTCTCGTCTAAAATCTGGAGAAATTCGTGTATTGGTCGCTACTGATGTAGCAGCGAGAGGTATCGATATCGATGAACTGAGCCACGTGATCATCTATGATGTACCACTCGAACCAGAGAGTTATGTCCATCGTATCGGTCGTACGGGAAGAGCTGGACTTGCTGGTCAGTCGATTATGTTTTGTGATGCCAGCGAGATTCCTCAATGCAGACAAATCGTGAAACTCATCGGTAAAGAAATACCTCTCGAGACCAATCACCCTTTCCATACTGAACTTACGCATTATATCCCTGTTAAAAAATCTTCATCCACTCCTAAGAAAAAGAAAAAATATTATCCGAGAAAGAGGTAAACAAAAAAAATCTGAATCAAATTCCAGGTAAAGATAATGGAAAGAGATCAGATTTTTTATATAAATATATTTATGAACTACAATATGATTTATCAACATATTCTTTATTTCATTTTTCTGTTATATAATAACATCATCATCTTGGTCAAGTTATGTAGGTTTTATAGGTATATGATGAGTTTGATGAATAACTTGAAGATCATCAACACATACTTGAAGAAACTCCATAAGATTTAATACCATTACTATCCATATAGTAACAACCACTATTGTCATTATAATATCATGCTTTAATAGTTGGAGTAGTTACGACAGGTTCTGTGGGTTTAGTAGATTGAATTGTAGTAGTTATATTATTCATTCCACAGGTTCAATTAGATCGCAAACCATTATTCTTTTTTGATGCAGTCTTTTGTGCTTGTTTGTATATTCATTGTCTTTTATATTTAATATTATAAGTATATTCATAAGCAAATCAATCTACAATCATTTGACGGTTATAGTCTATTTTATCTTCTCATATAATATAAGCTAAAGTTCTATCATATTTATCTTTTGTTCATTGCGTTGCATCAAACAATATATTAACTTTCTTTCAATCTAATAAAGATTTTAAGTGATTAGTAGCTTCATCTCAAAAACATTGTGTATATCATAACCTTAATGATGTACTTTCAGGTGCATCTATACCTATCATTCTGACTGTAATAGTTTTTGTACTGTTTTCTTTTTGCAATTTTACTGTGTCTCAATCTATAACCTCTAAAACAGTATATGCAGCAAAAGAATAACCAAATGACAATAAAAATATTATAAGTAATAAAAGTTTCTTCATTTATATATACTTTAATAAAAATAAAAGCTTTCAATAAATCTATATTCAATTTTTAAGTATTTTTACCTCTTTATCAAGATATTTTTCGTCCCTCGCAATGACAATAAAACTCTGAACTAATAAATTTACACTACTTTTACTACCTTAAACCCTTTCTTTCCTTTTCTAAGAAGAACTACTCCATTAATGATATCATCTTGTGTTACTTTCTGTCCTAAGTCAGTGACTTTCACCTCATTCAGCGATACTCCTCCACCTTGGATGAGTTTTTTGGCTTCTCCATTCGATGAGGCATATCCTGATGATACCAATAATTCGATCACAGAGATGTCTGACCCATCTCGTGTACTTCCTCCAGTTTCAGAGTTGAGAGCACGGATATCATCTGCAGACAATCACTTCACGAGTTCGAGAATATCACCCTGTCAGAACAGAATTGTTGTCATCTTTTTTGCTTGTTCTGCTGCTTCAGGTCCAGCGATCAGCGATACGATATAACTTGCTAATTTCATCTGACCATAGCGAGCTGCAGGATTGGTATTATGTTCTGCTACGATAGCAGAAATCTCATCGAAAGTATAGAACGTGAACAACTTCAAGAATCTCTCCACATCGTCATCCGCAATATTCAAGAAATACTGATAGATAAAGTATGGACTTGATTTATTGGTATCCAAGAAAATTGCATTTCACTCAGATTTACCAAATTTCTTTCCATTACTATCCAAAATCAGAGGACAAGTAAATCCATAGGCAGTCCCATTAGCTTTTTTACGGATAAGTTCCGTACCTACGGTAAGATTCCCCCATTGATCAGAGCCAGCGATCTGAAGTTTACAATCGTGTTCTGTATAAAACTTATAGAAATCATACCCCTGGATCAGCATATAACTAAACTCGGTATACGAGATACTTTTGTCAGGATCTTCAATTCTTTTTTTCACCGTTTCACGTGACATCATACTGTTCACCGTGATATATTTTCCTGCTTCACGAAGGAAATCTAAGAATGTCATATCCTTATAAAAATCTTTATTATTAAAGACTGGATCTGTTTGAAGGTCTTCGCCAAGGATATCTTTGATATTGTTGATCAGATACTGTATTTGGTTTTGGATAGAAGTCACATTATGAGCAAGCACGTCTTCAGATAAGAAACTTCTCTCACTATCTTTCCCTCCTGGATCACCGATCATTCCTGTCGCTCCACCAACCAGAGGAATACAGACATTTCCCCTTCTCATCAGGTGAACAGCATTCATAAAGTTTACAAAATTGCCCAAGTGTAAACTATCAGCCGTTGGATCCATCCCAAAATAGAATTTCTGACCACCTTGGTCGTAGAGATCAAACAGTGATTCATCAGTATATTGGTTGAGAAGTCCTCTTTGTTCAAGTTCTTGTTTGAGTGGAAGCATCACAATAGTTATAAGGTTTATAAAGTTTATAAAGTTTATAGATATATAAGAGAAAAAATCAAGAGATCATCTTATTTCTCCTTGATTTTATATGTTTAAATAGCTACTATCAAAGCTACGTTAAAATAAAAAATAAAATTATTATGAAACAAGATGTTATACCTTTAGCTGCACAATTAATTAACGTCCTGATTGATTTACTTACATCAGTCAAAAGCGTTGATAAAAACATTCCTTATTATGAACTTCATATCAAAAATCTTCATTCATCAAAAGAACTCAAAACAGTTTTTTATCTAATGATATTTAAAAAAGAAGAAATTAATAAGTTTGTGTCAATACAAGATGGAGAACTAGAAAAAGAAGAGTTTGTTCTTTTACAAGACATCATAAAAAAATGTCTCTTGAAAAAACCTATTGAGTTTTACTCATATGACCCTAAATTCAAGTCACTCTATCAAGCTATTGAAAATGTTTCTCAAGCAGTTGCCTAATTTAAGTAAAGCTATCAGGAATTTTGATAGCTTTTTTTGAAATATATTTTTACTCTTTCGTTCTTTATGTGTTTATACAAGTGTATCTATCACTTGTTGATAGTCGTGTTGTTCAAACACACCTGTAAAGGGTTCTCAACTCAATACACCATTATGAAATATAAGAACAGTAGGTATAGAAAAAATATCATATTGTGATGCTAATTCAGGTAACTCATCAACATCAACTTTGTAGATAGTAGCCTTGTCTGTATTTTCTACGGATAATTCTTCAATCACAGGAGCGATCACCTTACAAGGCCCACACCAATCTGCAAAAAAATCTACTAATACGACACCTGTGTCAGATCACAATACTTTCAGTTCAAATTCTTCACGAGATTCTATGATATGTACCATAATGATGTTGATAAATGTATAAAGATATAATCTGATATATAATTTTATATAAAATTTTTGCAAGCCAAAAACTTGTTTTTTTTCTCTTTTTTCTTATACTATGATCATGTTGTTATTTCATAATCTTAATCGTCTATCTGATCATCACAACTATCTGTCCGCCATTTTCGGTCAGAAACATTTTTTTTTCGTAGGTGGAATGATTAGAGATCTCTTACTTAATAGAGAGACCAATATGGATGATGTGGATATTACCCTCTCGGGAACACATACAGAAAACAAAAATATTATTACTAGTTATGATAAAGAATTTTCGTTTTTCGATACCGAAAAATACGGAACGATGACGATTATACCCAAGTCAGAATGAAATACTACCCAATACGAAATAACTCCCTTTCGCACAGAGACAACCTATAGTGATGGACGTCATCCTGATGAAGTCGTACGATCTGATTCACTCCTGGATGATAGTCAGAGAAGAGATTTTACCATCAACTGTCTATACTACTACAAAACAAACGCAATAGTACGTGATACTAATCAACAGCCAACCACCGACCCTAAATTTCTTTCACTCTTAGACAGACAGGGGCGATATTACGATGAAACTTCTCAAACACTAATCCTCCAAGATCACCAACTCATTAGTAATTTTCAAAATAATACATTAGAAAACAATATACTTTCTGACGCTGTTCACGTCATTCTTGACCCTCACGGAGGAATACAGGATCTCGTCCACAAAAAAATTAAAGCAGTCGGAGCTCCTGATCGTAGATTTCAAGAAGATGCTCTCAGAGTCGTCAGAGGATTGAGATTTTCTGTAGCTCTCGAATGTGATTTTGAAAAACATACCTGGACTGCGCTCCAGAAGAATGCTCATCTCATCCGCCATATCGCCAAAGAACGTATCAAACAAGAATGTGATAAGGTTTTCGCTGGTAATAATCCTTTCGGATTTGTTGCACTTCTGGATGCAGCCAATCTCTTAAAATGGATTTTCCCCAAAGTCTACGATAACAAAGGAGTTGAACAACCTCTCAGATATCATCCCTTTGATGTGTATACGCATACGCTCATGGTACTCTACCATGCACAACAACTCAGTACTGACAAACTTCTCCGTTACGCTGCTCTCTATCACGATGTAGGGAAAGTAGAACAATATTCATCTTATAATATGAAACTTGATGAAGAAGGAGTAAGAAGTATGTTTAGCTCTTGGCTGAATCATGTGATCTGTGGAGAAGATTTCGTCAGAGAAGACTTCAAAAATCTCAATGCTAGCACCAAAGAAATAGATACTATCGCTCGATATGTGCGTCGACATATGAAAATAGGTGAAATACTTATGGGAGATGAATCTCACTATAAAAAGAAGCTCAGACCAATGATAGCCCAAGTCGGTCCAGATATGGTAAAAAACTTGTGTCTTCTGACAGTAGCTGATCGTCTTGGGCAGTATAATCCTATTCAGGCTCCTGCAGTCGATGATGTATATGGTTTAATAGATCTGATTGATATCATCATGGAAGAAGAGGGAAGATTCTCAATGAAAGAACTCGCTATCAATGGCGACTTACTGATGAAGGAACTTAAACTCACACCATGACCTCAACTAGGCGTATTACTCAAAAAGTCTTACGAACGAGTACTCGAAGATCTGAGTAGAAATGATAAAGAAACCCTTCTCACCGTTATCCAGTGATGGATGAAAGAATAGTCCCAAATCTTTGGGATTTTTTCTTACGAAAAAAGCTGATAGAATTACTACCAGCTTAACTTGTTATATTCCATCCCGATCAGGATAGAAATGATCATATTCATCAGATTCAATTTTCTCAGGTTCAATCTTTGTAGAAATATTATTTACATAATTTAGTGCTAATGTTATTGCTGCAATCAATCCAACCATACAGGTACCTATTAAAAGTAGAGGATTCTTTAATAATGCAGAGACAAAAACACTTATAATCCATAATATCATTCCAATAAGTACTATATATGGTTTAGCTATCTGCCAATACATATTTGCAGTACTATCATTCACTGCATCTAAAAAAGTTTTTTTCTTCATAATTTTTGTTTTAAAAGTTTTTTGTAATTTTTTGAGTCAAATAGTCATGTGATTTAATCTTACACTGTACTGTAATAGTACGAATGTGAGATACTGGTCTTCCTGTATAGGTAGTAACAGGTGGTCCAACGATTTCAAATGCAAGCCTATCCTTGAATGTAGGATCACGTAGGATCATAAATTCATTCCACGGGATATAAATTACATCGGCATTTTTAAAATCAATACGATAATAATTTACATCTATATCAAGTGGATCTACATAATCTAATCCATAGATAGAGAGTTGACCACCAAATCGCTCTGATGATCCTGGCATCGCTTTATAGAAAAGCGGTGCAACTGTTGTCGTTATACAATCCTCATTTCGATCACAAGAATAAAGGACCATAAGCGTCACTAGAAGTAACATCAATAAGATTTTTTTCATAATTTTAATTTTTTAATTTTTGTATTTATTTTTCATCATCATACAAGATGCATGTATTGATTAGTTCTTCAGGATTCTGACCTGTAACTTCAAAGCACAACTGCTCAAAACCATCTCTTGAACAAAATTCTAAGGTAGCGTTCCCAATTTCTTCAAAACTATAAATTTTTTGTTCATACTCTTGAAATTTCCAAGCAATAAACTGCACTATTTGTCTTAACAAATCACTATCAGATGATTTTTTTACTTGATTCCATAATGTATGAAATTGTTCATCTCTACTAAACAGACAAATTTTCCATCCTACTGATTGTGTAGAATGAGCTAATTCTGCTGTAGCTATAAATTGAATTATATCTACAAGGAGTTTTTTTGAAACTGGATAAAAATTTTTTATTTTCATAATTTTTAAGATTTTTATTATTTTATTTTAGAATAAATTATAATTATTTATATATTTAATGTCAAGTATATGTTATTGAGCTGATGATTCTGGTACTATTATATCACTTGGTCAATCTCTGAGTTCTTTGTAAAGTTTATATCGATAAACAGCGAAGAACGCATCAACGATTGAGTTGATATACATAGAAGCTAAGAGCAAAATTCCAGCTGTAACAAGTACAATATCGACAGCACTATCTTCACTGATCAATCCGATCTGCATCAAAAATCGAATCAAAACAGCAGGAATCCCAATCACGAATACTGTGGTCAGGAAAAATCTTATTTGCAAAACTAACGAAAGGAGTAAAAACTTAATCGTTACAAAAGGATGATCCATAGCTATTTTTGCACTATTTTTTAGAGCTTCTTGGGCTTGTTGTACAGGTTTGGATGAACTAAAATCATCTGCTACAGTACTTACATTTGCAAAGGCATAGAGAAATGAAGTAACTAAGAGAAATGTTCCCACGAGCACAACAAAGATCTGAATTAATACATTACTCAAGATACCCCAATCGTAAAAGTAACGAAACGCAAGAAGATGCCAAGATCATATCGTAATCACAGAAAGAGTTGCTTGTGCTATCGTGATCGTAAAATATCTTTTCCAGGCTATATTAAAAGCTTTCACTCCAGATTTATACTCTGAATAGGCAATCATCATACCATGACCAATCGGATAGAGAAACATGTATCCAATCACTCCCATGAGTAATAAAAAAAATCCTGTCCCAAAGCTTATATTATCCATAGCTACATCAAAAATAGCTCTCAGATATTCTCATAAACTACCCTGTAAACTGGATATATCGATATTATGTTTTAGTATTACATAGAAGGTATTACCAAATCTCCAGAATGCACCGAGCGTTTCTACAAATCCTGTCAAAAAAGCAATCCTGACCAAGAGTGGATATTCTGCTACTTGTTTGAGTGACTCGACGAGTATTTTTTTAAACATAACATCTAAGTATAGAAATCTTTAGAGCAACTACAAGAGAAAAAATTATTTCGAATGCATAAAATAATTATCAAATACTTCTTGGAAATATTCCTCAGAGATGTGTTCTTGTTGAGTATTTGGTATAACTTGTACTACAGCATCACCATTACGTGTAGTAAAGATCAGTTTATTATCTGCCTCAAATGGATGTGGAGTAATTTCACAACTCAAACCATAGGGAGAAACAGATTCTTTTTTAATAGTATCTAATGACAATGTATCATAGAGATTAGAAACACACGACAATCCCAATGATTGATATGCCTGGATTATATGATCGAGATCAGAATAAGAAAGTTGTTCTACAGGTTTTCATAAATTATATAACAACATTAATAGATATTAATAAGAGTAAAATATTATTTCTCTTTCTTTTCCTTTGCCCAACCTACGGTTACTTTATCTTGTAACTCTATAAGGTCGGCAAAATTAAACATCTGGTCAGGATGTTCTTTGAGGTATTTGGTAAGTTTTCCCGTATTGACTTGGAGAGTGAGTAAATCGATGAGGTCGTGTTCAAGGAGAAATTGTTTAAGGATATCATTTTTTTCAGCATTTTGTGGTTTATATTCATTCGTATGTCTGACATCCAGTTGACCTTGTTCTCCATAGAGTTTCTTTCGTTCCTCATCACGATGGTTGTGAACATATTCTTCGAGGAATTCTTTAATTCCCTTCAGTTGATCTTCAAGCTCTTTCTTCTGATTATTGAGATGATAAAATTTATCAACAAGTTTTTTGATAGTAGTCTCACCAATTTCGGTAGCAATCACTACTTCATCATCTTGAAATTTATGTTTCCACAATGGACACATCACTTGGTACGCACATCGGCGACACTGGTATCACTCAGTGGGTCAGAATGCATCCTTTTCACCCATATTATAACGGAAAAGTGTCTCTTGGATGAACGTAATTTTGTCCGTAATCTTGGCAATAGCATTCTCTAACATGTCACTCGTAATTTCCCAACTCACCTCTTCTTGAAGACGAAGATAAATCAGTTTTCCCGTCACAGAATTCACCACGTGAGAGTAATTATTCATCACCCAGACAGCATAACTGGTTAACTGCTGTTGATATGTCTCTTCAAACTGTGCAAAAGGCGCAATCGTCTTATCTGTTTTATAATCTACAATCGTAGCATGACCATCTTTAATATCCAGTCTATCGATAATTCCTCTAAACTTGGACTTATTCGGTAATTCAAAGTTGATCATTTGCTCCAATCCATTCACTTTCGCTTGATCAAACGGCGCATAGGTCTCATAATACCAGTCTATCATTTGCTCACCTAACGAAATTCTCTCGTCAAAATTTTGAGGTGAAAAGGGCAATTCTGACACAGCATCGTACTGATCACGATACCTGGTCATCTCATCACGGAAGTAGGTCTTGAGCTCATCTTGTACTGGTGCCTTCCCACTAGTTTGGATTCTCTTATAGAGCACTTCCATACAATCATGGATGATACTTCCAAACTTGAGAGCTGGTGATTCCGCTACCTGTGGTTCTGGTATCTTGTCGATATATTTATAGCGAAAGCGTAATGCACATTCATCGAAAGTCTTGAGTTGTGAGTGAGAGTAAGCCAAAATAATGAGCAATTAGTCATTAAAAATTAATAATTACGACTACTATATCTATCACAAGAAAAAAAGCAAAAGAATATTGTTCAGCTTATCTCTTGTAATATAGTATTGTAATGTATATGATACAAGTATTATTTATTTTATTTTTCTTCCTCAATGTTCAAAAAATCTATTATTACGGGGATAGCTTTTCTTACAAGTCTTTCTTCATCAGGATTAGCACAATCAGTTGATTTTAATACAACCTATAATAATCTTATTGAGCATGTAGTAAGCGAATCTACACTTACACCTACCAAACCTACTGATGCTCTTGCATCACAATGAAGTACAACACTATCTATAAGCAGCAATGGTGACACTACTATGTCTCTTTGGGCTCAAGTATGATATAATCAAATCATACAGCAAAAAGAATCTGGAACTTATGCTGAAGGAAATATCAATCTTGATACAAATCTAAGTATTTCTTTATTTGATGAGCTTAGCATCAGAGATCTCAAAATCCAAGGAAATATCGATTTCAAACTTACTCCAACTACAGCATTTCTAAAGATCAATTCATTATCATTCAATACTAGTGCACTTCCAGCAGACATAAAGAGTGATGTGGATACTATGATAGCAGCCTTTTTAAGCAAAGCACAAAACCAATGGATCAGAATACTACTTCCAAAAGAGTTGAGAGACGAACTCAAATCTGGACAAGAATTCTCACCTCAGGCAATTATTACTCTTCTTAAACAATATCCATTAGTAAAAAATGCTGGATATAAAAATAATGCGTTCTCAGTCCAACTCGATACTGACCATATTATGGAACTTCTGGAGAAATATGATCTGATCGGTAGCGAAGAAGAGTATAAATCTATGCTTGATCAACAAAGTTACGAAGAATACCTACAAGAACAAAAAAATAATTATCCTGACACATTCAAGTCTGATTCAGAATTCAACGTTTTGACATATCCTGAATATATCAACCTGTTTAAACAAATTCATGCATGATCACTTATACTCACATTCAAACAACAGAGAGAACTGATGAAAGCATTTGATACCAATTCTAAAGAATTTGTCTCTTTAGTAAAAATGATTTTCCCTCCAGATTATATCGCAACAGATGAAGATCTTGCTGATGAATCAGTTATTCAATATCTCAAAGAATATTATACAGAAGAATTTAAAACATATACTTTGGAAGAAGTATGGTATTATGATGATATTCTTTCAGCAATTGTGATACCAACTCAATCTAAATTCGAAAAAATGAGCTATGACACTTTCCTTTCAGATACCTATGATATAGATAACAAAAAAGATTTCTTAGCTCATCAAAAAGATTGGAATGAATATGTAGAAGAACATTATAATCCAGAAACTGTAAAACAAGAATTTAAGTCATTTCTTAACTCTCTTCCTGTGCAAGGAACATTATCAACAACAGACTCACCTACATTGCAACTTACTACAAAAGCAACAGAAGATTTTCCTCTCAACAGTTCTCTTTCGATCAATAACAACACGTTCAGGATATCAGGAGAACTTAAACAAAGTGAAGATTATGGAGATGGAGACAAATCATCTACCACAACGAAATTTTCCACATCTCTTCAATCACACAACAATACTCTACACTATGCACTAGATCTTTCTGTGATCGATACTTCATCATGGTATGAGCCAAGTTCGTTCCTCTTGAAAGTATCAGGAAATGAATCCTATAGCATCCAAGAAAACTATAAATTTATCAGACCAAAATGAGCTATCAGTGGTAACAGATTATTCTCATCATTTGATCTCTAATCTCATAAAAGAAAAAACACTATCTTCCTGACATGGTTGATAGTTTTTTTTACATATTACATATAAATAATTTTCAGTCATTAATTTCAATAATCTTTTCATTGACTAGATCATCTACAATACTCTGAAGATCATCACGATCAGGAAATCTTTGTTGAATATCTTCATAATTGATAATTCCTCATTGCGAATTAATAATTGTCTTCACTATCCATGCTCTCACTTGTCTTCTCGAACCTTCGAACTTACCTTGACGTGTAAGGGGTCTGATACCAGTTTTTTTTGCTGTAAGTTCTAATGCTCCATAATCCATCAGGGCATTATACCATTCGGTAGCATATCAGTGTGGCAGTACCTTAAGAGCGATTTCTTTGAGTTCTTGTAATGATATTTTTTCATCAAGAGAAAACTGATGAATCAAGATCCTCCTAATATTCGTATCAATAACGGCTACATTTTGACCATAAGCAAATGCTAAGATTGCACTCGCTACATAATCCCCTACTCCAGGCAAAGTAACAAGGTCTACATAGGTAGTAGGAAAAGATCAACGTGCTACAATATCTTTCGCTGCTTGCAATACTCTCAATCCTCTACTATTATAGCCTAAACCAGACCATGCAGAAAGCACATCACTGGTAGTTGCTTGTGCTAATTTTTCTACTGTTGGAAATTTTCTTAACCAATCATTATAATACGTAATCACCCTACTCACCTGAGTCTGACATAACATTGTTTCAGAGATCCAAATTTTATAAGGATCAGTAGTTTTACGCCATGGCAAGTCTCTACGATTCTCCGCTCGTCGTTTTCGAATATAAGATTGAAATTGCTGAATGTGTTGTATATTCACCTTTATATAATACTATAAAAATCAAATTCTTTCTGACCAATATTTTGTATATAGTCTTCACCAAGATAGAGATAGACTTCTCACGTTTTCATTACTCCCTGAGTATTAATTCTATCAGGGTAGGTAATAACTTGTTGGATAGGAACAAATTGTTTCATCAATTCTATAGTGTTGTCATATGTTCCTGTACCATAGATTTCTACAAAAGTTCATGTACTTATGAGATCTGTATTCGTGACTTCTTGTACATCAAGGGCATATCTTCTCATTTTTGCAGCAGTTTTGGAGGCTATACCATCTCCAAATGGAAGTAATTTTGATTGTTCTTTATCACTGGCGTTATAGATAGTAATCTGAGCATCTTCAGCCAAAAATGCAGGATTGCTTGATACAATTTTAGCGAATGTTTTCGTATCACGATAGGCTTCAATAACTCCACCACTACTATTTTCAGGTAATAATCCTCCAGAAGCATCTCTTAAAACACATCATGCTACCATTGTTCTCCATATCGTGTTAGCACATTGCGTAGTATAACCAAACGCAAACATTTGAGGAATATTAGTTCCATTTTTAGCTAATCACACCATATCATCTAACTGTAAATTAGTTTTAACAATTGTTGTATAATAATTATACAATTCTCCTAATTTACTTATAGAGAGATTATCTCTACTGAGTATTTTTTTAGCAACAGCTTCTATAATTTGTTGCTGTCTTTTTGAACGAGAGAAATCTGATGTACTATGTCTTGATCTGGCATATTTTAATGTATTTGGTCCTGAAAGATGATTCCATCATTCAAAGAGTTCAAATATTTCATAAGTACCATTCCAATCAACTGGATATTCTCTATCTAAAAAATGTTGTGGAACATAAATATCAATACCGCCAACTGAATCAACGACTTGTATAAATCCATCAAAATCTATCATCGCATAATATGGTATAGTCAGACCTGTTATTTTTTCAACACTCTTCATAAGAGTTTGTGCAGCAGATCTAATATCTCAACCGTTATTATTATATGCACGAGAGAGAATTGAATTAATTTTCACCACATCTCCAGATCAATTCAACACAAGCAGATCTCTAGGAAGAGAAATCATAGATACAGAATGTTGATTAGTATTATAAGAAGCTACTATAATAGTATCGGCAAGCTGAGCTCAACCATGTTTTCCTCATCCATATCATACAAGCAGTACATTGATATTTTTAGATTCATCTTTTTGTACAGAGTTTCCAATAGTTGATCATGCAATATAAGCGACAGTATTAGCAATTTGTTTCGCCCATGTCTGCATCCATCAGGCAAAATATGATATTATCAAAAAAGTTCCAAGTAATCCCCATCGTACAATTTTTTCTCTACGAGAAGTTTTTGGCTTACTGACCTTGACTGACTGAAGAGGTTTACGAGCAAATTGGGTTTTTCTAAACATTCTCTTATTCACTATACACAAAATAAATCATCTCTTTTATCTATACTGATCAAACATGAGATTTCAAAGGATAATTTTTGAAAAAAGATATCAATAACTTATCTTATAGAAATTGACTTGCTTTTTTTTTTTTCGATTTTCGTATACTAGCTCTTGTGTCAAAAATTCTCTTTTATTTCTTAATCAACATTCTTATTATTCATTAAACAACATTTAAACATTTCTCTTAGTATGAAAAACACACGAACAAACAACAAATTTATTAACAACTCAAAAACAAAATTTATGAAAAAAACTTTTCTACGAACAGCTATTATTATACTCTTATTCGTTCTTCCTCTATCTCTAGTTACATCATGTTACAATGATGATGAAAACAATAGACAATTAGAGGAAATAATAACAAATCAAGAGTTAGCTATTTCTGATCCTCAAATTAAAAAAGAAATTGATTATATGAGAGATAATAAAATAATCTCTGACAGTACGTATAAAAGGTGGTTGCAGTATAGTAAAGATCGTATTTTCTTTCAGGAAAATCCTGAAATAACAAATACTAATCATGAAGAATACTATATGATACCACCTTATAAACATACGAATTCATCATATGACTATGAAAGCATTAGTAGAACTGATCTTCAAAAACTAATAGAATCAAATCCAAATGCACAATCTCGTATGAAGCGACAAGCGCATATGTATGATTCTTCTGGAGGAACTATTACATGTAGAGTCATCACTAGTGGTACTGCAGGATTAAATACAGAGTGGAAGAATGCTTTAAAACAAGCATTAGCAGTATGGAATGCTCGAGGTTTAAAAGTAAAGTTCAAAATAGTAGATGCTACCAATACTAACATTGTTGGTGGTTATATTAATGTATATATGGCGAATCTTAATGATTCTTTTGCTTTTGCATGGACAGAGCCAATTAAATCTCCGGGATACTTTTCTGAGAAAATTGTAATTAACAATAGTGCTAATCCAGCTGCTGATGTTAATGCAAAAAAATACGCATTAATTCATGAAATAGGACATGCTGTTGGTTTTATGCATACAGATAGTTCTGTGAATAGTACAACTATATTTAATACAGGTTCTACATGTAATGAATGGTTTAATTTTAATTCTTTTATGTATTCAGGAATGTCTTCGACCACAACTTTCTCTGATTTTACATCTTGTGATAAAGAAAATTTAAACTACTATTGGGGTTATTGATTACTAGCTTAAAAATTTAAAAGAGAATAATTAACACACATTGAGATGATCGTAATGCGATTGTCTCTTTTTTTAATTATGAAAAATTACCTTCTACATCTACCTGTCCATAGATATTTGCTTAACTCATAAGATCCTCATATTCATCAATGCATCCATCATCCAAATATTCATGGATAGCATTTCTTGTAGCTAATATCGCCGATATACTGGATCTGATACGACGATGAGAGACTTCAAACCCTTCAGCTCTGACCCAATTCGCGTCAAGTGTCAGAACTTCTCAGATTTTCATCCCTATCACGTATTCTCCAAAAAACTCCGCAGCAGCTTTCGTAATCTGTGATGGTTCACCACTATAGGAATAATCGGTTATAGTATCATGTTCTATCTTTAAAAATACTTGTATCGTATCGCCACAGACGGTATTTCCTATTTTTTTCATTACGGTAAAATTTTCCATCTCACGCTGAAACTGATTAGACTTATAATATTCTTGAATAAGGAGAGAAGATTCTTGTGACATAATAATAATCTTAATCTAAAGTAAATTGTCCTTTTTCATAAATAACTTTTTCCTCTCAATTTTCTAATATTGCTACTACTCTCCTATCAGTAGTAGATACAATATCACTATGTAATAAAGAAGTATTAAATCCTCTTTGTTCAAAATCTTGATTTGTTGGAGAGTGATCTTGATCTCGATTTAAACTATCTTTATATGCATCACCTAAAGCAATATGAAAATTACCAAATTCTCATCATCTGTTTTCATCAAATAATGTTTCTGCCATAAAACGATCAATACGAGAAATTCTTTTATCTGTAAGACTAAATTCTCATATTTTATTGAAGTTTTCTTCTTGCAAAAGCTGTAACAATACCTCTTGTCATTGTTCTGCTGTAGCATTTATTACAATTCAATCTTTAAATTCTAATTTAATTCATGAAATGAGTGTGCCTTTTGTGTACAATGGTTCAGAAAACAGAGCTCGTCATTGTGTTCATCTCCAATCTGGAGATACAAATGTTTCATAAGAAGGTATATTACGGCCTGTACCTCATAACCATTTTCTATCAGATCAAATTTTTACTTTTAGATCTACATCAGCTCACTTGATATGAAGATATTGAATTTTAAGATCTGTAAGTTTATCTCTTGTCTCATGAATCATTGTAAAAGTATTCTTCCATGATTTTACTGGATTCTCTTCATCAAGATAGCATGCATTAATTACTTGTTGCCAATATTCTTCTAATGTCATTCATGCCTCTTGTGCCATTGAATCAGTAGGATAATATGCTAGAGTATATCATAATTTTCATTCATCAAAAAGTTTAGATCTTTCCTTAAAATAAGGATTTGTGCTAGAACGAAGATTTATTTTTTGTATATCAATATTTTGTAGTTCTTTGAGATCACTTGGTGAATAAATTACCATTTCATGATCAATTGCCTCTAATATAGCATGAGCAATTCAAGAATAATGATGTTTTAATTGCTCATTATTTGCATAGGTATAAAATTGTTTATCAAATCAATACTGAGGTACAAAATTCAGATACATATGTCATCATGCTTTTACAATAGCTTGTTGAAGATGAGGCAATAGTGGCAATGCAGGTTGCATAATTCTCAATCATACACTTTCTCATAGTTGAAGTCATTTTCATCCATGCAGAGCAAAATTTACTAATATATCAGCATATTTTGATAATATATATTCTGGTGGTGTATATGATTCATGGAATTTATTTGAATTCATAGCATATGAAGTATATAAACACAACAAATATATAAATGTCAATTGTTATATGCAATAGAAAATTATTGTATCATAATAGATCCTGTAATTCTTCCTGCATCTGGACCATTTCTTCTATATGAAGGAAGATTATTAGTATCAAACGTACAGATATCTGATTGAATAATATGATCAGTGAGTATTCAAGATACAATAAGTTGATCACGATGAAGTTTTGGAAGATCAAGGTAATATTTACTGCCTATCAATGCGTAATATTTATTGTCAAAGAGCTCTTTCACTTCTGGTCAGAATTCATAATTTTTTCAAGAAATACAAGGACCAGTTCGGATACGAATATTATGAGGATCAGATCAGAGAGATTTCATAGCTTCTATCATACGTGATGTAATATTACCCTGAGCGCCTTTCCAGCCACTATGACAGACTCCAATTACTGAAGCTAGTGGATCATAAGCATAGATATTACCACAATCAGCCACACGAACCTGTAATTCAAGATTCTTCAAACTTGTCACCATTCCATCTGCCTCACCTATTATTTGATTCTTATCTGTCACAATAACGACCCTATTGCTATGTGTTTGTATCATCCTGGGTTGTGCAGGTTCTATAAAATCACTCGTTACATACGATTGTAATCAAGGGAATTGCTCTTCTCGTGGATTGTTGAGATACATATTATATAATTATTATAGCAAAAAGACAATTATTATTATTAATGATTGAAGAGTTTATTTCTTTTATGAAGATAATTATATATAGTTACTTTATCAAGCATTTATTAATTGTTTAGTAATTATAGCTATATGACTTATAAAGGATTCACACTGATAGAAATACTTATTGTAACAACAATATTATGAATATTGTGAGTTTCTATAGCACCAAAAATTAGTTCTATGAAAGAAAGAGCTTTAGATACACAAAGAATTAGCAATATAAGAGAGCTATGAGTAGGACTCACCATGTATTACTTAGATAATCATATATATCCTCTTCATGAACCAAATCCTGATGCAGCAAATCGAGAAGTAAGTACAGACACAAATTGGTTACATAATCTGTGATGATATCTCAAACAAATTCCTATAGATCCTAAAAATACTTTTGGAGGTAATCCTTGGATCATGTGAGCAGAAAGAATAGCTAAAATGTATGCATATTATAATTATACTGGTTCTAATCTTAATAGTATTTACGATTGTAAATTTTCAAATTATGCAATCATATGAGTTACCCAGCTAGAATCAGCTGTAGCGTATCCATTTGCAAAATGTCCTTGATATGATTGGGGAACAGTTTTGGACTATGGATATATGCTTTATAATGGAGAAATTTATAAAGAGTATGATGAACAAATTAAGCAAAATCAGAATTACACCATTATAATCAATAGTGGAAATCAAGATACATGATCAATCACACCACCACCTGTAACACTATCAGATTGTCAACCAAATGCAAATGGCTGATCCATATGAACAACAGAATCATGTAACTGTAGTGCTTCTGATACACAGGCAGGAGGTAATATTCGATGAGTTGGTGAATATCGAGCAAGCTCCAAACTCTGCAAAGCAGCAGTTCATGCATGAGCGATAGGTATATGATGATGAAAAGTAAGTTATATTATAACTCCATGACGTACCAAATATGCAGGATGAGTTGCTAATGGTATAGATAGCAAACCATATTCTAAATGAGGAAAATCTATTAAATTTATATTACCATAACAAGATTATTTCTCTTCTTTCTTCTTCCAAAACGTCGTATCCTCAGCTCCATTTTTAATGATCATGGGAGCTCGACGATGAGGATTCTTGCAATAACGATCAGCATGTTCATAGGCAGTTACAATCCCACCACTCAAGTCATAGTTCTCAGCAAGAGCAAACAAACTCGTATGAATATCAGCAATATCATCTGGCAACATTCTAATACCATAAGGAGGATTCGTAACCATTGCTCCTTTGAAAGGATTTTCAGATGAAAGATAATTCTGACATGGTTGTACACTCCACTGAATAGTATCTTCTGCTAATCAGAGTTTTTTAGCATTTTTTTTCGCTTTTTCGATCATCTCTGGATCAATATCTGATGCAAAGATAGCGTGAGGTTTGTGAACTTGACGACCTTTCGCAGTTGCTTTTTCATCGACCAGATACTTACTAGGATACCAAAACCAATCCTCAAACGCAAACCTTCTCTGAAGTCAGGGAGCAATATTTTTGGCAATCATAGCTGCTTCGATAGCTATTGTTCCACTTCCACAGCACGGATCAAGAAACTGTTCATGAAATTTCCAACCTGAAGAAATAATAAGTCATGCTGCAATCGTCTCCTTGATCGGAGCGTCACCAGTGCTCATACGATAACCACGGCGATGAAGAGAATCTCCGCTACTGTTGAGAGAAAGTATTACCTTATTGTGATGGAGCATAGCATTGATATAGATGATCCCCTTTTCTTTATCTTCTTCTCGCATATCATTGGTTCCGTTCATCAGTTTCTTCGTGATAGCTTTCTTGACGATCTTTTGGATCGCTGGGACACTCGCAAGCTGAGAAAGATAACTGGAAGCTTCGACGAGTACGACTTGTTTATCACCGATAATTTTATCCCAAGGTTGTTCATAGACCAGATCAAATAATTCATCAAAAGTTGTTGTCTGACCGCTATCAACGACAAGCGAGATTTTATTAGCAGTTCTGAGCCAGATATTAAGTTTAGCAATATCAGATTCCGTCGTATCTTCGACAAAGAGTGTTGCTGGTCCATTGACCTGACTTTTGTAACCCAAATAGGTAAGTTCTTTTTTGGTTATTTGAGCAAGTCCCGGAGGACAAGAAATGATGAGCATAGTAGTGAGTGCAAAGTTAAAATTTTATAATTAGTATAAGAAAAAAGAGATTGAAACACAATGGAATGATTTAGTTTGCTTTTAATATTATAATTGAATATATTGAGTTATTTCATTATTATATTTTTAAATATGAGAACATTCTTACGAACCTGTATCATAGTGATCAGTCTAGCTATCATCACGATCTTCACTGCAGACTATAATACTACTCTCTCTACACGACTGTGTCAGAAGATCAATTTTTGTACTACTACCAAAGATAAGGTAATCTCAACTCCTCCACAGATTATCTATACCACTGGTACGAAAATCTATGATGAGATACGATTTTACCAAGACAATGAGCAAGATATGTCCCGTTTTGAGGAGCTAAAAGAACAAGGATATACCTGTGGTTTGTGAGAAGGTGGCGGTGGATATGGAATATGAGGTGGAGCATTATGATGTGAACAAGTTCCTTGATATTATCATCAATACGATATTCCTGAATGGGGTATGAAAATTATAGCTTTTGATAATGTTTTACCATACTTTAGTGACAATTATATGATCAAAGCATCGATTGATTTTCCATTCATTATTTCATGAAATAGTATTCTTGAAAAAGGTAGTTCTAGTTCATTTATGATCGAATATATGGAGCATTCACAAGATGATATACCTCTCATACTGATAGATCGTCTTCCAGAAAGTTTTATGTATGACTGATTAGAGTTTCACAAATCAAATGACGAATTCATTTCTAATGGAGCTTATTATAGACCAATTCACACAGAAACCGGAAGATTGGTGAGCAAAGAAATATTCTATCATGCTAATAAAAATTATTATTATATCAAATCGATTTTTGCTGATGGCTGTGCTCCAGGGCCATGTGGGATCTGACAACATAGTATAGAATATTTTCGCAAATAGATTTGCTTGCAAAAAATCAGCAATTCACTATATTTACATATCTTAAATAATTTATTTAATAAATACAGATATGAATTTAAAAACTTGATTGGCAACCACTGCTCTTATGTTATCAAGTACAGCATGTATAAAACAAGATAAGCCACTTACTGCCGAAATGTATCAGACACTTGATAGTCTTCACAATACAAAAACACAGCAATATCAACAAGCAAATAATCAATCTCATACACAAGATGAAATCTCTACAATATTTCAGCAGAAACAATCTCCAATACTAGAACAATCTCATCATTATAATGATACAATACAGTCTTCTGATTCAAGTCAACAAACCAAAACATCAGATTCTCTATGATGAATAATAAATAGAACATCACTATCAGATACTTCTCTCTCTCAAAACATACAACCAAATCAACAACATGTAAAAATTATTGATTATACGGTAGATATCATCGAAGAACCATTTTCTTTGTCATGATCATGGAAAAGAATACTTACAGATATCATACAACCATCAAAAAGCATACAATTCAATCAAGATATAATCAGATCAAAAGTATTTGATATTTTTGCAAAGCGTTTTAGTATACAACAGAATACAGTCATCTTCCTACCTCCTTCTCTTGCAGAACAACAAGAAATTTATACAATTATAGATGAAATAAGATCTCACATCAAATCACAAAATGGCATAGCAGTTAAACTTCTTCTCAGCAAATCAAGAATGAAATCATATATTTATGAAAAATTAGGCATTACCTATAAATCACTTATTTTAGATAATAATCTCTCTTATCAAGGTGGTTCACAACAATTTGAAAAAGATATAGGAACGATAATCGATATTTACCAATAACAACCTCATGCAACATATTTTCTCCTCCCTCAAGTCTACCCTCGCTCGCAAACAGTTCACTCCTCATATGGTAGCAAGACTTGCTTTGAACGAATTGGCTGTTTTGCTCAACTATTCACAACTTGAAGGCTATCTTCGTTATTCCATTCTCTATGTCGAACTTCCAGAACAGTCTGATATCATAACTCTTTTCGCTAAAAAACCAGAACGACTTACTCATATCAATACGATCGTACAAGAATACAATCCTAAACTCACCATCAAAGATATCAGACACAAAAAACTCAAAAAATCTGACTGAAATGGTGATGGATTTAACTAGAAAGTGAGAGTTTTGTTCTCATTTTTTTTGACATAATAGAAAATAATATTATAATATAAATATATTTTTTATGAATAACCATATATCATGAGAAAAGAATATTATCTCTATATTACAATTATTATCTTATTTGTAATCTGATTTTTCTATTATAATCGTCCTCTCCATACACACTGACTTACTGATCCATGAGAAGAATATTTTGTTCTTCCAGAGAGAACCCTACCATCAAGTTGGAAGATAGCTGAGCAAGATTCAAGCACAGATCATGAGCCAACAACAATCGACGAAAAACTTTTCAAACTTGATGAAATTCTACAACAATATCATCGTCAAAATTGAGAACCCAATTATACATATAGTAAAACAACTACTGGTTGAATAATCGAAGAATTATATTTTGACAATCTTACAACTTTATTTAATAGTTGAGATAACAAAGAAGTTATACAATATCACATCAATAATTTTGCTAGATATATGAGTTGATATGAACTTTATCCACCACAATTAGATTTTACTACTGCGATACCACGTTTTACTAATCATCAATCGATATTTAGAGTTGGAAGTCTGTATACGGCACTCCTTTGTTATGAAGGTAAACAAAAAGAATGTCATGATAATTTCAGTACTCTCTTCCAATTTTCTCAACAGATGAAAAATGCTTGAAGCCTAGTAAGTCTTTTGATTGGAATTGTTGAAGAATGAATTGTTATGAATCATATCGAATATCTTTATCAATCGAATCCAACACAATACCAATTTCTTATTACTATGCTTCAGTGACAACCATATATAAATGCTGAAAAGTCATTTCATAATGTCTTTATCTCTGAATATCTTATAGCAAAAAATGAAATCCATAGAATGCCAATGAATTTACTAGAAGCATATGATCTTATATCGGTAGTGAATTCAAACGATGAACGAGATCCAACCTGATTAGTAATCTCAATCCTTAAAACACTAAGAATACCTATCAAATGGTTATTTGATATACCAGAGACACTTCGCCTTGCAAGATCACTCTACTATAAAGAAATTACTGATCCCTATATTCCAGACTCAGAATGAAACGATGATAATATAATCGATCGCTATCGACCTTCCTGACATCCCATTACAAGAAAAAATATCATAGGATATCAATTACTCAATGCGCTCATTCCAAGACTTACAGGTATACAAGGTAGAGCTCTAGATCAAGAAAAGAGATTCAATAATCTCATCAATCAACAATAATTGTTCAATCTACTCTATCTTTCCATACAACGGGAAATAACTTTCTACCAGATCATAGAAGGCCGTTACTGTTTTTTCAGTACTCTTGCTACCCGTCTGACGAGAAGTTAGGATATTTTCTAAGTTAAACATTTGCATTTCTACTTGTTTTCCAAGAATTTGAAATTCTGACCCAGTGGATGTATCAACTTCATTATCAGTATTCAGTTCATAAAATTTCCAAAACAAATCTGGTTGATTTTCATAAAATCTTTGAAAATATTCTCCTCATTTGGTTGTGGGATTAGTAATCTTTTCGATAATTTGTTCTTTCGTCATTTCAATAATCAGTTATAATAAATTTCTTATTTTAATTTCTTTCATAAAGTCATTATAATTTTTTTGAATTTTTTTATCTCAAATTCATATAGCGTATTCTTGAAGATAATGATACCAATCATTATAAGAAATATAATGAATATCTAATTCATGCATCATCTTTATGATATCATCTTTGTATGGTAAATATTTTGTTTGTAATTGATCAATGTCGTTTATACATTTTATTTTTAAGTCGATGACTGAATCATACTTTTCTTTCCAAAAGTTTGATCGTCATCATTTTCACAACAAAATAAGATTATGATTTTTTTTGATTCAACTTTTTTTATATTCTTGAGAGTGAAGAAAAGCATATTTTAATATTTGTTGCTGATCACTTTTTGCTCAAATTTTTAATTCTATAGAAATAGTATTATTATCTCATATTAAAAAAATATCTGGTTGTGTAGGATTAGAGACATTATCAAAAGCAACAACATCACTTAAATCTCTTACATATATTCTATAGAAATCTTCCATATATTTTTTTCAATCAACTATTCGATTGAAAAAGTGAGTAATTTGATCTGTATTTAAAGATGTCAAAAAGACATTGCATATATGATTAAATACTACTTCACGTTTATGTAATGCTTCTATCATTTCTGATTCATTATTATACTTTTTATTACCTTTACGCAGACAATCTATCGTTTGTGGTTCCCAATATACATAAGTATAAATGTCATATATAATACTTGTCCAGTTATGTTTCATTGTACTTTATTATAATTAAATCCTTATTTCGTCCAATATTCTCTCACAGTTCCTCCTCTCGTGAGTTTCATCTCTAATTCTGGATGTCTAGAGAGATATGCAACGGTTTTCTTCGCGGTCTCCTGGCTAGGATCAATAATACGTTTATCTGGATAAAGAGCAACAAACGTATCATACCAGACACCGTAATGTGTACAAGCCAAGACGATACTTTCAGCATTGCGTCACTGTTCTCCCACATACTGTCAGATAAGTTCTCTCTTTTTATCTTCTGTAAAAGGAGTTTTCATATCTTCTTCAATATATTCTGCCAATCATGAACAGGGTTGTATGCGAAGAGAGCCTTCATAACCATATCTCAAAGCAAGATCAGGAAGTATACCGCTTTCACCCGTAGCTACCGTGGAAAGGAACAATACAGAGGATGTTTTAGAATCAATGAGAGCTTCCACTCAAGGAATTGTGACGGAAAGCGCTTTTTTGTCAGGATAGGTTGCTTGTCGTATTCTAATAGAGTAAGCCGCTGCTGTATTACAAGCTATAATGACAATGTTGCATCCTTGATCAAATAATCGGTTGAGTCATTCAAATGTATATCTTCTTATTTCATCAGGTGTTTTTTCACCATAGGGCATATGAGCCGTATCTCCATACAACAGATAATCATAACACGGAAGCTGTTTTCTTATCTCTTGCATCGTATAATATCCTCCTCTTCCCGAATCAAATATACCTATCATAACTATAATTTATTTATTAAAATACTTTTTCATGTTCTGTTGGAGTGATACTCTATCAATTTTGCCTGAACATAATGGCTCTGGACATTGAAAATAATCTGCTGAGTTCTGATCTAAACGAATGATAACCTGATAGGCTTGTTCAGAGAGTAATCATTGTTCTCTGAGATATTGAAGTTCAAGAAGTTTTTCAGGATCAGTAACTTTAATAGTACCGCTTAACATAGCACTAAGTTCTTCTTGTGACATTTTTTGTCCTGGTACTGGAGCAGTATTAGTATCTATTGTTATAGGCTCTAGAATAGGACTACATCCACTTATAATTATTGTACTTGATAAGAAAATAATGAATCATAAGAGATTTTTATACATAGTGATTATGGTATAACGAATAAATAACATTCTAAGCCTACGAAAAGAATAACCAATATCAATATGAAAATTATATCTTGTTATAACAAAGAACATTCCTATACTGAAATCACTCTTTTGTTTTATGAAATTTGTGTCTATGAATATCACTCACTCACAAACACTTGTAGAAATTATTACAGATACCCAAAATAACAAAAAAATAACGGTCTGACCAAGTGTAGAGTTGAACTACCTGGTTGTATTACATGATGACGCTCATATGGACATTATCATTGATGGAGAAGAGAATTCATCTCTACATCTTAAAGTCCTCTGTATAGGACAACAAGGACATAGTATCCACAGCAATATCGTCACCTCCTTAATATGAAATCATGCACAAGCTAATGTGACTATTCTCTCTTTATTAAAAGATGGCTCTGATCTCAATGTCCATGGAAGTATTATCCTCGCACCTGATGTAGTAAAAGTATCTGGGCACCTCTCAGAAGAAAATCTTATACTGGGTGAAAAAGTAAAAATAAGAACTGCGCCTATTTTAGATGTAAGAAGTAGTGACGTGAGCGCTTCTCATGGATGTAAGATCGAAAGACTAGATCCAAAAAGATTATTCTATATGCAGAGTAGAGGTTTATCTCAAAACGAATCTCAGTCACTTATTTTGGATGGTTATCTCCATAGTCTTTTTGAATGATTTGAAGGACAAGAGAAGGTAATTCAAGACATTAAAGAACTTGTACATTCTTAAATCATATCACTAACCCACTATGAGAATATGACATATCAATAATCTTAACACAACTCAAAAACTAGAGGCAGAGCTTATACTTTTTGCATGTATCGTTATTATAGGATCATATATTCTTCATATCGTCGAATGATTATCATATTTTGATGCAATATATTTTAGTATAATTACTCTTGCCAGTATTGGTTATGGAGATATTGTACCCTATACTATCATGTGAAAAATAGTAGTTATGTTTTATGCATTAATTTGACTCCCCTTATTCATCACCATGTGATATCTTCTCTCTTCATTACTGTTAGCTCCTATCAAACAAACCAAAAAGAAATTTATCAATACACCCAAAATAGAATCACAACTCTATAATCATAATAAAAAATCCACTCAAACCTAACTTTATAAACTCTATGATATTATGAATTTCTCTACTCTAATCCGTATCTCCCGTCCTAGATTTTGGCATTATGTCCTCTGACCTATGCTGATCTATTTTGCCGGTAGTTGATATTTGGATGAAATCTATAGTTCGTGGTCAAGCTGATGAACAGATTGGATTTTTCAACTGATCATACTCATCATTATCTTAGGATATTTTACTCTCCCAGCAAATCTCTGGATCTATGGTTGGAATGATATCGCAGATGGAGATACCGATAAATTCAATACAAAAAAATGAACTTATGAGGCTAAGATAGATAATTCCAAAACAATGAAAAATAAACTAAAAAAACAAATTATAGGTCGGAATATTTGATATATAATTATAGGATGATTATGAGCTGTTGTATGTACATTATTAATGGATTGTGGACTGTATACCGTACCATGTAATCCTCAAGATATTATATTTTGATCATTACATATATTCTTTAGATGGATTATGTGATCAATTCTTATTGGGTTGCTTCCATTTCTTCTCACTTCCTACCTCTATAGCTGCAAACCCCTGAGAGCAAAAGCGAAACCATTTATTGATGGCATTATGAATGTTCTCTATATTGCTGTACCATTTAGTATTATAGGAGTCACAATACTATCAGCATTGATCAATAGATATGAGATTGGATTTAATATAGAACTTATAACTTATAATTTCTTCGCCGCACTCTTGCGATGTATGGCGATGCATTGTTACTCAGCTATTCCTGATATCGAACCAGATCGTCAAGCGTGACTCACTACTACTGCGGTCTATCTCGGTAAGCAGAACTCACTCATCTACTGTGCTACACTCTATGCTTTGTCAGCTTTTCTTTCTTTTCCTACTCTGTGATGGTTTAGTATCGTAGGATGAATAATCTATATAAGCGTGATGATTCTCTCCATGGTTAAGAAAGATTTGTTTGCATTATATAAACTTTTCCCTTATATCAATCTGATTATCTGATTTCTTCTCTTTCGATACATTATTTTATATCTCTAAGTTTGTATGACACTCTTCACTTCAGAACTTTCTCGTTATGCTTCTCTCATAGAATCATCACTAAGTTATACCATTCCACAGACACTTGAACACTATGGAGAAGATATGCGAAAATCACAAATCCATTCTTTTATATTACAAGGAGGGAAAAGACTCAGACCAGCTCTCGCGATGATGATGGCCGATGAACTCTGATACCAAGCAAGTGAATCTCCTCAGATATTTTCTTCATTAGAAATTTTTCATGATTTTATCTTAAGTCATGACGATATTATCGACCAAGATACGATTAGACGAGGTAATGATACTCTTCATATCGCACTACAAAAGAATCTTCCAGGATCACTCATCAAAGATCGTCATCATTTTGGACATGCACAAGCGATCATAGGAGGAGATGTCATGTATGCACTTGCTCAAGATATGATCCTCGATAGTGATATCAAATCGTCTCGCAAAATCACGCTTATCAAAATACTTTCAACAACACTCCAAGACGTGGCTCGATGATGGTACAAACAATTTCTGTCAGATTATCTTTCTCTTTCCGAAATATCATTGGACTATATCATCCAACATAATCTTATCGAAGTGACGAGTAGTTATAGTTTTCTCTTTCCTCTCCAATTTGGGCAAGCAATCGCAACAGGTGATGTTCAAATCAGTCCAGAACTTCGCGAATTTGCAAACAATCTCGGTATCCTCTTCCAGACTGGTGATGATATTATCGGACTGTTTGGTGATCCTGCTGTGACTGGTAAATCAGCTGATGGCGACATTATCCAAGGTAAAAAAACAATCCCTATGTACATGACCTATACTCATGCGCCTGTTGAAGAACAACACTGGCTCAATGAAAGATTATGAAAAGATAATCTGACTGACACCGAGATCATTCGTATCAAACAGTTAGTGACCGACTACGGACTCGTACAAACCAAAGAGTTTCTCGCTGATTACGCAGAGCGTTGTCGCCATAGTCTCGATCTGCTTCCGTACTCGGATCATTGGAAGTCACTCTTCGCAAGTCTTATTGAATATTTGATGAAGAGAGAGTTTTAAATTATTAATCATGAAAATCATGAAGCATTAATCATGAAATATGAAGATTAGTTATCATATTGTAGAGATGTAATTTATTACGTCTTTTTTTAACTACAAAAAATCCCAATAGGACTTCCTAACGGGAAAACAAATAATTCATACAGTATATAAAGCATATACAGTCATTTTTTTAAGAAATTTTTTGTCATTATTAGTTAGGTTGGTATCAAACTTTATCAAGTACACATTTATATGATCTTAAACCACTAGAATCATTAGTATATTTTTCTGCACAATCATTGATATTAATTTCATCCAAAAAATCAGTACATGATGGTTCTAATGTCACAAGTTCATCATCTGGGATAGACTTCAAACAATCATTTTTTGCATTATTATCTTGTATAAGTTCACAGTTATAGAGTTTTTCAAACATAGTAGTCATTTTTTCATAACATGCTGGATATCTTTCTGACAGAGTACTATGAAGTCGTTGTTTGTATCATAGATATGATCATATTCAACAGAACAAACATAATAAAATAATAATAATAGGTTTTTTATGTGATTGTATAAACATCTTATAATTATATTGAGTTAAAGGAATAGAAGAGTTGAATTACAACTCTTCTATCACAAGGTATTAGTTAATTCTTAGTATAGGTTACAGTATAATATACTGGTATATTACTATTAAACCACCAACCATCGTTTTCCACAACAACCAATAATGAACTATACTGAGTTTTTTGTAAAATAGCAGTAGTATTGGAAATATCAATCTGTTTTGATCCTCCTGCTGGAATATCATTTTTCCAAGAGCCAATAACAGATTTACTACCACCACTCGTTACTCCATACAAAGCAAAGTTTAATTGGGCTTTTGAGGACGAAGAGTTTGTTACTTTCACTGAATAACCAAATGTAAAAGAGCCAATCCAACTTGTAGATCCTAATTGTACATTTTGTTTGTCATTGCCATTTGGTAATGTCCCAGAAAAGTTTTGAGTTGTCCTTGCATTAATATTTGTATTAATAATCGGATTTATTTTAATTGAATTAACATAATTGGTACGATCAGTATCTCTTTGTTTTTCCAATTTTTCAACACTCATAGATTGTGGTTCACTGACATCATCTTCTCTAGAACATGACATAATAGTACACATACTACTCACTAACAATACACTTGCGAAAAAAATTGTTTTTTTCATTTTTATTTTCTGTCCAGTATTAAATTTTTTGTCGGACAGTATACACCATACTATGAATAATATATATATGATTGCAAGACATTTTATGTTTTTATTATTACCATTGCTTTTAAGCTGATATTTTCTATACTGTTGATTCATTAATATTTAATGCTTAATGTCTTCATGCTTAATGAACTTAATCCTCGTAGACGAACACGATCAGATCATCTGATATGAAGAGAAACTCAAAACTCACGAATTGGGTCTGCTTCATCGTGCTTTTTCGATCTATTTGTTTGACGATCAGTGACGCATTTTACTCCAACGCAGAGCAATGACTAAGTACCATGCTCCCTGATTACGAGCGAATACCTGCTGTTCTCATTCCTTTCCTGACGAATTAAACCTCAATGCAGCACAGAGAAGACTAGAAGAAGAACTCTGATTTCACAATACTATCACTTACCTCACTGAATTTATCTATAGGACACCAGTTCCACCAAATCTCATCGAACACGAATATCTCCATGTCTTCGTCGGTCGTTACGAAGGAGAAAAGATCAATCCTGACCCATCAGAAGTCATGGCGACTGAACGAGTCGATATCCATGAGTTTACCCATCGTATACAAGCAGATGATCCAAGTATCGCTCCATGGACGAAGATTACTCGACTCCGTCTGAAAAATGCTATACTACAACACATAACTGTAAACTTTTAATTTTTAGCTATACACTTTGCTTACTCACCTCTTCCGCATCCTCAACTACGGTACCAGTTACGCTATTGCTACTGGGTTTTTTCCAAAAGAGATGGCGAAGAAAGTTCTGCTCCTCTACTCGTTCGTCAGAATCCCTGATAATATTGTCGATAGCCCCTCTCTGTCAGGAGAGGGGTTGGGGTGAGGTCAACACTATGTTGATTCAAAAACCAAACTCCTCGCTCTCAGAGATGAACGAACTCAAGCCTATACGAACAATGACAGATCAGACCCTATACGAGGTAAGTATGTCGCCCTTTTTCAAGATAACGATATACCGTTTCAGTATAGTCTGGATTTTTATAAAGCGATGATCGATGATTGTACACTCCATAGATACAAGACCTACGAACAGCTGGAGTGATATATGTACGGATCTGCAAGTGTAGTAGGACTCATGATGTGTCATATTATAGGATTTACTGATCCTAAACACGAGAAAAAAGCAAAAATCTATGCGACTGAATTGGGAAATGCAATGCAATTGACGAATTTTCTTCGTGATGTGAGAGAAGATTATGAACAATTGGGGAGGATCTACATACCTTCTGAGATTCTCAAAAAATATGGTCTCTCTCATAACGACATTCCTCGTTTTATCCATGAAACCCAAAGCGCTGATATTATGGATGAGATCAAAAAAACCTCACGAACGATGGCTATGAAAGAGATGATAGCTCATTGTAGGACTATGTACGCTCATAGTCTCGACGGAGTCCAATATCTCCAACCAGAAGGGAGAAAAGCGGTCAGACTTGCTGCTCTTTTGTATGAATCCATCTTAGATAAGATAGAACATAACAACTATGATGTCTTTACCAAAAGTTGTAGGACAACACTACGTGATAAATTGAGAACACTTTATCGTTATAAGAAAAACTCATGAAACGACGATATTCACTAGTATTGATAGGATTAGCACTGAGTGCATTTTTTCCTGCCTATATGTGATACCAACCAGAACATGCTTGGGTTGGATATCTGTTTACGATCGCCTTTGCATTAGCTAGTTATATTCCTTGGATCAAACATAACAAAGCATGACGAGTTGCACTATGACTCGTTGCTCTTTGGGGCATCATCATCGAGACGATCGGTATCACGACATGTATTCCCTACGGTTGTTTCTCCTATAGCGAGCAACTCTGACCAAAAATCCTCTGATGAGCACCTCGACTTCTTCTGTTAACCTATCCTCCTCTCGTCCTCTGAATCTACCAGTATATAAAAAGATATAATTTCTCCTGACCCCTATTACGAATTTCATGATGAGTCGGACTTATGCTTGTCGATCTGATTCTCGATCCTATAGCCCTAGAGATGGGACTACGATCATATCCATGAGGTTGATTTTGGTTTGGAGTACCTTTGAGTAATTTTCTAGGATGGATTGTGTCTGGTACGATTGCTACACTTCTTATTGATAACACCCTCCACAAAACATATAATCCCAATGGTAATTATCGTCGATGATTGTGGTTGAATATCACCTTCTTTGTATGATATATGATATGGAAGTTGATCATTAATCATTAAGACATTAATCATTATAAGCTTATAGACTTTACAAACTTTATCAACCTTATAACCTACCATGCAAAAAAAATCAATCTCTATCATCTGATGAGGTATCGGATGATTAGCTACAGCAGTCTTGATGGCCAAAGATGGTCATGATGTCTCTGTCTACGAAAAGAACGAATGTCTCTGAGGCCGTGCATCGATATTTTCTGAAAAGGGTTATACCTTTGATATGGGACCAAGTCGATATCTCATGCCTGATCTTTTTGAGAAATTCTTTAATGAAATCGGAGAAAACATCCACGATCATCTCGATCTTGCACAACTCAGTCCGAGTTATAAGGTATTTTATCCTGAAGATAACACGCTCAAAAATATCAATGTCTATGCTGACATCGATCGTATGGCAGACCAATTTGAACAGATGGAAGCGTGATCTGGTCAGAAATTTCGTGATTTTCTCAAGACTTCTGGTGAACAATATGGTATCGGTATGGAATTTGCACTCAGAAACTATGATAGTCTCATGGATTTTCTCAGACGAGATGTAGCGATCAAAGGGATGAAATTAAATATTATCACTACCATCGACAAATACGTCGCGAGATTTTTCAAGACACCGATCATCCAAAAGATCATGCAATACACGACTGTGTTTCTTGGGACTGCTCCAAGTCAGACTCCAGCATTTTATAATATCATGTCGCATGTCGATTTTGCGATGGGAGTACGATATCCACAAGGATGACTCCATGCGATCGCTACTGCTTTGGTCAAGATTGGGAAGAAATATGGTGTACACTACTATACGGATAGTGAAGTAGTTACAGTGAATAATGAACAATGAATAGTAAAAAATATGATCTTGAAAGATTGAACAACAATCACTTCTGACCTCTTCATCGTCAATGCAGACCAAGCACGATTTGAGACGGAGATGTTACCGCTCGAATTACAGACCTATACGAAGAAGTTTTGGAATAAAAAAACATTTGCACCATCAGGATTTATCATCTATGCTGGGATTGATAAAAAACTTGATGCTCTCGAACATCACAATCTCTATTTTAACGATAATCGAGATGAGAGCTTCGGTGCTATCTATGACCATCATGTCCTCGCTGATGATCCATCGATCTATATCTGTGCACCTGGAAAAACTGACCCTAACGTCGCTCCAGTCGGCAAAGAAAATCTCTTCATCCTCGTCCCGATTACGAATGGTATCGATATCAGTGAAGAAGAGAAATTATCCTATCGTGATAAGATCCGAAAGATCGTTGAAGAGATGACTGGGGAAAATCTGATCGATCATATCGAATATGAACGTATTTTCGAAATTCAAGATTTTAAAGACAGATATAACGCCTGGAAAGGTACTGCTCTCGGACTCGGACACACCATGATGCAGACCGCTTCCTTCCGTCCAAATAATTATAGCAAGAAACTCTCCAATCTCTTCTATGTCGGACACAATACCAATCCTGGTATCGGAGTACCGATGGTCATCGTCAGTGCGATGTTGGTGAAGGAGAGAATTGAAGAGAAGGTTAAATAACAAATAGAATAGTAATATGAAAATAAAATATTATATAAGTATCAGTGAGTTTTGTCTAATAACTGAAAATAAAATATATTATTTAATTTAAAAATAAAATGCCATTCACATTCTCACATCCATCTATAGTTTTACCATTAACTTATCTACCAAAAAAATGGATTTCATTAACAGGAATAGTTATAGGTAGTTTGACTCCAGATTTTGAATATTTTTTAAGAATGAAAATACAAAGTACCTATAGTCATACAATTCATTGAATTTTACGATTTGATTTACCGCTTTGACTATTGATTGCTTTCTTATTTCATAACATTATTCGGAATGATCTATATAAAAATTTACCAACTTTTTTGAAATCAAGATTTTGAGATTTTAGATCTTTTTCATGGAATAAATATTTTAAAGAAAATTGGTGCATAGTAATATTGTCTATGATTATCTGAATAGTTTCTCATATCTTATGGGATAATTTTACACATCAAGATGCTTATCTTGTTCAAACGATTCCTTTCTTAACAAAAATAATAAATATATACAATTTAGAGATTCCTATATTTAAAATATTACAACATTTATCTACTATAGTAGGTTGATCTATAATTGTTTATATAATTTATAAGCTCCCCAATAAAAAAGTAATTAAAAGCATAATCAATCTAGATTATTGGTTCACATTATCATTATTAGCCTTAATTATTTTTTTAATAAGATTATGAATACAAGAAGTAACAATAAAACAATATTGAAATATAATTGTTACAGCTATCTCTAGTATATTACTATCATTAATAATTACTCCATTAATCATAAAACAAATAAGATATATTAATAAACAAATATTTGACTAGAAATTAAGAGTAATAAAGATTTTTATTTGAAAGTTTATATAATCTACATGAAAAAACCATTTACCTTTAATATTATTTTTGCATTACTTGCTTTTCCAATCGGTTTAGCATTACTCAAAGAATTTAACTTTCAGACTTTTACTTTTAAGAAAACAGCATTAGGTTTGCTATATCTTATTACCTTCATGGTTTTAGTTTACTTGATGTTTAAGAAAACCTCTCAAGAATCTGACAAATAAGGAATTACATTATATTGAATTTTTATATTCTTTTAGATATTATAAAATAATGTTTTTTAATTCACTAGTATAATGTTTTTTAATTCACTAGTATAATGTTTTTTAATTCACTAGTATAATGTTTTTTAATTCACTAGTATAATATTTTCTCGATGAACAACACAACTGATAAAACTACTGATGAAACCATAGCATTTATAAATAAGCCACCTGTTTCGTTAGATGAAAGTCATTTGCAGATACTCTCCTGTACATCATGAGCTCTCTTTGAAGCTATAAAAATGAAAAAATTAACTCAATGAGAAACTGATGTAAATACCAATTTACCAAAACTCACAACAGAACAACATGAAAAATTAGAAAACATACTTACAGCCAAATAATTCTTCATTCCATTATCTTCCTCATCAGGAAGATTTTTTATTGCATTTCTATCTATAGTTGATACTATAATTATAGTATTTTATCCACACTCTCTTTATCATGGCACTTCGTATCTCTTGGCTTATCGTCACAGTCTTTACTCTTGTGATGAATTATCTCGCTACATCACTCCCTCTGAATGGGATGAGTACAAAAGCTCTCTCAGACGGACTCTCTACTCTCATCACACCAGCTGGATTTACCTTTGGTATCTGGTCTGTAATTTATATATGAATTATTATCCTTACAGGTGCTATAGTATGGTGAAAAGTGAAACTTTCTGACAAGACGATGATCGCCTATATCATATCAGCTTTAGCAAACGGTCTACGAATCGTCGCTCGACATTATCAAAACTTACATCTCTCGATGATACTGATGCTGGTCTTACTCGTGAGTTTAATCATCATGGATCGTGATATGCTCTCGTATCGTGACCGTATCGCATCATACAATCGAGTCAGAGCATCCATTTTGATCTATATCGGATGGGTAAATATTGCTAGTCTGGTGATGCTAATGATGTATCTGCAATATCAGCTTGAACGATTAGGATGATATGAACATACTGCTGCACTGATTTCAATTATTCTCGCTGGATGTCTAAATCTACTCGTGATCTGTAGAGAACGTGTCAGTTTTACTGCTTTGGTAGCTCTTCGAGCATTGTACGGTATCATCTCCTGACAGACCGATCCTCAGATCATCCTCACTGCACAAGTCATGATAGGATTATTGATAGCTGCAGTGATATGGCATGAATGAAGAAAATTACTAAAAAAATAGTTACACAAATTCATTATCTTCTCATTACGAGAAGATTTTTTTATTTTTCTGCTCGCAATAGTGTTCAATATCATTATAATATAAAACATATTTATGATCACTCTAATTCACATAATGTTTGCTATAATAAAAAAATCCTTATGATTATCTGTTATCTTTAGTATTTCTCTTGTTGTGATATCATGATTTTTTCCTTGATTATTACCACAAGTTGACGCTATTAGAATAGAGTGACAACAGACATTTTTTTCTTCTATCAGTGCGATACGTTATCCCAATACTCAAGAAAGTGACAATCTCAATACCTACAATATTTTTAAATATCTGGAAGCAAAACTCCTACCTGGAGATATTATTTTTAGCTATAGAGAATGATTTCTTACAAATGAACTTATTGATGGTAAACGAAAGCACTCTTCTATCTATATTGGGAAAAGAGAAAATCTCATACAGCTCATCGAAAAGTACAATATTCCCAAAGACATTCTTGAACAATACCATATTCAAGAGAATAATAGTGATATGCTTATTATTGATAGTACTGATCATGGTGTATCCATCAGATCAATGGATGAACTGACTTATCTCAATGATGTATTGGTTGCTCGTACAAAGACTTCTAGTGATAATAATGAACAGATGATCTATACTATTCTTCAACAACTCTGAAAAGAATATAATTATGATTTTGATATCAATGATACCTCTCGCATCTACTGTGCGCAACTCATCTATCAGTGATTACAAAGTATCAATATCAATATACCCTATACATCATTTGCAGGAAGATCATTCCTTTATCCTCAAGACATTGTCGACTATATCGTAGATACAGGAATACAGAATAATGAATTTTCACTTATTACTGCCATCAAAGACATCCAAACTACACCCAAATTTTATACCTATGATGATATCATAAAAATCAGAAATCTTCATCATGATCACAACAAGTAACGATAACAACATTTCTCATACTATAAACGTACATAACAAAACCTTATCTCTAGATAGGTTCTCATACGTTGAATATGTAATATATTCTACCTTACTCATGCAAACTTTTAACGTATAACTCTTCAGTATCTTGCGTTCCCTCTTCATCTTCCGTCAAGATCTTCGTCTCCACGACAATCACTGACTCTGGCAAACCATTAACTCCAGTCAGGAAATTTTTCCTGTGTTTATTTTTGATACGAATATACTGAAGAAATTTCCAGAACAAGATCCAAGACTATGATTTTTAGCTGAAGCTCTCAGACAGCTCGACCAAGAGTTGAAGAAGGTAGGATCGTATCTCACCGTCTGTTATGGAGATAGTGTCCAGATCATACAATCACTCGCGATCTCACTCAAGGTCGATACCATCGCACGAAATCGTAGCTATGGAGACAATAGTCTCACCAGAGATCAAGCTATTATTGATCGAGCAAATACACAGTGAATTACGAGCAAATCATACAACGACTATCTCCTCGTCGAACCAGAAGAAGTCATCCCTATGAAAGTCTTCACTCCCTTCAAAAATCGCTGGCTCAAAGAGCTCGAGACCAAAGCCTATAGCAAACCATATACGATCGACAAGATCACTACTCCGACTTGGCGTCAGGAAAATTATTCTTTCCCTCTCTATAGATGAGATAATCTCATACCAGAAAAAATTACAAAAAAATCATTTTGACACGATACAGCATTACGACCACTAGATCTCTGATTTCAACGTATGATGACGTTTGATTTTACTCGTTATGATAATACGAGAAATACTCCGAGTATCGATGGAAGTAGCAAACTTTCTCCCTACACGAGATTCGGACTCATCAGTATCAGAGAATTATATAGAGAACTGCTCAGCAAAAATAATCCTACTCAAACCGCTACCTATCTATCAGAACTCGCTCGACGTGAATTTTGGCAACATATCGCTCATCATTTCCCAGAGAGTAGAATCATGGAATTTCAAGAAAAAAAGAGAAAAATAGCTCGAGATAATAACAAGATTTTTTTTAAAGCGCGATGCGAAGGTCGTACTGGATATCCAATGGTCGATGCTGGGATGAGACAACTTGTCACTGAAAAACGAATGCACAATCGTATGCGTATGGTTGTTGCTTCATTTCTCACCAAAGACCTGCTGATCGATCGAAGACGAGGTGAAGAGTTTTTTGCACAACATCTCCTTGACTATGATGCGAATGTGAATATCGGTAACCGACAACGATCTGCTTCAGTCTGAGCTGATCCCAAACCGATGAGAATCTTCTCTCCGATGTTACAGTCACAGAGATTTGATCCAGAATGTAAGTATATTAAGATATATATACCAGAACTTGAAAATATCCATCCTGACAAGATTCACGAGCTACTCAAAAATGATCTTTCAGCCTACGGATACGTCAGACCTATCATTGATCATTATGAATGGTCGAAGAAAGCCAAAGAAATCTATAAACAATAAAGATTACTTGCAATAGCATTCCTCTCTTCTATACTTACACTATCTTTATCTTTTTTCTCTAACCAACTCATGTTCAAAAAAATACTACGAAGTATTGGAGTATTACTTCTTATGATTATGGTGGTCTATGCAGTTATCAAAGGAACAGGTATGCGTACTACGGATTACTCTCCTCTTAATCCACCTACCAAACCATACACGATCGGGTCAGTAGATACCGCTTTTCAACGAATTGGACCAGACCACAAAATAGAAGTAGGAGGAGTACCAGATCCAAAAATAGAAGGTATTACTTGTTTTTATTCTCGTGCAAAAAGCGGTGGTGTGAAATGAGGTCTGGGTATTGCTGAGGACACTTCTGATGCATCAGTTGCATGTCGTCAAACTTGACCCATTACTTTCAAACAAGCAATAAAATCATCTGAAGAAATATGGAATGAAAGCACTAGTCTACTCTTCAAAAAATTAAGAATTGTAAGATTCTATGATAAGGCTACGAATAGTCTTATCTATATGGTCTATTCCGACAAATTGATAGATGGTTCTCCAAAAAACGCTATTTCAGCGATTGCGCTTGATACTGTTCAACCTCTTTTACAATAATACAGCTATGAATATTCTTACTCCTGAAGAACATCATATCATCATAGAAAAATGAACAGAGAGACCGTATACAGGTGAATACCGAGATCTCCATGCAGATGGCATCTATATCTGTCGTCAATGTAACAGTCCTCTCTACCGGTCAGAGAATAAATTTGATAGTCACTGTGGCTGGCCGAGTTTTGATGATGCGATCCCTGGGAGAGTCCTGATGCAACCAGATACAGATCACATTAGAACAGAGATCGTCTGCAAAACCTGTCACGGACATCTATGACACATCTTCGTCGGTGAACAACAAACAGAAAAGAATACCAGACATTGTGTCAATTCTCTCAGTATGCGTTTTATACAAAAAGACAATATCTCTGACGAAATCATATCTCAGCTCCCTTCATATGAAGTAGCGATACTCGCTGGAGGGTGTTTTTGGTGTATAGAGTGAGCATTACAACAACTTCCAGGTAGTATAGAGATAAGAAGTGGATATATGTGAGGCAAGAGACCATTTCCGACCTATGAGAGAGTTTGTACCGGTGTCAGTGGGTATATTGAAGTCGTACAAATATTTTTTGATCCTACTCTTCTCAGTTATGAGCAATTATTAGGACACTTTTTCGCCATACATGATCCTACGAGTCAAGATCAACAAGGTAATGATAAAGGTTCTCAATACAGATCAGCAATATTTACTTATTCTGATGAGCAATCACTGCAAGCACAACGTACTATCAACATACTCAATCAATCATGACAGTATCTAAAACCGATTGTAACAGAGATCAGACCTGTTGAAAATTTCTATCTCGCAGAATCTTATCATCAAAATTTCTATACTAATAATCCAGATAAGCCTTATTGTCAGTTAGTAATCAAACCTAAAATAGAAAAAATCCAATCATTACTCAAATAAATCTATGACATTTCTCAAAGTCAAAACAGAACATCATATTCTTAAAGAGTTTCACCCCTTTTTAAGAGAAATCGAAAAAATAGCCGAAATACAAAGAATCATACCCTGACGTATTGTCCGTGAACAAAGTGGTAGGTCTGAGTTGAGAATCAATTTTTCGTATCTTACATCCACAGGACTCAAATACAAACTCTGCAAATGATCGACTGCCCAGGAAGTCTTCATCATAGTAAATAAAAACACAGAGGAAATAGTACAAACTACAATTACTACTATAAGCAAAAAATATACTTCACTATAATATGTAGATAAAATTATACATTTTCTTACTATAATAATCTTGATAGTGATGATAAGTATAACTATATCATATAGGTTTTATTATATAAGTTTTATATTATAATTATTCGATCAGGTTGGTGAATTCTTATGCCCTTAGTATATGTGATTTCGTTGGGTTTATGTTTTTGATTATTTTGACTTTTGACTGGGGAAAAACAAAATCCATATTTTATACAATTAGGAATAGTCATCGGTGTTCTCGCTTGATTCTTTGCCATGTGTAAACTCCACCAGTATCGAGAATCACAACCAGGGCAAGAAATGATTGATAAAGCAACATGACAGGAATTTGTCCATTGTAAAAACAATACGTTCTTCTTTATGGGGAGTAAAATTTGGTTATATATCTTCGGAACTATTTCTGCTATGGTAGTTGTAAGTTGAATTGTAAATATGGTGATGATGTTTATGAACTCTTAATCAGAGTTCTCTTTTTTTTTCATCCAAATTATATCGACAAGATAATCCAAGCCAAGACCAACAATACTTGCGATACCTACATATATTCACACATCCATCCACATCTCGTCAGACAAGGGTTTTGTCTGAAAAAAAGTAGAAAGAGGTGTGTAAATGACTACTCATACCATAAGTACCGAAAGTAACAATGAACCTATCAATCGTTTATTTGAAAACATTCCAATATGATAATCTGATCTAATCATTTGTACTCTCATAATTTCTAAGAATACAAGTAATAGTAATACTCCTGTCCTTGCCATAGGTAAATCAACAGTATACCAAGCAAGAAAAAATACAATAACTGTAATAGCAATAACAAGTGATATCAATATGATGCTGATAGCCATTTTCTTATTAATGATGTTAGCATGTGATGGTTCTGGTTTTCTCGCCATACTCCTTGGATCAATAGGATCTACCCCAAGAGCTAATGCTGGTAATCCATCTGTTATCAAATTAATCCATAAAATATGAATAGCTAATAAGGGTAAAGGAATTCCTATCATACTCGCCACAAAAAGAATCAATACTTCTGCAAGATTTGTTGAAAGCAAGAAATTCACAAATTTTTTGATATTATCATAAATACCTCTTCATTCTTCAATTGCTGCAACAATAGTAGTAAAATTATCATCAAGTAATATCATATCTGATGCTTCTTTACTTACATCAGTTCCTGTAATTCCCATAGCGATTCCAATATCAGCTTGTTTCAGAGCAGGAGCATCATTCACTCCATCTCACGTCATCGCTACAATATGTCATTGTTTCTGTAACATATTCACTAACCTTTGTTTATGACTCGGATTTACTCTCGCAAAGACTCCATAATCAGCAAGACACTCCAAAAGTTCTTGATCTGACAGTAATTCTAGTTCAGATCATAGCATTGCTTTCCCTGTAATATGAAGTTTATTCGCAATCGCTTGTGCTGTCTGGATATTATCTCAAGTAATCATCACTACTCTAATACCTGCTTGATGACATACTTGGATAGCATCTTTTACCTCTTCTCTTGCTGGATCAATAATAGCCTGTAATCATACAAAAACTAACTCAATTTCTGCTGTCCCCTTATCAGGATGTGCTACCATTTTTTTGTAAGCGAATGCAAGTACTCTCATCGCCTGATCAGCAAGTTCATTGTTATGATGAATGATTTTTGTTTTGTCCTCTTGAGTGAGATCACGCTCTACTCCATGATCGAGAATACGATTACAAGCTGGCAATACTGATTCGACAGCTCATTTTACAAAGACTTCATAATTATCACGATACGTATAAATACTCGTCATCATCTTCCTTGTAGAATCAAAGGGGATTTCGTCAATATAAGTATACTCAGCATAGGATTGTCTATCATATCATCATTTTTTAGCAGATACAAGCAAACATCACTCTGTAGGATCTCCAATCATTTTACCTTCAGATGTAATTGATGCATGATTACATAAAACTCCAATCTTCAATAGCTGCTCCAAACTCTCTGTACTATCAGAAAATCAACCGTTCGGAGAATATCATGTACCTGTGACATGAATTGCTTTTCCATCCGCATAGACTTCTTTGACCGTCATTTCATTTTTAGTTAATGTTCCTGTTTTATCTGAACAGATAACCGTCACTGATCACAATGTTTCTACTGCAGGTAATTTTCTCATAAGTGCATTTTTTTTGACCATACGCTTTACTCATAAACTCAATGCAATAGTCACTACTGTGGGAAGTCACTCTGGTATAGCTGCTACTGCTAGAGCAACTGCTGCAAGAAATGCACTTGAGAGCGACATATCATACCAACCATAATATGATACAAATACAAATATACAAATTATGATAACAGACCATCATATCTTCTTACCTAACTGCGCCAATTTTTTCTGAAGATGCGTAGTTTTATCTTCTATGGTATCAATCAATGTCGCAATAGTACCAATTTGAGTATACATACCTGTAGCCGTAACGACGAATGTCCCAAATCACTTGACTACCACCGTACCAGAAAATACCATATTGTATTGATCTGCTAAAGGGACTTGAGCCACAATAACTTCAAGTGATTTTTTTACCGGTAATGACTCTCCTGTCAAAACTGATTCAGAAGTCTCCAAATTATTCATTTGCAAAAGATAACCATCAGCTGGAATTTTATCACCTTCTTCTAAAATCACAATATCTCCAGGCACAAGTTGTGTAGAATCTATTGTTATCTTCTGACCATCTCTTATCACCCTAGACTGGAGACTCATCATTTTTTTGAGAGATTCAATAGATTGTTCTGCTTTATATTCTTGCACAAAACCCACAATAGCATTCAACATTACAATAATAACAATAATAGCACTTCATGACATATCACCAATTAAGGCAGACACCAAAGTAGCAGCTAACAAAACAACAATAAGAGGACTCTTAAATTGTTGTAAAAAAATAACCCAAGGAGAAACTTTTGCTTTTTGTTTCAGTTCATTCTTACCATTCGTAAGTAACAACTGTTCTACCTGATGAGTTGAAAGTCCAGTCTGTTCTGTAGTAGAAAGACTTTCTAATACATCATGTTTCGTCTGTTGATAGTAATTCATATCTTCTAATAGAATGCAGTATAAAATAACAATTAAGTATACTATAATATACTCTTGATACAACTTTCTTGACTCTGTAGGAGTTATTGGTTAGTATCTTTTTACAAATAGATGATATAACTATTGTTTATCGATTGTTATATATTCTTTTTACATTATCGCAAGTAGCAATAAGTTGTTTTGAGTTGTATTACAAAAAGACATTCCCTACTGTTTGATATTATATTTTTATATATGCTATTAATATCATGATTAAAAAAACTTGAGCTTTCACCCTTGTAGAAATGCTGATCGTCATTGTCATTATCGGAATACTTGCAGCTGCTCTTATTCCTAGACTTACTGGTATGCAAGCTCGTGCTCGTGATACTGCTCGTACTGCTGATATGCGTAACGTTTCTACAGCTCTTGAATCATACAAAATTGATAATAATACTTATCCTATTGCTGTATATGCTTCTACATCATCACCTCGAAGACTTACTGACATAGTAATTCCTACAACTTTTGCTCAAACAGTTGGTAGTTCATTGAATGATATATCAACGTTGATATCATCATATCTGACTTCTTTACCTCAGGATCCAAATTGATCTGGTATAAAGTCATCACCTTCAGGTGAATGTATCACGGCTGGCAATTCTTATGCCTACTATACCGATCTTGCTGGCTCTCTGTATGCTATCACTTCTACCAAAGAATCTAAAAAAGGTAATGCAAGTGCTTGTGGCGATACTATTGATAAAAACAAAGATGGTGCTTTCGAAAAGGTAGGTCAAGGACTAAAATGGTCTATTAACACAAGCATTAGCGTATCAAATTGACGAGATGGTACAGGAAATCCTACTACGTGGTGTCAAGAAAATCTTACAGCACAAGAAGTGCAAGAATTAAATACTATTGATTGAAATCCATGATGAACTATCAATTCTTGGTGTAGTCAAAATCGAATATTTTGGATGTGAAAATCAATAACAGAAATACCTAGTGGGATATGGAAACTCACCAATTTGAATTCATTATATATTATGAATAGTAATCTTACATCAATATCTATGCCATCAAATTTTTCACAACTTACAACACTTTGATTTTCAAATAATAATATTGTTAGTGTTTCACTTCCAAGTACAATGCCTAATCTTATTCAAATAGACCTTCAAAATAATGATATTACATCAATACAACTACCAACTCATATGCCTAATATAGCTTGGATTTTATTACAAAATAATAATCTCACATCATTTAGCATAGCAAACCCATCTGCAACCAATCTCCAAACATTAAATCTATCAAACAATGCTTTAACAAGCTTACCATGACAGTTTTGTAGTTACTTAGCATCTAAGTGATGGACATCACCATCTACAAGTGGACCATATACTGATGCCCCTCAACAGTGATGAACGACTACATTATGTCCATAAAAATAAAATAAAAGAGCATTGAGCTCTTTTTTTTATAGTTATCTTGAAACGAAAGAGTAAATAGCTATAGTTTAGTATAACTTTATATTTTCTCAAATACGATGAGTACTTTTTCTCCTGATTTACTATCTGCACCAGCTGAGAAGATTTTTTATGCATTGACAATGTTTCCATATCCATCTGGAGTAGGTCTCCATGCAGGACATGCATCAGTATTCACTATCAATGATGTCATCGCTAGATATAAAACTATGTCAGGATATACTGTTTTAAATCCTTTTGGATTTGATGCATTTGGATTACCGACAGAAAATTATGCTCTCCAAGAGAACAAACTCGCTCGTGAAGTGACTGATACGAACAAGGCGATGTTCTTAGATCAAGTCAAAGCTCTGAATATATCGTTTGATTATGAAAGAGTTATCGATACGAGTATGCCTGATTATTACAAATGGACGCAATGGATTTTTGTGAAACTCATGGAAGCTGGATTAGTGTATCGTGATGAAAAATTCGTCAATCGATGTCCGGATTGTCAAACGGTATTGGCGAACGATCAAGTTGTGGATGGTAAATGTGAAAGATGTAAATCTGAAACCTTCCAAAAAAAACATATGCAATGGTTTATTAAAATTACGGATTATGCTGATAGACTTATCGAAGATTTGGATTCTCTAGACCGACCAGAAGAGACAAAAATAACGCAAAAAAACTGGATTTGACGCAGTGAAGGTTGTGAAATAGATTTTACAATACCAAATAGCGATACTATTCTGACAGTCTTCACGACTCGTCCAGATACCTTATACGGAGTGACTGCTGTCGTCCTCGCTCCAGAAAATACCCTCATCGATGATCTCCTCAGTAATGACAAAAAAATAGAAGTACAATCCTACAGAGAAACTACTATAGCAAAAACTGCCGTCCAAAGACAACAAGATGCTGGTGAAAAAAAGACAGGAGTATTTTCAGGATTATATGCCCTTCATCCTCTTACTGGAGATTCTGTTCCAGTTTGGTTTGCTGATTACGTACTCATGGATTATGGATCAGGTGCAGTAATGATGGTCCCAGCTCATGATGAGAGAGATCGAGAATTTGCTCAGAAATTTAATATTCCAGTAAAACAGGTAATTGCACAAATTGATACAGAAAACAACGAACAATCTCCAATACGTTTCAATATATGAAAAAAAAGTTGAGAAGATATTTCTGAATGACCAGCAATCTATACCAATATATGAAATGATATATGGTGATTTATATATACCAAAGAATCCTATACTTGAACAGGAGTACTCATCAATTCAGCACAATTTGATGGTATGGACTCTACAGAAGCAAAGTCTGCCATCATCGCTCATCTCGAATCTCTCTGATGTGGTAAGAAAAAAATTACCTATAGACTTCGTGATCGATCTGTCTCACGTCAGAGATACCGAGGAAGTCCGATACCCGTCTACTATGATGAAAATAATATTCCACAGCCCATACCAGAATCAGAACTTCCAGTAGTCTTACCACTCGATGTCACTGATTTTAAACCCAAAGGAAAATCTCCACTCGAAGATCATCCGACATTCAAGTATTATGAGAAAGATGGTAAAACATATCTCCGTGAATGCGATACTCTCGATACCTTTATGTGTAGCTCATTCTATTTCTTGAGATTTCCTGATACTCACAACGATGAAGCACTCATCCGTAAAGAACTCGCTGACAAGTGTCTGCCTGTAGATTTTTACTCTGGAGGTAAAGAACATAGCGTAGGACATCTCCTTTACTCTCGTTTTATCCACAAGTTCCTCTACGATCAGGGATATGTCCCTTCACCAGAACCGTTTAAAAAACTCGTCCACCAAGGCATGGTACTCGGTGCTGATGGTCGCAAGATGGGTAAAAGATACAACAATGGTGTCGATCCACTTGAGATCGTAGAAAAATATGGATCTGACGCGGTCAGGACCTACCTCATGTTTATGGGACCGATCGAAGCCGACAAAGTCCGAAACGACAATGCTCTCAACGGTATCAAAAAATTCCTCGACAGAGTAGAAAAACTTCCAAGTAATGAATGGTACAATACTCACAACGATGATGTCATCGCTACTATTCATGATACTATTATTAAAGTCACTGAAGATATCGAATCATACAAATTCAATACCGCTGTCAGTAAGCTCATGATCGCTGTGAATACGATCTATGATCATAAATCTATAGATGCGGAACATCTCGCTATCATCGGACAACTTCTCGCTCCATTTGCCCCAATACTTGCACAACAACTTTGGGAACAGACAGGTCATGTTGATGATATTGCTTTCTCTGCTTGGCCTGTCGCAGATACGAATAAGATTACATTAAAACCAATCAACTTCCCTATCCAGATCAATGGTAAGATGAGAGGTACACTCACTGTCCCAGCTGGGATATCAGAACAAGAACTCCTCGGCCTCGTCCATGCTGATGAAACTCTCTCAAAATATCTTACTGGAACGACAAAGAAAGTGATTTTTGTAGCTGACAAGATTATGAATATAATCAATAATTAATAACAATATTATTATAACATAAATAACTTTCCCCTTGAATATATCTCTGAACTTTGTACTATAGAGGTATATTTTTTAAAAACCATTAAATTACTCTTCATTCTTAACAAGAACTGTAAACTTTATAACCATAACTCACTTCTACTATGAACCCTTTCCTTCTCACACAACCGGATCAGATCCAAATCCAGACCACGCTGGAAGAACTCTGTCGTCAGAAAAAATATACTCTTTTATATTTTTATCCTAAAGATGATACCTCTGGATGTACATTAGAAGCACAAGGATTCGATGCGCTTATCCCACAGTTTGAAGCACTCGATGCACAAGTCATAGGAATTAGTAAAGATAGTCACGAAAGTCACTGTAAGTTTCAAAAAAAATATGGTCTGACTATTCCTCTAATTGCAGATACGGATCTTGTATTAGTAAGTGATCCACGTTTTGATGTACGAAAAGAAAAATCAATGTACGGTCGTAAATATATGGGTGTTATCAGAACATCATTTCTCCTTGACCATGATGCCACTATTATCTATAAACGAGAAGATGTAAAACCAGCTCTTCATCCACAAGAAGTATTAGAATATATCAAAAGTTTATGATAGTCAGCGAAAAATAGAAGATGTAAACAAGTATCATAGATAGTATCAGTTGCACAATCTAGTTTTTACCTCTTTTACTCCTTATTCCTCTTTTACTCCTGTTACCCTTTCATCATGGACATCATTCTTATCTATGTAACTCATACAGATCAACATAATGCAGACAAAGTAAGTGACCATCTTTTTCATCAGAAACTTATTGCTTCAGTTAATTCTCGAGCAATCAATAATACCTATGTCTGGAAAGGATGACTAGAAAAAAATCAAGAAATAGTAACTCTCTATAAAACCAAACCACAAAATTGGCTTTTAGTGAAAGAGGCTATAAAATCAGTCCATCCTGACGATACTCCTTGTATCATCAAACTGAATGGAACTTCAAATCACGCATATGCAAATTGGGTGATGGAAAGTGTTGTATAACAAAAACCTTAAAAACTTGCATTATCAGAAAAAATTATTATAATAATTATTATTGAATAGTGGGTTTTAGTTGGTAACATCACATAACTATGGAAAACTCTCTCCATAATGTAGAAACTTGATCTAATTTTTCTATTCGTGAATCACTCCTTACTCTTAAAAATTCTCTGAATAAATCACTCCTTATACCACTTACTGCCCTGACAGTATCCATAGCAACACCTAGCTTTGCACAGACCACAGTAGCTCAAAATGAAAAAATCGAACAAATACAACTCACTAATGACCCTCAAGCCAAAGCAGATATGAAAGCTCTTTTAGCCAAATACAATGTCCCTTCTATTAATGATATCTGGGAACTGGATGTAACTCTGATGGTTAAAATGCGAAATGATCTCTGTGTATACTTAGATGCTAATACCCGTGGTACCTATCGATTAGATACTGATGTCGTTGCACTACGTGATGAATTGGGGAAACAACTTGCCTCTGAAATTCCTGATAGTGAGAAGAAAAAACACTTCAAAGAAATCTTTGCTAAAGTACAGCAATGAGCTATAAAACTCGCACAAACTGATGAAAAACTTGCTAAAGAAATAGCAAAATGAGAAGAACTAAAAAAAATTGCCAAAATGATGGGGGTATCTGAAAACAATATCAATAAATAGATTTATATCATATATTATCACTGAGTCAACATCTCAGTGTTTTTTTCTGTAGAGAAAATAGCATTATATACTCATAGGGATATAATAGAATATCTTTATGATAATAGTGTACTATGCCTGGTCAAGCAGAATATTCATCACTCCCATCACTAGAAGTATCTCCTGTAATTGCGCCTCCGAAGACAGAGACTTTTTCAGATACACTCATGAAGAAGATTCTCCAATCTCATCCAGATATCAATCCAGAACTTACACAAGAGATACTCCTCAAGACTGAAAAAACCAATACACTTACTATCGAACAACAACAACACCTTGATACCATCCTGAGTATTCTCCTACAACATCCCAATTCCTACAATATACTCTCGCTTCCTTCTTATATCAAGACTATTACCAAAGATATAAAAAGTAACAGCATACAGTGAGATACGAACCTGTATATCAACAATCTTATAGGAGGGCAGAAGACGCTGGAAGAGATCACTCAGACACAAGAAGAACAAACTATTGATAAAAAAGAACAAACTATTGATAAAGAAAAAAAAATAAACGAAGAACAGAAAAAATATATATTACAAGCATATGAAAAAAACCAATCAGATATTAATAAAGAGTGGCCAGCAAATCTTAACAAATCAAAGATTATTGATCAAATACCAACTCAACAATTACAAGTTTTGAGAGAAATTTTTGGATATACAAATATTATACGTCCTGACGGTACTAAAGAAGAAAATCCTGAAGTATGGATGATGAATGATACCGTAGATAATCAAGTTGCTAAACTTGTATATTACTATGTACAACTCAACAATAAGATCAAAAAATCCAAAGAGCAAAACTCCAAAACAACTATTACAGCAATAGAAAGACAAAGAATAGAAGAGTTTTGAAATGCTCTTAATTCATTATGAATTAGTCCTGAAGAATTATATAGTTCAATTGATATCAACTTTGATAACAACAATCGAACTTGAAGATGAAGGAAATGAGCCCTTGAAGTAGAAAGCAATATCTGATGAGCTGAATCAATCGACAGAAATTCTCGTAATGAATCTCCTTCTCTTGCCAATGATCTGAGCAACGATGAAAACATCGATACGAGTAATCTTCATGTAGAATGATTATTTGAAGATATCAATGATGAAACACTGATGGCACAATTCCCCTATCCTCCAGGAGAAAATAAGACAAGTTTTATCTTACCAGAAAATAGTGCGAAAGTGATAAAAATGGCAGAAGATATCAATGCTAATAGATTGAAATATCCACTTATTGATGGCGCTACGAAAGACGAGAAGAAAAAACAGATTGCCAAAAAAGATGCACTACTACGACACATTCTTATGACCAATCCAGACAAAAAAATTCCATCCTATATCCTGAAGAAACTTTATCCAGACAGAAAAGTTGATGAAACATCTAGCCCATCTGAAGCTAAAAAAGCAATTGAACGAAATCCAAGAATCAATAGGATAAGAGAAAGAATAAGTAATAATTCACGAAATCAAAATAGAGAATTCCTTCTTGAGAGATGATCACTCCTTGGTCTCATGAAAAACAATTTTATACATCCTTCCGTTGAACAATCATTTGCCAACAAAATACAAAAGTGATATCTCTCCTATGTGAGTAATATTCTGAAACAAACACCTGGGCTTGAAGACATTAAATACAATCCTAAAGAAATTATTATCACCAACAATAAAGTCACCTTACCACTTCATCTGCATGATATGGACAAAACCGATGCTATCATCACGATCGAAAATGGGAAAGTATCGATCAGCAATACTCTCTATAATCCTTCTGATACCAATAATATCAATCAGATCACAAAAGGAGTAGTAACAGTAGGTACGATCAAAGATTTTGATGCCTTTACCAAAGAATCAACCAAAATAATTCCTGAACTTATTACTCAACATACTCAAATCCAAGCACCTCAAGTACAGTATACAGAACAATTTCAAAAACATATCTGAGAAGTAATAAAAGAGCAAAATGATGATACTATATGATTGCAAGCTAGTATTGCTCATAACATCTCTCACAACAAGGTACGAGATATGACGAAAGAACTCATGTATAACTGGAATAATGATGGGAACCAACCTCCTAACGAAACTCAAAAAAACAGTCCATTCTATCAAGAGCTTCATAATTATGAGCAATCTGAAGACAAAAAAATCACAAAAGAAACCAATCCTGACACCTTTGATAGTCTTCAGCTCCTCCGTACGACTATGCTCAAAAATTCAGCGCAAGATAATATAATCCTTAAAGACAGTCTCAGTAAACTCAATACACTCATTACTGATAAATCATTTACCAGTAATCTTGCTAACTACCTCAGTAGCACATCCCAACATGATGAAACTCCAAAAAATAGTCTTCTTCTTGCATTACACACCCCAAACAGAACACAAAATAATCCGGAAGCTAAACAAGCATTGTCATTATTATTGAAACTCTTTAGTACACAATATGAGAATTATAATAATCCTAATAACACCATTGATACGAAAGCATTTCAACAAACCATTGATCAATTAGCAAGTGGAACGAGTTTTGATGTTGTAAATATTGATCATATTGCATCGACAAATCCTGCAGTGGAAAAAATATATACGACCTATAATAAAAATAATGAAATACAACATATAGAAGATGATCTCAACAATGCATATGAATAGTATTTCGATATAAAAAGGATTGATTATCCCTATCACATCCGTATACTTTATCCTGATATCCGTCAGGATTTTTGTTTTCAATCTAAAAAAGTTTATACAACTTTATAAACCTTACAACTTTACAAACCTTATACACCAATTATGTCAGACACTCCTCTCCTCGAAGATACGCTAAGCACAGGTGGTACTATTAAACCATTGAACATTACTGACGAAATTTCTGAGTCGTATATTACGTATGCTATGTCAGTTATCGTATCACGTGCTCTTCCAGATACCAGAGATGGTATGAAACCTGTTCATAGAAGAATTCTGTACGCATTGAATCAACTTGGATTTAATCATACCAGTAAACATAGAAAATCAGCTACTGTTGTCTGAGAAGTAATTGGTAAATATCACCCTCATGGAGATAGCTCTGTTTACGAAGCAATGGTAAAACTGTCTCAACCTTGGGCAATGAGATATCCTCTTGTTGATGGTCAGGGTAACTTTGGTTCTATCGATGGTGATGGAGCTGCAGCGATGAGATATACAGAAGCAAGATTAACTAAACTTGCTAGTGAAATGCTCAATGATATCGATCTGGATACCGTTGATCGAAGACCAAACTTCGATAATATGCTCAACGAACCGATTACCCTTCCTACAAAATTTCCAAATCATCTCTGTAATGGAACGATGGGTATTGCAGTAGGTATGGCTACTAATATGGCTCCTCATAATCTTAGAGAAGTAATTGATGCATGTCTTTATTATATGGATCATGAAGAAACTACAGTAGATGATCTCATGACTATTATTAAAGGTCCAGATTTCCCAACAGGATGATTTATCTTTGATCCGGCAAGTATCTTAGAAATCTATCGTAAAGGGAAAGGATCTGTAGTTGTAAGAGGGAAAACACATATCGAACAGAGTAAACATGGAGATATCATTGTTATTGACGAAATTCCCTATCAAGTCAATAAATCTAGTCTTGTAGAGAAGATAGGAGAATTAGTCATCGATAAAAAAATTGATGGAATTACTGACATTAGAGATGAATCAGCAAAAAATATCATTAGAGTAGCTCTTAGTCTTCGTAGAGGTGTCAATGCTCAAAAAGTGCTTGCTCAGTTATTTAAAATGACTGATTTACAAAGTACATTCCCTATTAACAACGTCTCACTGGTTGAGCAAGGTAAACAACCAAGATTACTGAATATCTTAGATCTGATCTCAGAATTTGTCATCTATCGTAGAAAAGTAGTGTATCGTAGGTCTGTTTTCCAACTTGGGAAAGCTAAAGATAGACTTCATCTTCTCGAGTGATTACGTAGAGCTATCGATATCATTGATGAAGTAATTGCTACTATTAGAGCCTCTGATAGTAAACAAGAAGCGAAAGAATCATTGATGACAAAATTTGAATTTTCTGACCCTCAAGCGGAATATATTCTCCAGATGAGACTACAGAGTTTGGTTGGATTAGAGCTTAATAAGATTCTTGACGAAATCGATGAAAAACAAAAATTGATCGACTACCTTGAAAATATCATCAACAATTCATCTGCTCTTGATGATGTCGTCAAACAAGAAATGAACGACATTAAGACTACCTACTGAGATGATCGTAGAACTATTCTTGTTGAAGAATCAGGAGATATCAAAAAAACGCTCAAAGCGTTTGAGGATGCAGCTGATAAAGTAAAAGAAGATGTGATTGTATGGCTCAGTGACAATTTTGATCTTAGAGTATTATATCAAACAAGAGTAAGTGTGATACCTGAAGATACCATTGATCTTATCTATACACATAACCAAGATCAAATCATTGTTATTACTGATCAGGGAGAGCTTGTTGTACAAAGACTCAAGGATCTGGGTTCATTCCAATATAACTCTAATCCTCTTAATTTCCATAAACATTTTAACCTCAAAGGTAAAGTAATCTTCGCCAAGACATTACATGCAGACTTTGATCATTTACTGCTCCTGACTAGCGACAATAATATCAAAAAAGTAGATAAGAATCTTGTTCTTTCATTCAAAAAATTCCCTACGTCTATCATCAATTTACCAGGTAAAAATGAAAAGATTCTCAGTGTATTACCTGTATCAGATGATGATCATGTAGCAGTAGCAACAAGAAATGGTTGGTTCCTCCTCTTCCCTTCCAAAGAGCTAAGACCCATGGGTAAAACAGCTTGATGAGTCAAAGCTATTGAACTTCAAGATGGTGATAGTGTAAGTACCATGTTCTTACATCAAGAAGAACCATTTATACTCCTTAATACTACTACGAAAGCACTGATGCTATCTCTTGATGATCTTCGTATTCGAAAAAGAGCGAAAAAATGAGATCAAGTCGTAGATCTTGATAAAGGAGATAATATTATAGGAGGTATAAGTATTTATGAATGAGCAATCAGATTAAGATTAAATGATGGTTCTATACAGACTGTACATTCCAATGAATGTTATCTTGATATACCTGGTTCTACTCCAGATAAAATTACCAACAAACCTATCCTTGGAATGTTCCGTCCTTGGGAAGAAAAAGCTGAAAATATGGCCTACAAAGAACAACGCAAAGCCGAAGAAAAAGCTAAAAAACTTGCACAAGAAGCAGAAAATAGCGAACATGAATGACTCTTCTCTGAAGAATAATATAAAAAAGGAAATCTGACACACCTACTGTCAGATTTTTTATTACTATTTTTTTATATAAAAAAATTCCTATACCAAAGTATAAGAATCTTTATAGTAGATGTGAGAACTATTTATCAGTTCTTTGAAGAGCAATCCATACCCATGATCTAATTTCTTGAGCATATGGCATATCAATCTTAGTTAAGATACCAGCATTGTTCAATGCAGTAAGATGTCCTTTATACCATCCAGCTACGTCAGGAGTATTATTAGCTTCACCATACATCACTCTAGACAATACTGCACCAAATTCAGCTCTTGTTACAGGATCAAATGGTCTGAATGCAGGGATCATACCTCCTCTATCATTTTGTCTTCCCATGATACCCATTTCACAAGCTTGTTTTACATAACCTCTCATTTCTTCATTAAGAAGTGAGTAATCAGAATATTGAGTAAGATCACAAGTAAGTCCTTCAGCAGCAACTTTACCACCATTTACATTTTTCACATAATTAACCATAATCTTAGCAAGTTCTTGTCTGTTAAGAACATCAAATGGTCTAGATGAATCAAATTCTAACGTAGTAATAGAATTGTCGAAAGCCCAAGCATAAGCACTTTCCAATTCTGGAAGAATAAGTCCTGTTGAATTACCACCAGTGCTTCCTGTATTTGATGAAGAACTAGATGATGATCCTCCACCTGTAGATCTTTTCACACAGTTATAACCATAACCATATCCAGCGAAATAACCGTAACCGCTACAGTTTTGTCCAGCGATAGGAGTAGGACTAAAAGCAGCAAGCAATGCTGGTATAGCAGCAAATCCAACAGCAACCAAAGCAACAATACCTGTTACTCTGTGTAATTTGTTTCTTTTCATGTAAAATACAATGTGATATAAAATAGTAAAATAGCATTAGCTATAACATCTTAATAATAAGAATCCTCATATCAATTGCAAGAGATTTTTTACATCTCTCTATTTATTGAGAATGGTGTTTGATAAGTCTATCAACATAATCATCAGCGAAACCAAATACTACCGCCAAAACTAGATAGTAATACAACATAATAGCGCTATAATCAGCACTAACTTGATCACCAAATAAGAGGTGTCAGATTATCATCCATACCATCACTGCCGCACCAAGGGCAAAATAACGACTATCAAAAAATATAAATCACCACAATATCAATGTATTGATCACCAAAGCTGATTCTCGAGTAGGGAACCTTATAAATATGACTATCATAAGTATCACCGCCAATGCCTTCAGGTACGATGGTAATGTCAGATAATAACTTTTTCTATACTCTGAAATGGAAGTATTGATCAATGGAACAACAAAAAAATAACTTGCTCGTCATGCTATCAACATCATTAACCACTCATATCATCAGAGTATAATCATACGTTCTCGTCACACAAAAACCACATATCATAAGAGAAGATAGACACATGCTATTATTCCTCATCGATATCAGAGAGTTTTTCGTGAGATCATTGTTACAATCGTACTAACGTGATCTTTCATAGGTTCTATAGACTAAAGATAAAATACTTACTCACATCACAACAAGGGTTATAATCATTCATATCATAAAGAGCATCACAAAATCATCTACTGATCTTCCTCACCAAAACTGTAATACAATAAGCAATCATGTGATCAACACTATACTTATCCATACTAACGTTATTTTTTTCCAGGCAACAAAGAGTTTCAAGAGAGTCGTGTAGAGTAACACCATTCCAAAAATCACTAATAAACGTTCAAAAAGGAATATTTCCTGACCCAGTCACGGTTTAAAGAGTTCAAGAATATATGATCATACTAATCACGATCAGACTATTGCGCATCCTATCAGGAATAACTGTAAGATCATGTAATTACGAAATGGAACAATAGTTATCTTTGTAAGGGGTTGACTACTCAACTGTGGATAGTAGACAGACTCTAATGCTGTACCTAAGAAAACAAGGAACTTAGCAACTACACTGAGTGCAATATACGTCGCGGACTGATCCTTAAAATGATGTTGTATCATCATAATATCCAGATTTGTAATACCTAATATAGCAAACATCGCCATACAAAATAAAACAATTTGATAACGATGTGTCTTCAAGGAATCAATGATCTCATCATAGTGTTCATTAGTTGATTTCAGTTGTAAGTGTTGTGTCATCCATAAGCTAATAGCTACTGATATCAAACCAGAGAGTACTACTCCTATGACAGCGCCATATAATCAAGCTCAATAGTAGACTAATACCACTCCTAAAAACACTCTCAGTATCGCAGATACTACTGTAGTGATACTCAGATACTCAAACTGATGCTGAGATTGTAATAACGCGCCATAGACAATCCCCACTCCACCTGCTAATAAACTCAAAGCAACCAGTATCACTGGGCCTATCGAATCTAAATGAAGATACGATGCAATCCATGGAGAACAAAGTACAAAGACCATAATCATCGCACCTGATCCGTATGCTAATCGACGAGTCCATCTATAGACGAGTCATTCTCTGTAGGAGTTATCGTCTTTATGAATACTGAGCTGTTGTGTAATATAGAGAGCAAATCCAGAAAACACAACTCCAACCACATTCAACAAACTCATCAATGATTCAAAGAGTGCAAAATCTGACTCGGTGAGGAAACGAACCATCAGTGGATGATACAGATAATTGATTCATCAAGAAATAACCGTTGCACTTCCCATCAGTACAACAAAATAATAATTTCCATAACGTTCTCTTAATTTTCTAATCATCAACAATCTAAACGGTAAAAGAAAGTGGTGTTTGTTTCATGATCTAACGATGCATAACCATGAGCAACTAAAGCATCGAGATAGTGTTTATCTCTCTGTCGTTCTAATTCTTTCATCAAGAGAATGCCTGATATACCCAATCAATTCACATCATCACACCATGCTCATGAAGTTTCTTTATCAATTTTTCCTGAAGCTCGCAATCACTGGGATGGATGCACATAATGCTCTATAATCTTGGATGCAGGACGAGACGACTGCGTATAGATATCTGATAATTCCATATTATCTCCAACAAGAATGTTTAAAGAACGATTATCATACGACTGAAAATATCGATCCCAAGGATTAGGTGCGATTTTATTCGTAAAAGACAGGCTCATATACTGATGCCAAGGCAAGACAAGAATATCAAAGCATTGTTCTGACTGACAACTCTCTTTTGGTGAAGTAACACTATAGATATATTCTTTCGCTTGAACATAGTCTTCTGGATAAGAAAATACTTGTAACTGACCTTTCAGGGCAAACAACATCGTAGGTGTATACACCATAGGTAATAGGATCAATAAGATACGTAATGGCCATGTAAAAAATGGATCATCTGCTATAACTCTCTTATATAGTTTATGTCATCACAATGCTAATCCTACAGCATAGATTATCATGAGCATTCATAACCATTTCTGTGGCTCTCTTAATCCAATATAATAAGGAATATGATCATATAACCATTGCGTCAACTGTCATATATATCAAGGACCACTAATACCTAATGCAAGGATATAGCTAATGATCGCTACACTTCATAACCAGATAGCAAGAGTTTTGTCTCATACAGACTTCCATGGACGATAATATCCATATACTATAAGCAGAAACAATAATCCAAAGATGTACGTCCAATATGGGTTAAGACTAAAGGGAGTAATAAATCTTCCTTGTCCTTCTCATCGGAATCCATGAAGAGATAACACATGGTACAGTAGTCCTTCACTACCCTGTTGTGTCTGAAAAGAAGTAATATGACCTGTATCAACATGTTTTAAAACTTGTGAAACATAATTATTTCAGAGCATACTTGCGCCTATTCGATTGAAGTTGAGAATACAGATAGCTATCATACTTCCACTTCGATATAAGATATTCTTCCATCGTCTATGGTTCGAAATCAAGATGAGTGTACTCGCTAATCAGACAAAAAACAACGCATGATACGAAAGAGAGACAGTCAATCCTGCCAACACCATCCACCACACTAGGTCAGAGAGCATTCATTTTTTATATCGTCTATAGAGAAAATAACAAGCCCAGAGTAAGAGAGCATATCATCCATACACTCCGTATTGACCTTCTACCATACGAGCATACAGAAATGGGTTGATCATCATAAAGATTATGCCTGACCGATGAGCCCAAGGAATGATATCTGCTTTCACTTCTTTGATCAAATAATATGCTCACAGTCATAATCCTATAAGCGATCACATCATGACGAGATATTGCATCACCATTCCTCCAAGTAGTATCTTGATGATCTCTAAAATAATCCAAGCTAGTCCACTATACAGATCCAAAAAATCCCAAGAGTATTCTGGTACAGTAAAAAAATCCAGAAGCATCACATATCCTGATCTTCGTGGAAAAACAATCACACAAGCGATAGTGATGATGACAAGGATATGATAATATTTTTTAAGGATGTGTTGCACGTTACCAGTCAGATAATGAATAAATTTACTCTGTAATATCATCGATGAATGTGGTGACTCTCTGTTTCAGTGAGCGTTGAGATGCTTTTGTTATAACTCTTGAAGAGATATTTCTTTTTCTCTTCCAATCTCGTAATAACCATGACAATAATCACATCAAGGTCAATCCACTTACTCCCAGTCCAAGATAAAATCGAGACTGTGGACGGAAATAGAGTGTGAGATACACCGTATAAGTATCATCTTCATTTTTTATAATCCATCATTCACGAAGTCACTTCTGAAGATATATCTCTCAGTCTTGCGTCATTCCGAGCGTAGTCGAAGAATCTCCTCCAGTATCTATGGATTGCTTCGCTTGGCTCGCAATGACAGGGCTATTCAAATCAATAGTCCATCCATTCGCGTAATCATTCACTACCTTATGTGTTGTATCAAATACTGGTTTCTTCCACAAGTATGAGAGTTCTTCTCACTCGAAGAAAGTATACGTATCACGAATACATTCGGTCGTTTGTCCTCAAGTAGCGACACTTCCTGTAGTTACACTCATAACTATGCGTTTTCCATTTTTAATTTGTAAGACTTGTCCTATCGATATCCATTTGGGTCCTACAAGTTTGTTATCTGAGATGAGTTGTGATCTGGGTATATCATACTGTGCAGCAATAGTTGTCAGTGTATCCCCTCTCTGTACTCTATACAAAGTATCTCCTCTGACTACAGATTCTGTCACTAGTGGAGTAGTATCACTACCAGTATATATTATACTATCTTTACACGATGTCATATCTATAGGCTTTCCTGGATAGAGTTTCCATTCTGGATGATATGATTGGAGAAAACTCAATTCCTGACCAGTCGATCATGCTGGGAGAGTGAGTTCAAGTTCGTATTTGGTAGGGTTGATTTTAGTAACTATATTTAGATTATTTCAATCTACAATTGGTATATTTAATGTAGAAGCAACTTTATATACATCTATTCTTCCTAACCCAGTATAATAAGTTAATCAAGTAAGTGATTTTAAATAATTATCATATCAAATGATATCTGTCTTATCATGAAATCTATTAAAATTATCAATATTTTTATCTAAAATAATAGTATCAATCCTTAAGGCATACAAATCATCCATAAATCAAGATCATATTATTATTTCCCCATTTTGATTAATTATTGATTTACCAAACAAATCTATATACTTATTATTATAAGTAGAAAATGCAATGTCATTTCTATTCCATATTGATTTTTTCTTCAATAAGAAACCAAATAAATTATATCCCTCATATCCCCAATCTGTATTAATCATTGTAGATTCTGTAAAAGGCAAGTTGAGTATTCTGTATGTTTTAATATCTTGATTAAGAATATTAGCGATCTGTTCATATTCTTTAGGAATCTCTAATGGATTCATTGCTTGAGGTATATATCATAATGATATTAATGGTCCAAACAAATATATAGAAGATAAACATAAAGATAAAGCAAATAAAAATCATATTTTTTTATTCAATCTTCACAATTCTAATATTGTTTTTCATAAAAGAATGACAAGACTTATAAGATAAACAATAGCAAATTTTTGATGAGGATTACGAAATATTCATAAAAATTGATATTTTTCTAATAAGAAAACAAATCGTCCACCTCAAGGATATCCTGCTCACTTATAAACCCAAATAGAAAATAAAAATATTATCAACCAAAATAAATAATCTTTTTTAGGTTTAATAAACAATAATCATAATACTATAAAGAAAATAGGTAGAAGTGTTAATATTAAGCCCCAATTGCTAGATAAAATATTTACATTTTTATAAGGATAATAAATTTGATCATTCATTCGTCAATAACTATCAAATATATCTAAATTATATCATCTGATTGCTTTTGATAAATTCATTTCTTTGGATTGTCTTGCTAAGGGGAAATCTAATAAAATTTTATTATTTCGTTCATCTTCTGTAATGGCAAAATTAAATTTCATGAATACAACCATACTAATTAACACTCAAACAAAAGACCATCCCAATGTCAAAAACACTAGTATAATTCTTTTTATATTTCATTTTCATTGTATAAAAAATTTAAATATTACAAATAAAATAATAATTAATAATTGTGGTGCTAAAAATCATGGGTTATTGGCTATAACTCATTCAAAAAATCAAAAAAATATCAAAAGTAATATATTAGTTTTGTCTATCTTATCATTTTCTAAAAAATTATCAATTATATATAATATTCGTGGAGTTAAAACAAAGACTAATACAATAAAATACGTCTGTCTTACGATAGATCATCGGAATATAAAAGATGTTAATACAAAAATAGATAAAACAAGTGAAATCATTTTTTTTTTTATTAACCTGAAAGAAAAGTAATATATACCTAATCATCAAACTATTAATGATAAGAACAAAACCAATATTGTTCTTAGTCTGTAATCATCAACAAAAGAAAATAAAAAATCCAAAACGCTTGAAAACAACCTAAGTCCAGATCCAGAAAAGGATCATAATCAATTATCTCACCAAAAGTAATTTAGAAAACTAGATTTAAAAGTCAAAACAATTTCACTATCTCATCAAATTCGTAATCAATTACTGATTACAATTATTCGAATCACTAAAATTAATAAAAATATTATCATAAAATTTCCTTAATTAAAGATAAATACTGATTTCATTGATTTAACCATATATATTTTTTCATCAATAATGCGTTATTAATAGAAATTTTTTCTCTTTTATGCTTATCTTTAAATATTTCTTTAATAACAAAATCATAATCTTTCCATTCTAAAGAATTAACAATGTATCAAATATCAGTTCAAATAGAAGGATCTGATTTTTTATAAGTTATAATTGGAAGACCACATGCCATAGCATCTAAAATAGCTAAAGATTGTCACTCATACTTCGAAGGTAAAAGAAAAACATCGCTAAGAAGCATAATATCTTTAAGTTCGTTCTCATTTAATAATCAGATATAATTAACATTTTTTTGTTTAGGTTTATAATCATATCAACAAATTATAAACTCAATTCTTGGATTTGAAACTGCTAATTTTTCTATAATTCATATTCATTTCCAACTATGATCCGTTGATATAAAACATACTCTATTTCACAATCTTTTCTTAAGCAGAATATGTATTTCATCTTCTCAATATTCATATAAAGTTCAATTTGATATAATATTTATTTTTTCAGAATCTTTTATATTATAATTTTCTATCAATTCATTTTTTACTTTTTTGGAGATAGCAATAGTCTTATAAGAAAAAATAATTCCATATTTTTGATAAATAGTAAGAATAAACATAGCAACCCATCAAAAAAAACTATATATTCATTTGATTTTTCTAGCTTTTAAATTTTCATAATGACTTCAATGAGCTATAATAACTTTTTTATATTTTTTTCAAAATACAAATGAATATCAAGTATTATCAATAATTAAGTCATAGTTTTGTTTTCCAACTCGAAACAAAAGTCTTAACATAAATAATAAATTATTTAATATAGGTATATTCAATATTTTTAGTCATATATAATTAGTGTTTTTATTTATTTGTAAAAAAGTATTAGATGTATTTGGATATACGACATCAATTTCATAATTTGAAGAAATATAGTGTGTTATATTTTTAACAAATATAGAAACTCATCATTTATAAAAGGGGTTTGATGGAGAAAGTAATAATATTTTTTTCATAAATTTTTATTATTCTATCATAAATAATTAATTGCAATTTTTTTCCAATTATAGTATTGGACTGTTCATCTCATAACATCTTTATTAATGTTTTTTCATATAAGTCCTCTATATTCCTCTACTCTACTGAAATTTACTATTATCCCATTTTTTCAATCTTGTACAATATCTACAAATCATCAGATATTATTAATTATTGGTGTAGTTCATGATGCCATAGCTTCAAGCGTTACCAATCAGAATGTTTCTTTTTCTGATGGGAATATGACATAATCTGCATGCTGCAACATACTTAATTTATCATCTCACGATACGAATCCGAGATAATATATTCTCTCTGAAACTCATAATTCTTGCGATAAACTATCTAACACTTGTTTATATCCATTATCTTGTCCAGCGATGAAGTATCTTACATCTACTCAACTTTCTACTAAACTTGGTATCATTTTAATAAATTTATCGTGTCACTTTCGTCGTTCTATACGTCATATCGAGAGATAAATCGTTGATCACTCTGGTACGTTATACTGATCATAGATATTGTAGTCTATTTGTTTTGCAAACTCTTCTGGATAGATCCCATTAGGCACTATTCTGATACGATCCTTATACGGATGAAATTCTGAGAAGTTATCTATTGTATACTGCGATACAGCAGTAATATCTGAAGCATGATCCAAGATAAATTTCCCCCAAGTATGTTTATACAGATTATATACTTTCTGAATTATTCATCATTTCTTATCGGCACTGACGGGAGCTCCATGAAGCGTATAGATATACGGAATTTTTTGATCAACAATAATTTTTGCCAATTGATTGATAAACATCAGTCCATATCAATGCAAATGAGCTTTTTCTGGCTGAAAATCACGAATTATATTACGGAGTTTGGAGAGATTCCATGGTCAAGTTGGTAATACCGTCTTGAGAAATGAAGTAAACCTAGGAGTAGGTAAAAGAGGTACTTGTACAAACTGAATTCCATATTCTGTATATTGTTTGAGAGATTCAAAACCGTGTTTCGTAGGATAATACCCATAGATCACCATAACTTCATGTCAGAGTTTTGTATATTCTTGCGCCAATGCATGAAAAACAGGTCATCATCAACCGACGTGATGGGGAGGATATTCTGGTACACATAAGAGTATCTTCATTACTATTTTGTATACAATAAAGCTGTCTTCTCACTAACCACCTTCCATAATCTTTCTTTTCTCATAGTGATGATAATATTCTGTATCTTTTGAGGGTTTTCAAAGAACTGAGTAATACACTTAGACAATCATTGTGGTGTTTTTTCAAATCTCATACTCTCTTCTACAATCACTGGTGAAAACACATCGCTCACGATAAAGGGTAAATTGTAGGTAATAGCTAGTGCCATAGGTCCACTCGCAGCCAGCATATAAAGATATGGTATGACCAATACATCTGCCGCCGCATATAATGTTTCTATCTCTTCATCTGGCACAAATCACATTCTTGTGATTCATGTCATATTCTTTGCCTTTGTATCTACTCATTCATATCGAGCACGAAATAAGGGATCAGCAAGAGTTCTTTTGGGAGTACCTCCTGCTAGGATAAGATGATACTGACTATAATCCATAGTCTGAAATGTATTCAGTAAGAGATCAACTCCTTTATATCAAGCAAGAAATCAGAAATATAAAAGCACTTTCTTATCTGACTCGATACCAAGTTTTGATCTCGCATCATGCTGTGAGATAGACAAATTACGATCTTCTACACCATGGACAATAACTTTTACTTGTTCATCTCTATATCTATACTTCATAAGAACTTTCTTAAAATATTCTTCATGAACGATAGCAGTATCTATGTGTTTACTACTCACTGCATAGAAAAACCAAAACGCAAATTTTAAGAAAAAAGGAGGAAAATATCGAGGCAAGCTATTGATTTTCCCATACTCTTTATCAATACTACTGGTATCTATTACACCATGATACGTTACGACAATCTTATATTTTCTCAATATTCGTAATAACATCAAAAAAACAGGAACCGTGAGTATGCTCCCAAACATATTAAATTCATGCTGAATATGAATGGTAGTCAGATGAGGATATTTTTCCAATACTCTTATAATCTGCTGTAGCCATTGTACTATTCACTTTCTCTGTCGACAACGTTCGATCATCATTCTATCTTCTGTATAGGATGCAGGTTCTGTATCATAATCACACAATACTACTATTTTTTTTCTCTCATGTTCATCCATATTCGTGAGGAGATTTTTTGTATACGATCAAACACCACTAGCTCATGAACCATGAAGAGTAGCTTGTGGTGGATAAATAGAGATGATAGCTATTGTTTTTTGATCCATATGTATCAATCATATAAAGACTTATCTGTTTAGCATAATTCCTGTAATACATTCCTACGTTGGATATATTCTTCATCACTCAGAAATTTTCTTGCGTCACTCGCTTCTTGTGATCATCCATGTTGGATCGTAAACTGAGGTACGATATGCCAATGCAAATGTTCTAGTGTCTTACCTGTCGTACCTCATGGTACTCATTCTCTGAGCATCAGTACGACTTCACCATGTTTGTGATACAAGATATGTTGCCACTGTTGTAAGAGAGTTCGTATATCACTGAGTTCATCAGCAGATAAGGTATCTAATGATTTTTTATGTGATTTGGGACAGATAAGGATATGATCTTCGGTATAGGGAGCACGAGAAGGGATAACATAACACGTACTATTACTATCAATTCGAAATTGCTCTTCTTCATGACAAAAAGGACAAGGTCTCTCACTATTAAGGATTTCTTTATAACTACTCATATTTCATATATAGAACATATAAATTTTTAATTCTTAATGCTTCATGGCTTAATACTTTCACAGTATCATATATACTATACACAATACAAATACAAATGTCAATTAAACTCTCTTAATTTACTTGCATTTTATGATTTTTTGAGTATGATATAAGAACAAATGTCCTTCGGGATCCTCCTCCGAGTAATCGGAGAGAAAAATTATAAAACTTAAAGTCATAAAAGATCTTTAAGTTTTTTCTTTATAATAATAAAATCATCTTTTCATATTTCTCATATATTTTCAATACATCTATTTTTATCTATCATTTTCACTTGAGATAATATCGCTCGAGAACTTACCTTAAAAGTTTCATCATGAATACGATGATAAAATATATTATTATCTTTTCCTCTAGTCGTTAAAGGAACTACAAAAAACATATTTCCTACTTTTTTAATAATCAATACTGGTCTTTTACTATCTCATCATTTACCATCTTCTTCATACCCTATATTGATTCATAAATGGATATACCATACTTCTCTTTCATTAACATAAAATTCAACCTTTTTATCATGAATTTTAGGCTTAAGAAGTCATCGTTGTTGAAAGAGTTTTCTCATACTATTTACTTATACAATAAAGCCGTCTGTTGACTATAATCATTTTTCATAGTCTTTCTTTTCTCATATTGGTTACAACACTCTATATCACTTGAGGATTTTCCAAGAAATGAGCAATACATCATAGAACATATAAATTTTTCATTCTTAATGCTTCATGTTTTCATTCTTAATGACTTCATCCACAATATATAATGGTCTATCCATAACCTCATCATGAATACGAGCAATATACATTGCTATCAGTCCCATACCTATCATCATAATACCGATAAAGAAGGTATTGAACAGTGTAAAAAGACCCAAATTCGTAAATCACCATGCATTATCAAAGAAGATTTTGTGTCCTAATATAAAGCATATCGCTAGACTACTAAGTAACGAAATCATAGCTCATAGTAACCCAATCAACTTCAATGGCACAGCAGAAAAAGATGTCAAACTATCGAGAGCCAATTTGAAGAGCTTACTATAGCTGTAGGATGCAACACGACCATGAGGAGGAGGGAGCGTATCAAACTCTAAGGCATATCTCTTAAATCCAACCCAATCAATCAGTCAACGGAACATTCTATTCTTTTCCTTAAATTTGAGGAATACATTCACTACTTCACGATCAAGCAATCTATAGTCAGTTGTCTGTGATTCTATCTGAACATCAGATAACTGAGAAAACAGTCGATAAAATGCTTTGGAAGACATAGTTTTGAACCATGAAACTCCTTGTTGTACTGGTCTTTTATTATAGACGATCTTATATCATTCTTTTCGTTTTTGCAAAAAGAGCGGAATCTTATCGATAGGATATTGTCCATCAGCATCTAAGGTAATAACTGCATCTCCACTACTCTGCTCTAATCATGCCGTCAGTGCAATCTCTTTCCCAAAATTTCTACTCAAATTTACTCCTACAATACTCTCATACTCTGCTGATAAGGATTGTATGACTCACCAGGTATCATCCGGACTTCCATCATTAACGATCACAATCTCAAAATCATAATCATGAGAAAACAACGCCAATTCTTTCATCAAGAGAGCAATAGTTTCTCTGAGATAGAGTTCTTCTCTATACGCAGGAATAACGATAGAAATAATTTTTTTCATATACTATACATAAAAACAATAAACTGTAAATATTTTACAGATACAGATATGAGAATGCAACTGTTTTTTATTATGATAAAGCTTCTTCCATAGGAGGGACAATCGTTTTCTTGCGAGAGATACGATTACCAAGATCAGCCAGTCCATCGACCGTGTCAGCACCAAACACTTTTTTTACTATATCAGCTTCGATCTCATCAGCAACGATCGTAGTATTCGTTTCGTTGAGGATATCAATCACACAGAAGACAATAAAATCATATGATTCTGACGCCTTGATCGTGCGGATAGTTTCGATGATTTCTTCTTTACGATTGAGACAATAGTTTGGGTTTGTCGTTTCAATACAGGCAATAAGTGACTTTTGAGAACCAAAGGTAAAGTCTTTGGCATCCACTTTTTTGATTAAATCATAGGCAGAGATATCTCCTAGATCAGACTTTGCTGCGAACATCTGGAGAGCAAATCCTTCAATATCATCAACACCAGCAAGAGATGCTAATTCATCGACAATTTTTTTATCAAATGCAGTTGTCGTAGGTGAACGGAAGTGAAGAGTATCAGAAAGAATTCCTCCAAGCATCAAGGTTGCTATCTGAGAAGTTATTTCTACTCATGCTTCTTTATACATCTTGTAAAGAATGGAATTTGTAGAAGCTAATGGTTCTAATCTCATCATGAGCGGATATCCCGTTTCAAAATTTGCTACTTTATGATGATCGATAACACTATGAATAGTATAATGTTCTCTATGATCTATACTTTGCCCCAACTCGTTATGATCCGTAAGAGCGATTATTGATCCTTCTGGAAGTGAAGCAACAATTTCAGGGACAGCAAAACCTGCTTGCTGTAAGACAAAAAGCGTTTCTTTATTACATTCGCCAAGAGCAACAGCTTGAGCTTCTTGTCCCGTTTTGTTCAGTAAGTAAGAATATACAAGAGCTGATGTGATAGCATCAGTATCAGGCACTTTATGTCACAATACAGTAATCATATGACTCATAATCAGTATAAGAAATAAAAAGAAATAATTCATTACCACTATACGAAAATATCACCAAAAAACAAGATAAAACAAATTATACGATTTAAAAAAAGGCATAATCACTATACCCTTTCATTTTTCACTACTTTACACTTTTAACTCTATTTATCCTCCAATCACATTTACCATATCAATCAACGGAAGATAGATAGCTCCCACAATAGAACCAATCAGTCATGCGATAAACAACATCAAAATTGGTTCCACAAAAGCCATTACTGCAGATATCTTTTGAAGAAGTTGCTCTTTATAGAAACCAGACATCGTTTGTAAAATCTCTCAAAGATTACCTGTACTTTCTCCCACTACTATAATTTGAATCAAAATTGGATCAAAAAGGTTCGATCATTCAATAGTATCTGCAAAAGTAAATCAAGCATTCAAATCTGCCTTAATATCCTCTGCTTTCTTTTTATAAAAAAAGTTTGTAAAAATTCTCGAGATTTGTGTCATGGCACTAATCTGATCCACACCAGCAAACATAAAATCTCACAACAATTTAGAAAATCTATACATGTAAAATGTCTTGATCGCATCTCATACCGTTGGTATACGAAGAAGTGTACCATCCATCAAAATCTTGAATGGCAAAAAATATTTGTATAATACATTATAAATTACAATAATAGATATCACTCCTCAAAGTAACATATACCACCATTGAATCATAAAATCAGAGACATTAAGCATCAATTGAGTAATGCCTGGGAGGGAATCTTTATTAGGATATAAGGTAACGATAGTAGGAACTACTTTTACCAAAAGTATCGCTGTTGCTCCTATTGCGAACAGCAATAGTGTTAATGGATAGGTCAATGCTCCTTTAATTTTTTTGGTGATTTGTGCAAAATTTTCCATTTCTAGAGCGATACCTTCTAGAGTTTCGGGCATATTACCCATTCCTTGAGCTGCTCTTATCAGTTCAATCTCCGTTGAACTAAAGAAATAATCGTGCTTTTGCATAGCAATATATAAACTTGATCATTGATTGACTTGTTCAATCATATCATCAATAATTGATTTCATCACTTTATTATGTTCAGACATCGATATACTAATCAAACTTTCTCTCAGTCAAAGTCCTACTTTTTGTCCCACCGCCAATAAACGGAAAAAATTTGTCTTTACAGGAAGTGGTGGCTTACTAAATGATGCAGAGAGTTTATCCCACGTATTTAATAAATTTTGTTTATTTAATCAGTTCAAAGAAGCCATATGTAGTAAATCTTATAATAAATAACAATCTCGTTAGGAAATGTGTTTGTGTTTTACAATCTTATACACTTCATCAAGGGTGGTATATCATTTAATAACTTTCAAGACACCATCTCTTTCCAAATTAATCATTCATCTTGAAAGAGCATAATTTTCAACTTCATAAGCAGTTTTACCCCCAATTAAGAAGTTTCTAATTTCATCAGTATATTCCATCATTTCGAATATTCCTACTCTTCATTTATATCATGTTCCATTACAAGTAGGACATTTGGATACACCATCTTCTGCAAGTCATGATCATTGTACCACGATACCCTCAGTCACATATCTTTTCCATAATGCAGGATCAATTTCTCTTGAAACAATTTCATTTTTAAGAATTGTACTATCTAATCAACGGAATGAATCAACAGAATCAGCCCAACGTGGAGAATCTTTAATAGAAATTTCTTTTTTACAAGTAGAACAAACCCTTCTGACCAATCTCTGAGCCATAACCAGATTGAACGTACCTGCTACCATATACGGTAACGCACCCAGATTAAATACTCTCGTAATAGTCTCAGCAGAAGAATTCGTATGGATAGTAGAGAATACCAAGTGTCATGTCATCGCAGCTTCCATCGCCATCTCAAGAGTTTCTCCATCACGAATTTCTCACACCATGATAATGTCAGGATCTTGTCTCAATGCTGCTCTCAATCCTGATCAGAACGTAAATCAGATATCTGATCTTACTTGTGACTGATTTAGTCAGTGCATCTTATTTTCCACCGGATCTTCAAAAGTAGTAATATTCACATCAATACTATTCACATAGTTCAATCCTGCATACAATGTTGCTGTCTTTCCAGATCCTGTCGGTCCTGTTGTCAAGATGATACCGTTAGGACTTTCTAATTGGCGAAGAATAATATCACGATTGGTTCCTTCTATACCCAGATCATCGAGTTTTGGTGTCTTTTTAGATTTATCTACAATACGCATTACCAATTTTTCTCACCATACGGTTGGTAAGGTAGAAGCACGCAGATCTATTTCTTTATTGGTCAAAGTAATGGTTGAAACTCTAGCATCTTGAGGCAATCTTCTTTCGTCAGGTCTCATTTGTCCTGATTCAATCTTGAATTTAGAGATAATACTTTCATGAATAGATTTCGGATATTGTACTAGTTCTTCAAGCTCTCCATCAATTCTCAGTCTCATCCTACAATAATCTTCAAATGCTTCGATATGAATATCTGATGCACCTAGTTCTACTCCAATTGTTAACAAATTATCAAAAATTTTAACGACATCAGCGTTAATGATTGAATTATTAAGTTGATCTTTAAATTGGTCTACACTTGAATTCATGAGATTATAGTAAATTGAAGCATATGAAGATTTTTTTCACTCATAAATAGTATACAATAAATTCTCAGATAACACAAAAATCATATTGAGTTTTTTTTATTAGATAATGACATTTATTTTTTTTATGATTTTAGATTGATTACTTCAGATAAATAATTATATATTCATGATAATAAAAATAAAATCATGAAGAAAGAACAGATACAAAAGCAACTCTATCTTGCTCGTCTCAAGCTTTCTTTATTATTGAGTACAAAGCAAGATTTTGATAGACTGACAGAAAAAGAACATTTATCAATCAACAAAAAACACGAACTCAGAAAAAATCTTGATTCCATGATATGGAAAACGAGAAAAAAAATTATTTTCTTAGTGATGAAAAACATTACTAAAATATTATTCGGCTAGTTTACTAGTCGATTTTTTATAGATCCAAAATACCGATCAAGTTTTAGGATCACGGAGTTCTTCACTCACTTCTCGATGAGAAAATTGAAATGTATTATTCACTACAATAGCGTCAGATTTCATATTGTTTTGCAACCAATCCTGAAGAGTATCGAGATGTTTGGGCACTAAGAACAGATAAATATAATCATATGCCGATATATCGATCTCTTGAATATCGCCGTAAGTAAGGTTAATAGTATGATGACCAAATGCTCTATTCACAAGCAGCCCATACCAGATCGCTATACGATTATTATCAACACCAGAGAGATGTTTCATATGAGCATATTGTGCAAGAAATCTCAAGACGGCTCCATCTCAGCATCACAAATCAATAAGTTTCTTCTCAGGATCAAAATGTAATTGTGATTTCATCAACTGAAAATGGCTATAATAGGTGCGTATCGTAGGTGCTTGATAATAATAATAATGTTGAACTTCTGACCGTAAATACATCCCAAGCATAGTCAAAATTCCAACACATAAGAATATGCCTATCACAATAACCAATATGTTCAAGAGTATCATTCTCTCTACAAGAATAAATTATATTTATTTCTGCCAAACACCATATTTGATCGTTCTTCATTCTGCTTTGAAGAGTTTACCATAATGCGTCTCAATACCATGATGATCAGACAATAAAGGAGAATTATCCAAATCTCGTGTACTATCGATATGTTGAAAGCCAAATATATTAAACTGTTCCCTAGAATACTCAAACATACCATCATCGTCTGTCTTTAATCTCAAGAGTCCGTCAGGTTTCAATATTTTGTTATACATAGTTAAAAAACGTGGAGACGTAATTCTTCTTCTCTCGTCATGTCCCTTGGATCTCGGATCAGGATGGATGATCCATATTTCATCTACTTCTCATGGAGCAAAAAATCTATCAATATGGTGGATAATTGTACGAAGGAAAGCAATATTCTTATTGTCCGTATTTCCTTCTTCCTTCCACTTCTTCAGTCCCATCATCATTCTCTCTCCTTTGATATCGACCCCAATAAAATTCTTATCAGGATATACTTGTGACAATCAAACGGTATATTCACCACGACCACAAGCAAGTTCTAATACGATAGGATTATCATTTTTGAAATATTCTGAATTCCACTTTCCTTTACAGTTTTCAAAAAATGATTTTCCTGATTGAATCATCATCGGTTCATCTTGAGCTGCAGTGTATCTGATAGACTTTGTACGCATTACATTGTGATAATTAAATATGATATTTTCTTATATAGAGTAACTATACGTATTAGTAATGAGTTTTCAATTTATAGTTTGTATGATATACGCACAACAACAGATACTTCACACCATTAGAATCAAATTTAAACACTATAATATTTCTACAATAGCAGTATCTGGCGTAATAAACTTATATAACATTGCTGGTCTATGGACTCCTCTCACAACCTTCTCTCCTGTAGGTTCTACAATATTGAGTTTCAGAATTTTCTTTTTAAAATTTCTAATATCAAAATCTTGTTGAAATACTATATCATAGACTTGATATAATTCAGTCAAAGTAAAACTTTCTGGCAAAAGATACTGTACTAGATTGGTATATTCAAGTTTGTACTTTAGTCTTTGTATCGCATAGTTAAGTATTTTTTTATGATCAAAAGCCAATTCTGGCAACTGATTAACAGGAAATAGTTTCGCATTTGTAGCATCTGATCATGCTTGAAGATCTATATCATCACTTCTCATCAATGCCATATATGCACATGTAATATGTCTTCAACGTGGATCTCTATCAAGATCAGAGAATGTATACAATTGTTCTAAATAAGCATTATTAACTCATGTTTCTTCTTGTACTTCTCTGTAGACAGCCTGCTCTAGAGTTTCATTATCTAACACATATCATCCTGGTAATGCTCGCATATGTTCGAAAGGAGGAAGTAATCTTTCTATCAAAAGAACCTGAAGTGATTGATCTTTAATAGTAAAGATAATACCATCTACCGTCATCAATATATGCTGTTGAATCATCGAAAAAGCATTAAAGTAAATTTGTTTAATGTAAAATAAACATTTTTTTTGATTTTGCAAGTAAAAATACAAAAAATTTCCTTTTATATAGCCATTTCTTAAATTAAATGTATTTTTTACATTTTCTCTTGATTTTTAGTATTTATTTGTTTATATAATAATCAATTCAATATAATGTATTTATTACACTATATAAAATCATTTACTTTATCAACAAGATAATAATGAAAAAATATAACAACTGACTCATTATTGGTAAATTTATGCCCTTTCATCTTGGTCATGAAGAACTTATTACTTTCGGACTAGAAAGATCACATCACCTTACTATAGGGGTATGTTCGATAAGTTCAGAACCTATACCATGAGAAGTCAGGTATAAACGAGTCAAAGACACCTATAAGGAATATTCAAATATATCCGTCATACATATCACAGAAGACTTACCATCTAGTAGTGAATCATCGAGAGAAATATCATTATTACGATCTACTTATCTCAAAAAAGAGTTTCCAACTGTAGATGTGATCTTTACTTCAGAACCATATGGAGATTATGTAGCTGAGTATATGAATATTGATCATGTTTGTTTTGATCTATCAAGGAACATAATTCCTATCTCTGGAACAATGATTAGAAATAATCCACTTCATTATCGAAATTACCTTAATCAATATGCCAAATCATATTTTACAAAAAAAATAATCATTGTTTGATCTGAATCTACTGGTAAATCTACTATGACACAACTCTTAGCAAATTACTATGACACAACGTATGTTCCAGAAATGGCAAGATTAATAATATCTCATACTAATACTGTAACATATAATGACTTATACCATATTGCACATCTCCACTACAAAGAAATAAAAAAAAGAGAGAAAACAGCAAATAAATTTTTATTTATAGATTCAGATATATCAATCACCGAATCTTATTCACAATTCCTTTTCAAAAAGAAGTTAATAGTATGAGAAAACATTAGAAAAACCAATATATGAGACCTCTATCTTTTCTTAAATACTGATTGTCCTTATACGCAGGATGGCACAAGAATAGAAGAAAATCGTAGAAAAAATCTTGAAGAATCTCACAAAAGACAACTCAGAGAAAATAATATAGACTATCATGTCATTACTTGAAGCGATTGGAATCAACGCTTTGAACAATGTATTACCATTATTAATAACCATTTTATATCTTTATACAATACTCATCATGACTGAAATAATCTTACATTATCTGAACATCAATACCATTATCTTCACGATAGGAGACTATCAGATGAGTTATATAGAATTTGTAGGAACATTATTCAACATACTATGTGTGTATCTCGTATCTAAAAACAAAATACGAAACCGACCAGTAGGACTTATAGGAAGTTTATTATATGTAGCACTATTTTATCAAATTCAACTCTATGCTGATTTGTGAGAACAATTGTATTTTATAGTCACAGGGTTTTATGGTTGGTATATATGGTCTAAGCACTGAAACCAACAACAATCAGATAAGAATATAACACTAGTAGAGAATAAAAATAGAATCTTATATATAGTATGAATAGCAATTACTACTTTATTATTAGCCTATATAACCTCACATCTCCATATACGATTCAACAATCTATTCCCACAAGCTGCAAGTTATATATTACTAGATTCTTTCACAACTATTCTAAGCTTTGCTGCAACTATACTTATGATTCGTCAGAAAGTAGAAGCCTGGGTATTATGGATCATAGTAGATATTATCGGTATTTATCTTTACTTCATCAAATGAGTGCATTTCATCGCTATAGAATACATACTTTTCTTGTGAATCGCTATTGGATGACTCATAAAGTGGTACTCACTTTATAAAAAGCAAAAGGATCATACATTTATCTCATAACAATATGTTACTATGAAACCCAATAATGGAATAGCCCTTCTCAGTATCGATAATATAAAAACTTTTGAAGATAAGACACTCCATGAACTCTATGTACCTAATGGTGAGTTAGTCGCGCAACAGACTAAAACAATAATTAATATCTGTCAGAATAATAATCTTTTAATCATTAATGTCTTCGAATCACACCCTAATGGACATATTAGTTTCGCATCAAGCTATAAGGATAAACAACCTTTTGATATGATATCATATGATGAAATACAACATCGAACTAACGAAAAAAATAGATTATCTGACACAGCAGCGTTCTGAGTAGACCAACTCAAGTCTTATCTCCAATCCAGAAGAAACCAAACCGATACTCTTCGACCAGATCATGCTAGGTCTGAAACAAATAGTCATGAACTCATGCCACCACTTACTCCAGAATTATTTGATATTCATATCAGTAAATGACATCAAGTAGATAAACATCCTTATTGATGATTTGGTTGAACAGACTTAAATGATGTACTGAGGAAACATCGTATTCATAGCCTTATCATAACAGGAGTAGCTACTGATTATTGCATACAAGATACGGTATTAGAAGCATTAGCTCAACAATATAAAACCTATCTTATCACCGATGCAATTGCTTCTATATCACCAGAACAAGGAAATATAGTACAATATAATCTTCAACAACAATGAGCGATACTTATTACTTCTCAAGAACTCGAAGCATTATTATCTTCTTACAATAGCAACATTTCATAAATTTTTACTTCTTACAAGTGTACTACTATGACAACATATAAAGCAACCAACAGAAATCTTGATTATAATACGATAGAAAACAAGCTTGTTACAGATATTAAAAATTATGTAACTAATACAGCTCAGAGCAAAGCTTGTATTGTAGGTATTAGTGGAGGAATTGACTCTGCTACAGTTTCTACACTCTGTGCAAAAACAGATCTTATTACGATATTAATATCTATGCCTATCCATCAAAATATTGAAGAACTCAATCGTGCAAATAACCATATGGATTGGTTACAAAGCAACTATCCAAATATAAAATCTCATACTATTGATCTTACTAAGACATTTGAAACAATCAAAGAAACTCTTCTTCATGTATGATATGCTGAAGATGAACTTTATATGGCCCTTGTTAATACCAGATCAAGATTAAGAATGGCTACGCTTTATGCGATTGCACAAGCAAATCAATGATTAGTTATAGGAACAGGAAATAAAGTAGAAGATTATGGCATATGATTCTTTACAAAATATGGTGATGGTTGAGTAGATCTTAGTCCCATATGAAATCTTCTCAAATCTGAGGTTAAAAAACTAGCACAACACATGAATATTAATCAAGATATTATACAAGCAAAACCTACTGACTGATTACATCCAACCTGAGCAACAGATGAAGATCAAATAGGAGCTAGTTATGATGAACTTGAACGAGCTATGGAACAATATGATCATTGAAAAAGACCACAAGACTATGATGATGAATATGCACAAAAAATTATGACTATCTATATGCAAAGACATGAAGCAAATACACATAAAATAAATATGCCACCAATTCTTACTATTTCATAAATTTATTAGTAACACATAATAATCATGAATAAAATTTGATTATATACTGATCGTGACTTTTTTGCAGCGGCAAGGTGAGTTCCGGAAATACATTCTTTACTTGATACTGATATGTATAAATTTACGATGTTGGATTTTATTATCGCACATCCAGAATATAGAGATGTCAATGTCAGACGAGAGATGAACATTAGATCCAAAGATATTAGAACGCTAGATATTATCCCTAGAGAAGCGCTTGAAGAGCAATTCACCCACTGTAGAACATTAAAATTTACTGATGTAGATCTTTCTTTTCTTAGAGGAATGGACAATAATCACAATACTGCTAATGGGAAACGTCTTCTTAAAGAAGAAACTATCGATTATCTCAAAAATCTCCAACTTCCTGCCTTTACCATCTGAGATGATTGAAAAAATTACACTCTCCAATTTGAATGAACTTGGGCTGATTCAACATTGTGGGAGATTATCTGATTAAAAATCATTAATTCTCTTTATCTCTATTATTGGACGAAAAAAGCACATCTTTCACCAACAACCTTTACAGAGATGATTTCTAGAACACTGGTAAGACTCTTTGATGATATAAAAATTTATAACAGCATAGATAACCTAACTTTTTCAGAGTTTGGTACGAGAAGGAGTATGAGTAGTGATTTTCAACGTACTATTATCAATATATTAATGGAACAAGCTCCAGATCAATGTTTATGAACAAGTAATGTACTGCTTTCTCGTGAACTTGGACTCAGCAATCCTAAAGGAACTAATGCACATGAACTTCGTATGATTCCTACTGCTCTTCTGGATAAACCACAAGACATCATTGATACTATGTATGATATTGATAGACAATGGATGCAACATCATCCTTGATTAGGAATCTTACTAGCCGACACCTATGGAACATCATTTTATCTTAATAATTGTCCTCAAGACATAGCTATGAATCACGATGGTATGAGATTTGATTCTAAAGATCCTCTTATCGGCATAGCTGAGTATAATAGATTCTTACAACAACATGGAAGAAATCCCAAATCAGTCATTGGCATACCAAGTGATGGATTATCTGCTAAAGCTGTACAAGACATCATGGATGTATACGGAGTAAGTAATAATCTTACTTTCGGTATTGGTACTTCTCTAACTAATAATACAAAGCATACAATTGTGTCAGACTATGGTCTTTGAACACCATTCTGATCATTCTCAGTAGTTATTAAACCTTCTCAAGTGCAAAGAGATGATGGGACACGAGTATCTACAGTAAAACTTTCTGACAATCCCAATAAAGCGATGGGATCTTTAGAAAGAGTTCAATTCTTCAAAGAAATTTTTTGAGTTGAGGGAATGCAACAACAAGAGACTCTTGTATAATACTTTATAAGTTTTAATATTAAAAAATGCAGCATTCAATAAAAACTACATGATTATTCATATCACGTACACAAGGCACACACAAATGACATATTTCTGCTCTTATACAAGCAATAGATTCCTGAATACATCATATCTTGTATGGTATTGGTAGTTCAAATAAGGAAAGAACCTCAGAGAATCCTTTCAATTTTCAAGAAAGAGAAAATATTGCATATACGCTGATGAATCTTCTACAGCAAGACCATCCATATATCAGTTATGAAATATATAACATTCCTGACTTCAATGACGTAAAAGCTCGAAAAAAACATATACAAGATACCGTACCAGATTTTGATACTCTTATTTCATGAAATCCTCATGTGAATAGTATCTGGAATGACAAAAAAACAATAATCCCTATTTTCGATACTCCCTATAGAGGTACACATATTAGATATCAGCTCCAAATGGAAGATTGGAAAACACTAAGAGAATCTGTACCAGAAGAAATTATTAAGCTTTACAAACAAATCAATGCTCCTCAAATCATTCAATCAATCGAGAGACAGAATCCTACTCCACCAAGAATAGCTACCGATCTCATTATTGTATACAATAAAAAGTATATAGTCGGTAGAAGAAAACATGCACCCTATGGTTTGGCACTAATTTGATGAATGTTAGATCCTTGAGAACGTATCCATGAGTGCGCTTTGAGAGAATGATATGAAGAATTATTCCAAAGAGATGATCCTGATAAACAACTTATATTAACATCCCAACATCCTCTTCGTATCAATGATAATCCACTAAGAGATCCAAGATGACGCATCATATCATTTGCTTATGAAGCGAAGATCTTATGATGACAAGTAACATGATGAGATGATATCTCTTCTATTACATTTCTTAGTCCTGAAGAAGTTATGAATCGCCCTCTCGAGGATTTTGCATTTCCAGATCATAAAGACACACTTCTGGCTCATATCACAATGAATTCATAAATACTTATTTCATTAATTTTCACTCTCATGAAAGAAATCAAACCTACAGGAGAATACTCACATATTCACTCCAGACTTCCTCGTGTTTTTTTAGCAGGAAGCATTGAAATGGATAAAGCTGAACAATGGCAACAACGCATACTACACGACTTATTAAATATATTAGGTATTGCTTATAATCCTCGTCGTGATCAACGAAATTCTTCTCGAGAACAATCTCTTCATAATCACAATTTTGTCCAGCAGGTCCATCGAGAAGAAGATCATATTATATTAAGTGATCTTATACTATTCTATTTTGATCCTCATACCAAATCGCCCATAACTATTGGAGAATTCAATCTTGTGAGATGAATGAAGAAAAATGCTGTAGTATTGTGTCCAGAATGATTTTGGAGAAAAGGAAATATTGATATAGCCTGCGAAAGATCTAAAGATCATATCAGACAAGTCCATAGTTATGATGATCTGATACAATATACGGAATCATATTGTTTATCTCTTCTACAACAACGTTATACTCAGGATACTATAGAGATATTAGAACCTAATGAAATATTTGTTTTTTGATCCAATGAAGAGGGAAAACATTATGGTTGATCTGCAAAAAAAGCTCATGAAGATTTCTGAGCAGAACGAGGTATAGGATCCTGACCTACTGGTCAATGTTATGCCATACCTACAATGCAACATCCACAAACTGAACGTAAAGAAGTTATACAATCTACCGAACAAACATTATCTCAATCATTACGCGATTTTTTTGTCTATACAAGATCTCATCCAGAAAAAAAGTTTTTACTGACTAAAATTGGGTGTGGTGTATCCTGATGGTGAATAGATTATATAAAATCATTGTTTTGGCAATGTTATGATCCAGCACAAGACAGAAATATCATTTATCCTATAGAATTTGAAATATATGATATATAAATTATTTATTTATACAATTAAAAAACAATCATATCTATGATAATATCTTTCTTGCATTTAATAATAATATCTCTATAGATAATCTATTTATATACTATATTTCTACTTATGGAAATTAAAAAACGCCATTCTCATCATAGCGAATTTAAGAAAATAATGTATGGGTATCTATGGAAATTTTTTGATAATCTTTTTGACCTCCTTATCATTATTGCTATCTGTATTACCGCATTTGCTGGAGCTTACGAATTATTATCATTTATTATAGGGTATGATCTTCTCCCATGATGACTGAATATTGCAACAGCCCTAAAGATTTCACTCAACGCAGTTGTTATTGTAAAAGTCTATGAGACACTCAGGATGTTTATTTCGCATGAAGATCTTTCACTTACCCATCTTATAGAAGTTGGATTGATTGGACTTATTGTAAAGATCTTTTTTAATGAAAGTTATCTTAGATGGGAGTACAGTATTATTTTTATAATTTTTTTCTTAGCATACTTTATTCTCAAACGATGGAGACATAAGCTTGAATGTGAACATTTTGAAATGAAAAAAACACTCCCTGAAAGAGATGAATAGTTCTCTTCTCTACATTATTCATTTGTTTTAACGACCAACTTATTATTCCACGGATCAGAGAATTTCAATCCATTACTATCGTCTGTAAACTCAACTCACGCTTGGGTCAGGCGATTTTTTAAATTTTCAATATCATCTTGAGTTGGCAAAATAATCGTCATTTCTCATAGTCCATATTGATTATCAGGTCTGGTTGTTGCACCATCACTATTCCAGACATTCAGCCCAAAATTATGATGATATCAACCAGCCGATACAAAGAGTGCTCACTGATTACTATTATCAGCTACTACATCAAATCCCAATATATCAGCATAAAATGTTCTTGCCTGTGCCAAATCTCCCACCTGCAAATGAATATGTCAGATCTTTACGTTATCTTCCAGGGAAGTTCCTGTCTGAGCATACTGCTGAATATACGCATTGGTATCAATATACGCTGATCCCATTGTTACTTGCCCATCCTTCCACTGTCGCGTCGATGGATCTCTATCATAGTACAATTCTACTCCATTCCCTTCTGGATCACCAAAATAGAACGCTTCACTAACACTATGATCTGCTGAACCTTGAAATGATGTAGGACTCATTTGTGCAACATTCAATAGGCGATTCGCTAATGCCTGCTGAGTATCATGCAGATACGCTATATGATATAGACCTGCATCACTTGGAGTCCATAATTCATAATTATCATGGTGTTCTAAGATCAAAAAAGGAACTTCCTGACGTCCAAATACGATACGATCAGTAGTCTCCTCTAAGACTGGGAAATTAAGTGCAGCTCCATACCATTCTTTCATAACTTTCAGGTCACGAACATATAATACGATAGGTCAGAGCGATACGTTTTCTCATATAATCGATGGCAAATTAGTTATATTAGTAGTAGTATTCATGACCATTTTAGTATCTGAAAATTGTTCTTCTTGACGAGTCATACATCATCAAAGGATCAATACTCCTATCACTCCAGTTCATAATAGTATTCACTTCATCATATTACTTTATATTATAAAGTTACTTACTATTTATAACAAATATATAAAAGAATACAACAGATTCTTATTATATTATTAATAATAATTAAATGTTCCCGTATAAACATTCAATGAGAATCAAGGACCAACTATTTCAACTCTTGAATTAGGTATAATATCAATGTCTCCTGTGATAAGTGTTTCAACCCATAGATCATACAATCCTAGTGTTGTAATATGAGGAGGAAGTTTATTCAAATCAAGAGTAGTTAATGGAAACTCATACATTATAAGTGTATCTAACTGCGTTAATTTATCCAATCATCTAAGAGTCACTGCTCTATCCCAACTCGCAGATTGTCCATTTTTGTACATCGCATAAATAATCAATTTTTTTAATCATGGATATTGTGAAAGATAAGATAAATCCAAATCAAAGATACTATGTCTTTCAAGCTTTATTTTTAATATAGTAATATAATCTTCAATCTTAGTATTCAGCACTCCAGTAATATATGTATCCGAAGGAATAGTAATTGTTTGCACTGGAATAGCAGGAAAACTTTCTTTAATAGATTTAAATTCTTCTTGCTTAAGAGAGCATCCTGATAATAATATACACATCAATAATCCTATACATATATTCTTCACAATTTTCAACATTAAGAATAAACAATTTTTTACCTATACTCCTCTACCAACTTCTCAAAAGTAGCAATTCTCTCATAAACATTCTCAAACTGATCAAAACTTTTTGCTCCTGGACTATACAGGATAGTGTTCAGATGATGTTTTTTAGCTTCTTCTCAAGCAAGTTTCATCGCTTCTTGTAAAGTTTCTACCATAAAAGTATCCGTAACAACCTGTTTAGCAAGTGGGTAAAGATGTACACGAGTTTGTCCATAAAAAATCGCAACTTTTACTTTATCAGCAATTTTTTCTATCAGTGAACTATAATTTTCACCATTATCATATCATCATGAAATAAGCACAATAGGTCATTGCATCGACTCAAGAGCCGCACCTAAAGCATGGGCACTACTAGATACACTATCATCAATAATCGTTACTCATCATGTGAGGAGAATGGGTTGCAGACGATGAGCGACGGGTTGTATCTGTTGGAGAATATCATGATCATAGTCACCATAGAGTTGTTGTAATACCATATCAACTGCCCCAAAATTATACGCATTATGAGATCATAGAAACAATGGATGATGAAAGTCTGGTAATGCTCCATAATTTAATCGATTGATAGGTCTATTTGTCTGCCACCAAAACGGTCGCAATCTATGTAACAAACTAATTCATCGCATTTGATCCTTCAAGACATTTTCTTTGATCTCTGAGATAGTGATAGCACTATCTGCATAAACTAATATATTTAATTTAGATTGAAGATAGTCTTTCATACTACCATGTCGGTCGATATGATCTTGCGCAATATTTAACAACACTCATACTGAAAATTTGAGATGTTGAAGTTTCCAAAGCATAAAAGATGAAGCTTCTAATATAATAATAGAATGCTGTTCAGTTTTTTTCTCTCTCATAATATCCAGCAAGATTCCACTCAATGGAAGATCAAAGTTTCATCCAATATAGACGTTTTTTCTATCAGAGAGTTCCTTTTTTTCTTCTAAAAGCTTGCATGCTTGATAGAGTACTCGCGTTGTGGTACTTTTCCCATTTGTTCCCGTGATTCCGATCAGTTGGATATTATTTCGCCACGTGATATAACCATCATTGATGAGCTTACCAACAAAAGAAAGTTCTGACATAATTTTCTTCCCATGGGTAGTATAGAGTCGATGACTTGGTTTGATGCCTGGTGTGGCTATGATGATTTTTGATTTTTTGATCACTGCTTGATCTGCATCCGTATCATCCATCTGAGTGTAAGATATCTGAAAGTGTTCCAAGAGTTCACAGACTGATTTCATTGCTTTTCCTTTTCCATAGATCACTACTGATCATATCTTTTTCATTTACAAAATTATTTCAAGTAAAATATTCTTTTAAAACTATAAAAATACGACGAAGTATATCAAGTCGTAAATTTTACTATTAGTAGTTTACTTTTTTGATTTCTGATACTTCTGTTGCTTTTATTACCCTAATCAATAAACTATTTTTGCATCTGTTTAGTATGATGATCCAGCACAACTGGGTAGGAAAGTCCTGGCACGATACTTACATGGAACTGCTCACGGCAGTTGGACATCCGAAAGGATCAAACGAAAGTGCCACAGAAACGATACTACTATAGTTCGTATACTTTATGTTCTATGGGAAAGATGAAACGTTCATAGTGTCAGAATATTCTTTTGGGCTATATGATGCTCAGTCTAGCAGAAGCTATTCGAGTGGTAAACCGTCCATCGTGCAAGCTCACCCTCTTCGTAGGGGAAGTGCAAGAATCCGGCTATAAGCTGGACTAGATACATATCATATCTCGACAGAACCAGGCTTATCGAACAGATGCAATCTTTTTCAACCCATACTACAACAATATATAGTAAATAATAACTCTTAACTTCACACTATTGTCGTATCTCAAGATTTATCTTAACTTTAGCAGATGTCTCTCTATCATTACTTTGCATGAGGAAAAATAGCGGTTGGTATTATTATACTCTTATCGCTCTATATTCTTATTGATCCTTTTTCAGACCCACTTATTGCATTGTCATGAATTATGATTGGAGTATTTCTCATAGCATGGTGATGATCTTTTTTCAGTTTTTTATGACGAGAGAAGTATATTCGTCATCATAAAATTGAGGATTCTCTTATTACGCATAGTTACAAACTTTCTCTTCTGTTTGGTATCTATATACTTTTTAATGCTATTTTTCTGATAAGACAAACATGGACTGTATTATGATGAATAGCACTATTAGGATGATTTATTTTTATACAATCGATTGTATTACCTAATAAACAATCATCATAAAAACTTTATTTTCTGACAGTACAATGAACGATAACGACTACTTTCTACGTCCAGGCATCGATTATACCATGAACAACTATGAAAATAGCGATCATGCCCTTACAAAAATTATTTGTGAACAAATAGAAACGGTCTATGATCCTGAATTTCCCATTGTGGATATTTTTACATTAGGTTTGATTTATAGCATTCTTGTTGATCAAGATGATGAATGTATTGACATCGTTATGACGTATACAACTCCATCTTGTCCAGAAGGAGAACTGATCCAACAGATGATTGTTAATGCTATCAATGACAAACTACCAACATTCAAAACAAATATTCAGATTACTTTTGATCCACAACGATCGCTTGATATGATAAAAGATCAAGACTTGAGAAGAATGTTTGAATAATATACACATAGAGACAGATTATCTGGTCATACACTTTCTTTTCTATTATAAATAGAAAAAAAAATAATACAATAAAATATTTTAGAGAATATGTCAATAATATTTCACAACAAATAAACAATAAGATCTCTCATTATTCGTCAATATGATAGATTTTTTTATTTTTTTTAGTATATCATTAGTATTGTTGTGTTATAATTTTATTTGTTATATAAACAACCACACGATGAAAGAACAAACAAATACAAAACTTTTTGAAGCTCTTAAAGACTTTGATACTATTTCTCTTGAACAGCTTAATGCAACAATGAGTCTTATGGAAAGAATTGAAAAAAAATATATGATCAAACTTGAAGATCTTTGAGCACTTATGAAAGAACTTCATCATGATTATTATATACTTTCTATAAAAAATAATTCTATTTTCACGTATGATAATATTTATATGGATACTGATGATTTTCTTTTCTTCCATCAACATGAAAGAGGACAAAGTTCTAGGATGAAAGTAAGAACAAGAGAATATGTAGATAGCAACATTGCATTCTTTGAATGTAAACAAAGAGAATGAGAAGTTATTCGCAAATCAAGATATGGTTTACCTGTACAAGAGTCCAAAATTCTCACCAATCAAAGTGCTTCATTTTATCAAAGTATATGCACAAGTCTCAATCTCGATCATGCGCACGTGACATTAAAACCAACCATACGTACCTTATACAAAAGAGTTACTCTCTGTAGTAAAAAAAATGATGAAAGAATCACCATAGACTTTGATGTACAAGTACAAGACATCATGAATAAAAACACAGATCTTATATCACTATGACCTGTGGCAATCATAGAAACAAAATCTAGTCATAACAAGTCTCAAAGTCATGCTATTATAGAAAAATTATGATATAAAGAAGCAAAATGATGTAGTAAATACTGTCTTGGTATCCTTTACACTCATACCATTCCTTCTACAGTAAGATTTAAAGATACTATGAATTTCATCGATGCAGTCAACAAGCCAATCAAAAAAATTCAAAAAAAAACTACCCAAAAACTTGGTGGAATAAAAAAATCTATTATTGCTGATATCAAAAAACCAAGCAAAACAACAGCTATTAAAAAAGAACCTGTTCTTGTATAAAAATATTTTATTTATTACCCACACACAATACTATGTCATCATTAAAACTGAATAAAATTTCAACTATCCCACCCAAAGGACTTAATAAAGAAAAGATTGTCAAACAAACTCAAGAAATGATTAAAAAAATTCAAGCATACCAATACAAAATGTATGCAGAAGGTAAAAGATCTCTTCTGATAATCCTTCAAGGTATTGATGCTGCAGGTAAAGATGGTGTTGTTAGACATATTTTTTCTTGAATGAATCCTTTAGGAACAAAAGCAAGCTCATTTAGAGTTCCCACAAAAGAAGAAGCTTCTCATGACTTTCTATGGAGAATCCACAAAGAGACTCCTGCAAAATGAGAAGTCCAAATCTTCAATCGCTCTCATTATGAAGACATTCTCGTACCTACAGTAGAAAAGTTATTCGACCCAGAAATACTTAAGAAAAGATATAATCAAATCAATGAATTTGAAGCACTTCTCCAAGAAACTTGAACTACTATTGTAAAATTCTATCTTCATATTTCTAAAGACAAACAAAAAGAAAAATTAAATGAAAGACTCACTGATCCAACCAAATATTGGAAACATAATATTGGAGACTGGGATACTCGTGATGACTATGATGAATATATGGATGTCTATGAAACAATATTTGCAAAATGTGACAAACCAGAATGGCATATTATACCTGCAGACAAAAATCGATATAAAGTCTATCAAGTCTCAAAAGTATTGCTCAAAGTATTTGAAGATATGAATCTCAAATGGCCACAGCTCTCTCCTGATCAAGAAACTGCATATCTCAAAGCAAAAGCCGAACTTGCACAAAGAACAAGCGATGAAGAACGTGAAAGATATAGAATGAAATGGGAAGCAAAACAAGCTAAAAAGGTTGCTAAAAAAGAAGCAAAATTAGCTGAAAAACAGGCAGAAAAAATTGAAAAAGAAAGAAAAAAACTTGAAAAAAAATCTAAAAAAGAACAAAAAAACATTCCATACAAGATTCAAAAGTAGCTGATACTTCATCAAACAACACTGTCGCAAAACCTAAAACTCTTGTAACAGCTAAAAAATAAACAACAATTCTACGCTTACTCTTCCATACTTATTCATCAAGTAGGAAGAGTTTTTTATAATAAATAGAAAAGTATAAAACATAAATAATTACTCCATTGTTTATTGAAGTCATTTATAATGACTTCATATAAACCTAGCTATTGATTCAATTTAATAAATAATTATATACATAGTGATTACTTATTTTTTCTATAACATGTTTCTTAAAATAATTCTTGTTGTAATAGTATGATCATTATCAAGTATATTTTTGTATCGACATATTGGTCTCATACTTTTGTCTTCTTTTAAAAAAAAGAAAAAATCAGTAACATCAAATCATCACTATAATCATCAGTGATCAAATAATTGCGATATTCTTATCGCTAGTCATAATGAATGAAAACACCTTATTAAGGTTATCGAATCAATCTTACAACAAAAAGGCTGAAATCAAATCCATATACGAGTCCTATTAAAAGATAGGGATGACAACTCTTATATATATCTTCAGTCTTTTTTAGAACAATATTCAAAAACAATTTGAAAATTATGAGACACCTATCTCATCAACAATGAATATACAGTATCAATATGTTTAACCTGATATACGAGTAAAAAAGACAAAATCAACTCCGTGCTTAATTCTCTAAAAAATCATTTTATATGATTTTTAGATGCAGATCATATAGCTCATCCACATTGGATCAATGAAAGTATATGATTTTTAAATAACAATAAAGCATATATAGGTGTACAGTGAAAGCGTTGAGCTTTATCATTATGAAATATTTTCCAATTATGGGACAGTCAGGAAAATCACATTTTAAATGAATTTTATAATAATCAAATTTTTAGTAAAAAATGACTAATATTTTTTACATGAACAACAGCACTATTTCATAGCTCATTATTCAAAAAATATAGATTTTCATGATCAATAACTGAAGATACTTATCTAAGTTATGATATAATCAGTGATTGATTTAAGATATGATATCTACCAGATAGCGGATCTAATGAATTTGTTTCTCCTGATCTCATCAGTTATATAGCTCGTAGAAGGCGTCGATCAAACTGACATACACACAGTTTTTTTTCTCATATTAAAGATATTATCTTTTCCCAACTGTCTTATATGAACAAACTCCAATCTATTCGACACTGACTATTTTATCTCATGTGCATAAGTGCATTCATAGTAATATTATGACTAGGTCTTTATACTATGGCACAGTACTCATACCATATTCAAAACATTATTATTATTACATCAATAGTTATATCAACAATTTGGAGTCTACGATATAATCATGGCATAAAACATTTTTTATTTGATACCATATGTTCAACTCTATGGATTATTCCTCATATTGCATTACTAACCATTCCCATTTTATATCTTATAAATCATGATTTATATTTTTATCTTATATCACTAACCTATCATCAAAACATATTATGAAACATTATATTATACCTATATTTTTTACCTTTATTACTTTATATCTATATATGGATTAAATCGAAAAACCTACTCTTATCACAAAAATTTCTACTTATTCTGACTTATCCCCTTTCTCTTTTCTTTGGATTATATGCAGTCTTTATGTGATTATGTGATTATATGATTGGCAATAAAAATTGGAAACCAATACAAAGAGAGTTTTCATATTCTCGTATCAAACACATAGCTCATATCATAAAAAAAATTCTTATTATAGCACTACCTATATGAATAGTTTGATTGATATATTATATGATACCATATATATCTTGTAGTCAAAATCCGATACTTTCTCGTATAAGATGATTGATTACTAACCAGAGTATAGAATGGGAAGATAGAATATCTAAAACACTTATACAAAGTTGATCTCAAGACTTTCTAAAAATCACATATACATGATCTTATGACTGAGATAATATAAAAAACAATATTATACTAAGAGATAAAGATAATAAGAGCTTACCTATTGATGATTCTCTATTTATTAAAGAATGATCAACCATACATTATACAATATCAGAGTATTTTAATATATGATTTCAACAAGAACAAAGAAAAATTGAAATTTGATCCTGCGAAAGAACATACAATTTTAGTACATCTCATCTAAGTATTCAAAGTTGAAATTTTCTACTCAATGGAGAACCGTTTATTGTAAAATGAATCGTACCCTCTTTTTCTCAATGAGGAGTTTATATACCTATAGAACAATGATACAAACAAATTAGAAATCTTTGAGCAAATTTAGTACGTTTTTATCATCAACCAACGACAGAAGCTCTTACAATAACCAATCAATTATGACTATTGTTTTTCCCACAACCTAATAACTCTACACGAGATAATGCAAAAATTCATCAACCATATGGCTATCAAATATTCTTAAAAAGATTTAAAAATCTTAAAGAGAAAATATGACATAACCCATTTTTGTTTTCTCTAAATATTGGGAATGAAATGGACTTCCTTAATAAAAAAAATATTATAGATTCTATTATGAGCTTAATTAACAATATACAAAAAAATTATAAAGCAGAGTATCTCATAACCTATGCATCTTATAAAATCATTTTAGATTATCCTGTAGATTTCTTGAGTATCAATATGCTCGATTCATGATTTATCTATCGAAATGATATCATAGATTTATTACAAGATACAAAAAAGCCATTCATTGCAAGTGAGTTATGATGATTCGTGGCATTTTATGAAAATCCTCCAGAAGCATTACGTGCTTATAGAATACAACAACAACGAAATATGTTACTAAAAAAATGAGCTGATTGATCAATATTATTTCAATCTCATGACAATCGATCTCAACCTTTATTTAATACACTTAATAATCCTCTCGAACCAGAACAACCTGATGATAAGAGATGAATTCGATATAGAGACAATACACCGAAATTATCATATTATATTACTAAAGATATTTTTTCTGATATTTCCATAAACATTATAAATAGTAAAGAAAACATATTTAGTGGATGAAATATTATATTTCTCTTATCTAATAAAAGACCATATACATTAGAAAATATTTCTTTTTCAATAGATAATGATTATTATCAAGATATATGAACTTTAAAACCATGAGAGAAAACGATATTTTTGATTCCAAAAAAATCATTACCTTCAAACAACAAAGATTGAATGTTTTCATATACCACACATCATTGATTACCATCTCAACAAACAACAACTATTCCATCAAAAAATCATTCTGAACCCTATATTATAGGAGAGTGATGGCTTCCATATTGAAAAAAATGATGAATAATAATATGATCAAATCTACGTTTTTTTATACCACCACATCAATGAATGATTTGTAGTGATAAAAAAGATATACTGACATGATATTATGAATTACAAAATTATTCTCCACTTATTACTTGAGAAAGCTACTTTGCAGTCAATAACGATTCAATAGATAATTTACAATGGTTACCACTGCATAGTCGAAATCAATCTTATAATAACAAGGACCTACTCCTTAAAGTAAAATTTAATTCACCAATACAATCAGGAGATATACTCTTATTTGATAATATTGGAACAGAAAAGATTAAAATAAGCACTACTCTAAACAATCTCTTACAATCATTATCAATACAAACCCATAACTATAGAGAAAATATCATAGATCTTAGCTGATACATAGATACAAATCACATCAATGATGAATTATACTTTTATATCGGTATAAGGAATAAGTCAAAATTTCTTTTAACAGAAAAAGAATGAATAGATATTCTATTACAAAATCCCATTATTTTTCGTCCTAAACAATGTGAATTTCTTAATATCTCATAATACGACAAAACATTATTTATACTCTCTACTATAACGATGAATTCTCTCTATTCCAACACTATTAAAGATCTCAGTGAATGTTATAATACTCATGCGCAGAAATTTTCTTCAACTCGTAAAAAAATACGACCAGAAATGAAATACACCCTTGATCATATCTATAGTCTTTCACAAGAACAACAAAGACCTCTTCATATTGTAGAACTTTGATGTGGAGATTGACGTCTTTTAAGAGAATTACAAAATCAATATCCTGACGTAATCAAGTCATATACTGGAGTTGATATTTCTAGCGAGCTACTCACGATAGCAAACAAGGAGAGCTCTATGACTACTTCCATACAACGAATTAATGATGATATGATATGATATCTTAGTAAACAAGCTAATGAATCTATTGATATCATTATTACAATGGCATCATATCAGCACTTACCAGACAAAAGTACAAGATCAGAATTTTTACAACAACTCTATCGCACACTAAGATATGAGTGAAAACGATTATCTATCGATCGATCTTGGTCACAATGGATGCTACAAAAACACTATCAACCACTTTTACAATCCCTCAAACAATTCATAATAACATGAGGGAGACGAGAGCGAAACAATCTTCTTATTCCGTTTCGTGATCAAGGGGAAACACACTATAGACTTTATCATATACATACGATAAACGAAATACAGCAACTCACTAAACAATACTGACTCCAAATTATAGAGCGACAGTATAGTAGTCAGAACTGAGATTTTCATCATAAACTACGGCGTGCAAGAAATATTTGTCTTGTGGCTAAAAAAACGATTTATGATTCTTAGTAGTGTAAGAAAAGTAAAAAAAATTTGCAATTTATTTCAAAACCACTATACTCTTAGAGTTAATTTATTACTTTAATACAAAAACAAAAATGACTCCAATCAATCAAGAAACACTCGATTACATAGCAGAACTTTCTGTTACAACAAAAGCACTTGCACTCAATATAGAGCAGATCGAAAACGATCTTAAAAAAGTAAAAAACACACTCAACACACTTTCGAATCTAAAAGATAATATTTCATCAATAGATTCAATCATTGAAGCTAACAAGCTGAATCAGCCTAGAGTACAAGAATCTGACAGTAATGTTATTGAAGGTGAATTTGATGGATATTTTATGGTAGGTGATGATCTCAAAAAATACCCTGTTCCTGTTAACTACTCTTCTAAATCTAAACTTATTCCTTGAGATAGATTAAAAGTTACTATCAAAGAGAATGGAGAACTCATTTATAAACTTATTACACCAGCAGAAAGAAAACATGTAAGAGCAGTTCTTACAAAAGATGAAAAAGACACGAACAAATTTCTTGCTATTTCAAGTGATAAACAAACCTATAATCTTAATACTGCAGCTGTTTCATTTTTCAAGTGATTGCCAGGAGATGAAGTGTACATTACCATAAACAAAGAAGGGAAAGGTAGTTATGCTGCTTTAGAAGCAATTATAAAATCAGGACTATAACATAGAGTATAGAGACGACTATCACAGATCACTTATGGTGTTCTTATGTGATAGTTTTTTATAGAATAAAAAATGACACAAAGTTCAGTGTCACTATAGGTTATACGTTGATTTCATATTAAATATCATCATAAGAGATTTCAATTTTTTTCTCTTTTTGGAAGACAAGCAACAAGGTAATTAATCCTTGTAACAAAATACCTAAAGGCAGATATTGTATATATTTATAAATAATACTTTGAGATCAGAAATTTCCTAATACAGAAGTTAAAAATGACAATGAAAACACATCAATACCCAAGACAGCTACCGTAAGTGATATAATCATACTAAAAATAGCAAGTGGAGAAAGTACAAATTGCAATAATTTTGACTGTAGAAGACCTGATGACATCACAATCGATGAAGTAGAATATTGAATAGTATAGATAAGTAGTCCTACAAAAATCAATAAACTTGTTGTAAGTTCTGCACTACTAATAAAGCTAACAATATCATTTGATCAAAATCCAAAAATTTGTAATGTTCCTTGCTGTGCAATAGAATACGACAAAAAAGATAAACTTCATGACCATCACAACGTTATAAGAGTAGTACATGTTGTAGCAACAATAACCTGTAGCATTTTATGAATTCCTATAAGAAATGCAAAAAATATCATCAAAACTATAATTCATAAAAAACCATATTCAAATGCTATTGTATCCATATTATATTATCTAAAGTTTAAATAAATAATTGTTTGATATTATATACTAATTATCTATACTATAGATGATCTTATGATATTTACAAGAGAATTTTATACATTATATGTTTCTTGGCTATGAATACTAATAGAGCTCATCCATTTTCATCATGATTCACTGTCATTGAACTCCTTGTTGCTATTTTTATTATCTCACTCGTCATATTATGAGTAGTTACTATGATACAAGCGGCAACATGACACATCAACAAAATAAGACAAGAAACAATAGCTATCAATCTTGCAAGAGAATGAATAGAAGGTATGTATACGCGTAGAAATACTAATTGGACAAAACGATCTGCAGAAAAAGATAAATATCGACTTTGTATTGATAATGATTGTAGTGAACGATTTCATGAGAATGCTGTCTATAAATTATTGTATACTCCATCAACTTGAAATAAAATAGTAAACTTTACTATGCTAGATCCATTATCATCTTCACCTTATTCATCATCTTCAATTTATTGATCATCATCGCCTTACTGATCATCTTCACCTATGATTGTTGATGATACATTATTACAGACAGGTGATTTTATATCACATGTACCTTCATGAGGAGAATATTATAGAGCCATATTACCTAAATGACTCTATCAAAAAGACGTCAATATTGTATGATGACATAAAATAAGCTGTACTTCATGAAATGAAAACTATAGTAAACTCAATTTTGACTGATCTGATGCTGGTTCAACACCATGTTCTGATGAAACTCCTAAAGAATTTCTTTTTTGTAGTAGAGTAGAATATAAATGAAATGGAGCTGGGAATGGTAATGTAGAGCTCTGTTGATCACTTACGAATTATATGGAATAAAATAGTAAATCATAACCAACTTTATACATCTTATCACTGTACATAGTATGACACAATCACTCGCTAATAAATATCGTTCTAGCACCTTTGATGATCTGGTTGGGCAAGATCACATCTCTCATATTCTTAAATATCAAGTTGCACATCATACTCGTCAGGCAAACTATCTTTTTTTCTGACCCAGATGAACAGGAAAAACATCGAGTGCAAGATTATTTGCCAAAGCAATCAATTGTCTAAGCACAACGGACGGCAATCCTTGTAATGTATGTGAAAATTGTATCGCTATTAGCAAAGGTACAACGATGGATATCATGGAGATCGATGCTGCTTCGCATACTTGAGTTGATAATATCAGAGAAGAAATTATCGATAAACTCATGTATCGTCCTAGTATGTTAAAAAAGAGAGTAACCATCATTGATGAAGTCCATATGCTGAGTAAATGAGCATTTAATGCTCTTCTTAAAACTATGGAAGAACCTACAGAATGGATGGTATTTATTCTCGCCACTACAGAACTGACGAAAGTTCCTGATACTATCGTATCACGTTGTCAGGTTTTTAATTTTAAGAAAATTCCATCTTCACAGATTATTGATCGTCTAGAATATATTGCTAACCAAGAATCTATCACCAATTCACAAGAAGGTCTTTCTATGATTGCTGATCTTTCTGATGGATGTATGAGAGATGCCGTAAAATATCTTGATCAGATTTCTGTCATGGGAGAAGTCAATGAAACAAATGTTTCACAGTTTCTGGGAGTAGTATCTGATGCAAGTATTGCTCGTATTATTCATCTCTACGATAGCTATACGAGTAGTCAAACAGATAGTGATTTTGCAGAGCTCATAACTGCTATTGAACAATTAGGACAACAAGGTGTTGATCTCACCCTATTACCAAAACAACTCATGAGTTATGCTGATCGTCACTTTAACGAAAATAGACAACTCTATACGACAATTAGTACGCTTTCTTCTCAACTCCTCAGTCAAGCAAAACGATATCCCCATCCCCTCCTCCTCTATAAGACACTTCTCTACAATAACAAAACTACAACTGAAAATTCACAACCGATAAATCCTGTGACAACTAAAAAACAACCAACTCAATTTGAAAATATGAGTTGATCAAATTCTTCAGCCACTCCTTTCTCTTCATATCATCAAAAAGAAGGACAAACCAATAAAGAAGAAACTCTGGAACAAAAAAACGAAACATCTGAATCCACTCCTCTTACCCAAGCTATTATTCTTCTTTCTCCATCATTACAAAAACTTCTTTCCTGACAGTCAGAGTTGGTCAGTATCAATAATGGAGTTGCAAAACTGATCATCACAAACTCGCTTGCGAAGCTTACGCTCAACAAAAAAGAGACCCAAGATAGTATCTGTTCGGCTATCACTTCGACAAGCGGTCAGACGGTTACTTCTCTTGAACTCTCTTTCATGACGAAAGAAGAATATTTTTCCTATCAGATGGGAAGTTTATAATCACATCAATTCTCTCATTTCTTCTAGTTGATCTCTTACATCATCATCTCAAGTATTTCCTTGAACTCTTCAAGGATTCTTTGTTGTAATAAGAGTGTTTGGTAGAGACGAGATAGTTGACAAATCTACTTTATCTCTATTTTCCGTATCAACTGCTTGAGTTCTTTGATAATTTTCTTCTTCTTTCATGCTTATTTTTTTCCCTCATCTTAGTTCCATAATTTTATCATCAACAGATTTTCCTATTGCTCTTTCATTATTGCCCATAAATCCTCCTCACCCGGTTCTTTGTTTAAGATTATCATTATCCATAGATCTATTCAAGACATCACGTCACTGATTTTGAAGAGTTCTCGCATAATGATTCTGTTCTTTAGGTGGTATTTTTCTTCGTTGGTTATCTGGTATATATTCCAAAGAGTTAAGATTTTCTTCAAAGATATATCCAAAATTATCTCATCAACTTGGTACCATATGTATACTTCATAATGTCACATCAAAATTATCTAAATTATCTTCAAAATATTTCATATATTTTTTAAATACATGAATCACATCATCAGGTACAGCTCCTTTATCATAAAGTTTTTTTGTGAGAGCAAACCAAATAAGACGAGCTCTATCATGCTCATTATTAGTACGTTCTTTAGCAAGACGCATATATTTATAAAACTGCTCAATAGGTTGTCTATTATAATTGATACTTCCTATACCATTAAAAAATCTGAAAAAATTATTTATATTTTGCATAAGACGATATTTATTTGCAGGAGATTCTTTTCAAGAAGGAGCTTGATCATTAAGATTTGATCGTGCCAATTCAGCATAGTCAAGAGTTTTTAAATCCCATCATCCATCTTTATATTGATTAATAGAAGGATAGAAATTTTCATCCATAGTAGCCATATGTTTCAGTCCACTATCATCATTAAGATAATCTATATTTACTCACCTTCCTCTTCAATCTACATAAAAATCTTGTAAAATATCATGTACATACATTTTAGTAGTAGGATCTACTTTTTTTCCAAAAATTTTCAAATTTGGATCTTCAGACTTCCATACGTGAACCATATTATCATCTGTTTTCATACTTTCTGGATCCATATGTAAGAAAGAAATAACTTGATCACGATTCTCATCAAACCATGTTTCGAAAGAATCAATAATATCTTTTTTATTTGATTGGTTCGCTGTAGGTGCTATATCATTAGGATTATATATTTTTTTATCCTTACCATAAGTCCAATTATCAAATTTTCACCCTGTTGCTAATGATAACATAGCTTGTAATCTCTTTGGAGCATCAAACTGTGTCACCATTTTAGCATAAGGAATGCTACTATTTCTCATAAGCTTTGCTAACAATTTTTTATTATCCTTAGAAAGGTTATGGACAAATACTCCACTTAATATACCAGTCATAAAGAGTTGATCTACTCTATTTGCATCTTTAGTGTTTTTAGCCATTTTCTGCAGAGCAATAAGTTCTTGAAGACAATCTTCTACTCTCATATCTGCCATATGTCACTTACACTCATTATAGATATGTTCAAAATTATTAGTATCTACAAATCATTTTACTGCATCACTTTCTGGATTAAAACTATATGATTTCATCTTTCATAATGCAGTTCATAATTCATTTGCAAATTTTCTAGAATAAAGATTTTGAAAATAGAAAATATTAGCTTTTTCTTTTTCTGGCGATAAAATATATCACATTTCCTTTTCCAAAGTATCTCATCATCTAACATTTGAAACAATATAATTATATTCCAACATAGAAAGACGTTCTTGAGCATCCTGACCAGCTGCTCCAGGAGCTTGTGCTTGTACTTCTAGTGCCTTATATCTCACCATAAATGAATCATAATACTGTGGACCAAAAAGAATTTTTACATAAGTACCTACAGGATAATTAGTTAACTTACCGTATCCATTTTTCATTTTATCAATCGTATAGAGAAGTGCTCATGCTGCTGTCCATCTTTTTTTCATAGGAATATTAGGATATGAACTCATCGCATCATCAATCATTCCCTTTACCATAGCCATACCAGCAGGACCATTTACATTATAAGCAGCATGAAATTTTGATAAATATTGAAATACTCCATCAATTTTTTTCCGACCATATTGCATTCATTCTGCGGCAGCTTCATCTGCCATATCTTCAATAACATTCAAACCAAAGACATCTAAAGTCTTTCCAATCCATCCTTTACTTACTCTTCCTAAAAGATTAGCTTCATTAAACAATGCAAAGCGAAGTTCATCTTCTTCTTCAGGTCATATTTTTTTCTTAATAGCTCCTACAACATCTTTGAATTTACCTTGCAGGACTGATTTCCAGACATTGAATGTATATCGCTTTCTTTCTTTCTGTGGGACAAGATTAGTATCAGTATGTGAAGTATTTTTATATTCTTGATATTCTTTATCCGTATAAGGAACTAAATTTTTATTCGCCAAAATGAGCAGCATACCAGCCATATCAGTAGTTGTATCAAAGCTTATATTTTCTTTTTTTGTCTTATTATCTTTATCCACTACATCTGTGCTATAGGGAGAAGAAGTGACACGATATTTACCTCAACCTAGTGATTCAACCTTATACTCTACATCAAATGTCTTTTCTTTTTGATTTTTTGAATCTGCTGCTTTTTCTGTTGTCAAAAAACGTGTTATATTCTCTTTTCATTTTTTAAACACTTTACCATCAAAATCAAGTTGTCCAATACTTGACCAGAGATAATCTTTTTTTCTTTTTCCATCAGAAAACTGTGATTGTAATCTTGAGATTGTATGAGAATAATCCTGTGGATCATTAATATTATCAATATAGGTTGCTCATCATTTAAATATTTCTCCAATCTTATCAATTTTTTTTCCCTCTAAGGTTATATCTTTCAAGGTACATTTCCCTATACGAGAAAGCGTATCGAACGCAAATGTTGCTCCTATAATATTACCTTGTTCATCTTTTTTGAGATCTTTGATGGTCATACTCAGAAGTTGTTCACTCACAGGATGAGTTTGTAAGGTTTGGAAGCCATCAATTTCTTGAGGAAATTTCACTGCTATACGACTCCCCACTTCACAAGGATGTTTTCCTCATAACAGTGATTCCCATGATTGGCTAAACTCCTCTGCAGAAGAAAGTGATTCATAGGGAGTTTCTATGTGTTGTGATCCTTCTGATCCAATATCACGATTATTTTCTTGCAGTCCTTTAGCTATTGATGCATTTTGTTGTGCTATCATATTCTGGACACGCTGACTATTTTTGGGATCTAAGAGTTGAGATGCATCCACAGACTGAGCGATCATATGACCTAACGTCAATGCTTTCAAGTGTCCGTCAGAAAGTGTCACTTTTTTCTCCTTGATATCGATGGATTGCCAATCAGCAAGATTAGCACTATTGATATACACTGGTTTTTCTTTTCCTGATTCAGTAAGAATTGTATTATCATCAGCATCTTTTTGAGTAACGAATGCTCTATCGGTATGAAGTTGGTCAGCTGGTTTAGTATAGAGAATATATGTTTTTGCTGACTGTTGAGGATCACTATTTCCATAGATATCATCATCTATATATTGCTTATTGATGATATGCGTAGGTGAAAGATATCCTTCATAACGCACACCATTCTTATCTACCATCTCTACCAATGAACTATCGGTCATCGTCTCAGGAAATCCTGGTTGTTGTGGGAAAAAATCTTGAACAAGGTGACTATTCGGACCACCCGTCATCGTACGGATAAAATTCTCTGCATCAGGATTATTATTTAAGTCTAGCTCAAACTCTACACGGATATCAGATAATGATGAAATATCATCGACATCGATGTTATGAAATTCTAGTGGTTTCCCGACGAACTTCTTACTGGTAAAATTCAATTCAATCGGAACGTTATCTTGGGTCAGAATCGTAGCTTTTGGAGATTCTAAGTCATATAATGATGAAACAAATTGTGCATAGGATTGGAAACTATATCAGAGATTTTGAAATGAATGTTTATCCTTAACGTTCAGAAGCTGAAGAGCAATCGATGCTTGCATCAGGGTATTCTGTCCAGATCAAAGCGAAGCTATATCCCAATTACTATCTCTCAAATCCTGCAATACTGATTTTACATCAGATCAAGAAACAGCTATCCCTGTTTGAACACGTGCTGTATCGATTTGTTGGGCAATATGATCAAAATATCCATCCCAAGTAGATACCTGATGAGTATTTTTATGAGCATTGATTTTTCACTTCACCTCAACCAATTCTGCAGTATAGGATTCTTTATCTGACTTTGAAATTCCTTCTTGGGCTAATAATTCTCTCAAATCATGCTCTCTTCTCTTCAGTGTGATATAAGCTGGATCAGTATACGTATTGGTAAGTTCTGACGGTTTACCAAACTGTTCAAAAAATTTATTCATATTTCCAGGTATATCAAATACTTTCGCATATTCATCGATTTCTTCATCTACCGTTTCGACAATTTCATCGATATTGTTAATCAAATCAGCCTGTACAAAACTATTCGCCATATTTTGAAACTGACGATTAACATCGGAATATTGTTTGTTAAACAGTTGTCTTTCTGCACTTCATCACTCCAATAATTTATTTTCTTCTGCTGTTTTTACACAAGATTTTAAACTCAGTCTCATATCTTGTAATGATTGTAATTGGTCCTGATCTGCAACTGATCCAGCTTGTTGGAAGAAATCTCTCATAGCGACAGCTAATCCCTCCATTGTCGTCCATGTAAGATCTGATGGAATAGGGTTTGTACTTTTTTCAAAAATACTATCAGCTAAAGAAAGAAGATCCTGACGCTGTTGTCCTTTCATCTTCCTCTGAATATTCTCATACAGTTCACGGACAGCACTCACAGCTACGATTTTTTCCGTAGAATCAAAATGACCTAAATCTAACAATGCAGTATAATCCTGGCGTTCATTACTATCACTCGTCACACTACGTACATACTCTTTCCACACTGTCTGTAATGTTTGGATATTATGGGATTTGGGATTATGTCCTGGTGTGATACCTGTCACATCTCATGATGGATTAGTGATTTTTCTATATCCTTGTGCATGGATAAAATCATCAAATACCAGTTTACTTTTCGTAGCCGGAGGAAGCGTATTTCGTTGGTTATAAAGACTCAAAAGTCAGTGTTCCATAGCATCTTGTTCTTTGACCGTACGACGTAGATTATTCTGGATCACTTCTCATTTTTTACTATCCAGAAAATCAGAAAGCATAAACCCCTTATCTGCTATAAGATTCATTTCTATGTCCAGAGCCTTCCCCGTTATCTTTCCATCTTTAAGTGACTGTAAGACATGATTACCATATTCTTGTTCTACAAACTGCTCAAAATCTTTCACAATCTGTTCTTTAGATCTCGACAAATAATCATCATGCTTGGATTCCATCTGTTTAGAAAAAGCGTTCGCAATCTCATGTGTATAGAGATCGGCAATTCCATTTTTTTTTCAGTGGTGTGACTGTTCTGTATTAGATTGAGGATGGTTTGGATGTGATCTTGCCATATACAAGCAAACATGATCTAAAATAATACTGTAAGTATAGTCAGAAAAGTATTTTTTGCAAGAAATTAGATATATTTTCATACCCAACAAAGTATTGACATTTTATATAAATATAGCTATAACAGTAAAATGAACAACAGAGACGATATAACTATAACCAAAGAACTCATTTCAAAATCCATAAAAAAATGATTTCGAGAAAAAGGTAGTAAATCAACTGCAATTTTTAGACACCTCTCAAGTTTATGAATAAGACAATGAACTCATCTATCACGTCAAAAACATTACAATATATCTCATAATATACAAGACAGTATACATGACACTCTTGACTCACAAAATGACACAATAAAAAAGACAACAAAAGGAAAAGAATATATGAATTGAAAAAATAATGAAGAGCATATAAACGAAAATAATATCATCACTACACCATGAATCAATGAACATACTATAGCTCAAAAATTACTACAAACACTTGTGCAATGAAAAAAATCTATGCAACAAAAATTTAGAAACCATGAAGTACAAAATTTGATTTATAATTTATTACAATTTGATTATTTTCAACATTATAATTTTTCTCCTGAAAATAATGAAATCTTTAAACAACTCAAGCAAGATCAATTACTACTCAATAATAATCTAACCGATACGATTATAGATCAATATACACTCTATACACAACAGCCTCATTCTAATCATTGAAAGAAATATGTATTTTTACCTGAAGAGTTAAAAAAACATGCTTCTATGATAGGCTATACTCTTTTATATAATCATATTGAGAATCTATCCTTTGCATCACTCATGGAAAATCTTTTTTGAACATGAGCACAGAATAATAACATTATTATGATAAGATATAGAAAATTTCAAATCATACTCCCATCAATGTATGTTGATCTTTCTCATTGATACGATATTATGTTACATAATCTGGATGAAGATATGAATATACCAATAGATATTACTTCAATGAAGTATAAAGATTCTAAAGAACAATTAGTATTTTCGTTTCGCGATTATCAACAAGAAATATATAATTACAATCATCATTATGTAAATTATCTTCTATGAAAAGATCAGAAACCTAATTTTTACAATCTTTATCCAACACAAGCACTAGCGCTAAAATCTGATATTATCAATGCAATTGAACAATATATTGCCGCTTCTCCTCATCAAACCAAAGATAATAATGCTTCGAACGATCAATAAGAGACTCATCGTATGGCAGATACGTACCCTCAAGTAAGATACTTTTCTCAATATGAGGAGCAACTACCCAGATATGATACAAATCTAAGAATGTATGCATGATATCCTGTTCATCTTCCGTAATGGTACCATCAATACGTATCCCAAATCAAAATGTGTTATCAGAAAATACTTTTTTTGCTCGATACTGATCATATTTTTTTTCATTATTGATAGGTATACCAGTATAGGTATGTACTTGAAACATATGAAAACATCGACGAACTCATCCTGCTATATATTTTACCGATGAGAGATGAGTCATATCTTCAATATCAATATTGAGTTCTTCTTTACATTCTCTCACAAGCGCTTCTTCGAAACTCTCTCATATTTCTACTTTTCATCATGGAACAAGAAATTCGTTAAGTTTTGCATTGTGATGCATATAGATACGACCAGTTTCATCCGTAAGAATAGCACCCACAATATGGATATAACCATCTTGTGTATGAGGATGCTGTTGTAGCAGTGCTGCATATTTTTCTTGATTTATGATCAGATGAGATCACTTCAATGATCACAGACAGAAAATATTAGACATCATATACAAAGAGATTAAAAATACACTATATATATTATCATCAAAAATTCAAACAAAAGTCAATTTACACTATCAAGATACAATTGATTTTGTAGCAAGAAATCACTACTCTGTATAGGTACTTATATCACTACATAATCACATGATAAAAAACCAAACGAAATATTTTATGAGTTTATGAGTACTCTTATTACGAGGCTGATATGTACTTAGTTTTTTTAGCTGAGTAAATTTTCAAAAACAATATTCTGACCCGCAAGAAATACAACAAACACAGATGTTGTATGGTTGGACAAACACAGTAAAACAATGGATATGAAAACGCAATCAATCATCCTCTTCTGAACAACTCACACAAGAAACTATCACACAAGCTATTCAAAATACACTTGGTAGTGGTGAAACGTACAATAATGCGTCTACTAGCATCTCTTTTGATGATATCATAGCAAGCATTACTACAGATTCCATAATGAATTCAGGAACAAGTACGAAAGAATTAGAAGATCAATATAAAGTTAATAAAGACTCTACTATCGCTATTGCACTTATTACACAACTAAGCAAAGAATCCAATTTTACAAGAGCTTACGAAATATTTGAAGAACTTGATAGTACAACTATAAAGAGCATAAATCCACATCTTACCATGAGGATATTATTTAATAGCAAACTCGTTGATAAGCAAACACAAGATCTCAATCTTATCAGTAATATGATCAATGAGCTTAGTGTCAACAATCTTCTCTCCTCAAAAGATGCACAACGATATAAAGCGATCATTATGATCCTTCAATGAGATAAAGAAGCCTTTATCAATAATCTTCCTGAATATACTGACAATGAACAATCTGATCTTGCACCATTAGTAAAAGATATTCGTCAAAAAATTAATCAAAGTACACAAGGGCATGATATTCCTAGTTACTATAGTGATGGATTGATTGCTCTATGAATGTTTCAATATGGATATCCTTTTGTAGCTCAACAACTGTCACTAGAACTTTTGGTGGAATATCCCAATTATATCTTACCTAAACAGATCTTAGCCTATAGTTATATGATACTCCACGATTGGAGCAAAGCACAATCATATTTTCTTCAACTCATAGAGACAGATCCTAAGAACGTGAGTACCTACCAATTTTTTGCATGAGTATGTTCTTATCGACTAGGAAAATATACTGATGCTGTACTCTATCTCAATCAAATTACCCAAGACAAGTTAGTCAGCGATGCCGTCAGATATAAAATTCTTTCCTATATCGCTATCAAAGATTGGCTTAATGTAGCTAAACAAATGAAAGCATTACTATGATATACTGATATCAATAATTCAGATATGATGTTGACTTGGGAAACTATAGTTTTCGAGCCATTTATGTCAGATCAACCGTATGAGATTCTGCTCCAAGATACAACACTATTAAGTCTCTACATCGAAAGATGTCAAAACCAATGACTTGATCAAACTATCTGTAATATATGACAAATAGCAAAAGACATAAGTTCAAATACAGCGAATTATTCAGACACTTACCTTAAAGGTATTATTAGTGAATTTCCAAGGTCGTATATGTACTATATACTTGGAGACTATTATTATAAACAAGGAGATACGTCTAATGCACAAAAATCATACATATCTGCTATCTCCCTTACCAATAATCAAACTATTAGAGAAAAAATAAGTAATAGAATCAAGACACTTCTGTAATCACTCTTTCATCATGCTTTCAACCGATTGAATTCAAGATCATTTCCCTGACGAATTACTCCAGAAAAAACTGATGCGTAATGGATTTTGGATGTATTTTTTTGCATTCCTGATTGCTCCAACCTGATACCTCATCAAGATTATGATTGCTGGAACGTTAAGCGTAGAACAAATAGGATTATTTTATTCTGTATTATGAATTATAAGTATCTTAGCTGCTTATAATGATCTTGGACTTACTGAAGCACTCCAGTACTACCTCCCTCATTATCTTATTGACAAAAAATATAATGAAAGCAAATCTATCTTTGTCTATACTCTCATTCTTCAACTTGTGTCAGGAATACTCATTGGATCATGATTATTTTTTGGTGCAGAGTGGTTGAGTATCCATTATTTTAAAAATATATCTACACTTCCTCTTTTAGAGTTCTTTTCTCTGTATTTCATTCTTCTGAATATATCACAAGCTCTTAACTCATTTTTTATTGCTACCCAACAAGTCAAGCGATCACAAGGATTGGAAGCGATCAGAATGCGAACAGTCGTTGTAGGAACTTGAGCATTACTTGTATGATGATATCTTTCACTAACAACCTTTACCTTACTATGGATATGAGGAGTGATTGTAGCATGTCTGATATGATTTTTGGGGTTACATAAGCTTTTTGGATGACTATTCACACAATGAAAAATACTGTGGGATAAAGAACTGTTCGACAAACAACGAAAATATGGAATTTGGGTCATGATTGGAGCTGGAACAGGAACACTCTTTGGTCAGATCAATCAACAATTTGCACTCTATTATCTCTGAGCACAAGCAGCCTGATATTGGTCATACTATCTCTCATTCTATACTATTGTAGGTATCGTAACAAATCCCCTCATTAATTATCTTTTTCCTCTTCTCAATGAATTATACAAAAAGTGACATCAATCTAAAATAGATCATCTTTTTAAGTTACTTTTTATAGGTATCGTTATTTTTGGGGTGGTGTGATGAATAGCGTGATATTTCTTAGCCCAACCTATTGCAGTACTTCTCTTTGGGGAACAATTTCGCCAATCTTGAGCTTTATTTCAACATTATGCTCCTTTTCTTTTTACTATTCCTCTCTTTGGTATCCTGTTTCAAGATATCGCTTCACGTGGATTGGTGAAACAAAGAGTATGGATTCTGGCACTGTGACTGTTAGCAAATACGATTGCAAGTTTTATCCTAGGTCATAAGTTTGGACTCACCTGACTAGTATATGCACAGCTTATCGGGAATATCGTCCTAATTATAGGATGATGGTATTATTTTAGGAAGAAAAAATAACTAACTTTTCACCACCGTCCCAAAACTTAAATCTTCATCAGCCAGACGATCAATATCTTCCATCTTACAGACAAACATAGGCATATTGTTATCCTTTGCCATAGCAACGGCAGTCAGATCCATAATACGGAGATTGTCCTCGATGACTTTCTGGTGAGAGATATGAGGATATTTTTTAGCTCCAGGATTAGTAGCAGGATCACTATCATAGATGCCATTTACTTTCGTCGCTTTGATCACCATATCACACTCCATCTCGAGTGCTCTCTGCACTGCTCCACTATCAGTCGAAAAATATGGATTACCAGTACCAGCTACACAGATAACTACTCTTCATTCCCTAAAATGGTGAAGAGCTGCACTACGAGAAAAAAAATCACATACTCTCGGAATCTCAATAGCAGACAGTACTCTTGTCCTTCCTCATCTCTGATTGATAAAATCAGCAATAGCCAGACCATTCATAATAGTACCGACCATACCCATACTATCTCCAGTCGCACGAGTAATCCCAATATTCGTCCCCTGCACTCCACGGTAGAGATTTCATCATCCGACCACAATACCTACTTGCAATCACTGCTGTGTCAAACCGATAATTTTTTGAGCAAGCATATCCATAAAATCAGGATCATAATTTGTAGCAGATTGCGCCTTGATCGCTTCACCAGAGAGTTTGAGCAGGATTCTTTTCATCGTGTTTGCAAAAAATAAAATTCTGACTGAACTATAATAATCTGAGAGTAATTTGTAAAGGATAAGTTAGAATAAAGAAAACGTATTGAATTCGGCATAATATTATATAAACTACCATTGGAGCTATGTATGAAACTTACATTATGATGTATAATAATGAACATAAAAGTAAATTAACTTACCATAACATCTAGTTAGATATAAAACATCTTTCCCTTTCATAGAGAAGGGGTTTTTTATTGCATCATCTCACCAAATACCTATACTATTGGCAATTTTTCACTCTTAATTCTTAACTGTCTATGCTTTCTCTCTATATCCATATCCCGTTCTGTTATCACAAATGCTGATATTGTAGTTTCAATGTCATACCTTTGACGAGTCTTAACCAAGAACCTGCGCCGCTCATAACCAGCTATCTGGACGCACTTCATCGTCAGATCGATGATTTTGCAACCAAGCTATGAGACCAAGAGATCAAAACGATCTATTTCTGAGGTGGAACACCGAGTATCATCGGTAGTCAGGAAATGATAAAACTTATCGACCATATCGGACAAGTATGGAAGTTGGACTACCTCGAAGAACTCAGTATCGAAATCAATCCTGATCCTGTCGATGATATGTTAGAGCTTATCCAAACTATTTCGAAGCACTACAAGAATTTCCCTAGAGTTAGGTTTAGTATTGGTATCCAATCCTTTGACAATGAAGTATTGGAAGAGTCAGGGAGACAGTATAATTTCCAAGCATGTGTCGATTTTTTGCGTAAGCTTACGAAAGTAAGGATGGATCACAATATTTTCAATTTCGATTTTATCGCTTTTGGTAAATTTAACACGACACGCAAGGGTGATATTCAACTTCGAGATCCGGCAAAACTTGATTTTTTTCAGAATTTTGTAGAAAGTGAATTTGCTGATAGTTTTTCACTCTATACCTTAGAATTGTTTGAATGATCAGCATGGTTTAACCAACAGATTGCGAATCATAATTATGAAAAAGCAGGATTCTGACTGAAGAAATACGGAACCGATGACGATGTGTACGCTGAGTTTGAACTGCTCAAAAACATCATCCTCGATGCTGGATATCAGAGATATGAGATTTCCAATTACTCGAGATCAGGAGCCAACAGTATCCACAATCGTGTCTATCGAGCTATGGATGAACGACTTGGACTAGGTACTGGTGCGACAAGCCATTTGAAGCAAGAGAATTTAGCAAGAATTATTCCTGACTTACTACTTACTACTCAACACTGAGCACTTCACTCCTGACATATCTCTATCGTTCCTGATCTCAAAAGATTCACTGCCTGAACACGGATCGATGAGAAAAAAACCGAACTCCTGTCAGAAACAGATTTTTTGAAAGAAAAATTTCTCATGGGAATGAGAACCATGGATGGAGTCATCATCGATGAGCAAGCGAGAAAAGAAATTTACCAAGCCTATCTTCTCCAATCATCACAAACTGAGATATTACAAACCTTTACAGAACACCATCTTGCTCCTATGACGACACTTTTGGTTGATAACCGAGAAGAAAAAATAGAATTGTATGAAGAACAAGGATTATGTGAGTGTAATGGAGTTTCTCTGAAACTCACTGACACAGGAATGGATGTCTACAATAGTATTATCACGGAGTTGATGGAATAAAATAAAACGATCCTGCTCTTGTAAAAGAGTATCTTTGGAGTATAGAAACAGGGAGCTTTATATCTGTTTACATAATGATGGACACTTTTCTCCAACTACCTGATATCGCAGCTGAACTTAGACTCATCCACAGTGACCAATTTCAGTTAGGAGAGTATATTTATATGGGAATGGGATTAGTCGATAATCATAGAGTCTGTATCTCTGTAGCCTATCAAATCGACTATTGTATCAAAAAAGCACTACAATTTATCGAGCATGACTCGAACGTAACCTTTACTCATATCAACAAAGTCAAAATAGGAGAGTTAGAAGCATGTAAAAGGTTTACTATTTAATTGATTAATTATATTATAATTCTTATACTACTAAAATAGTATATAATAAATTTTATTTATTAAATATAGTAACTGATGTCAAATGAAGTACTTTCTTCTCATAAGAATTCAGAAAAAGATACAACACTCAATCAAAAAGTTCGTTCTTGGAAAGAACATCTAGCAATTGCTGTTATGAAATCTTCATACTTTACAAGAGATTTAGATTGGAAAGTTGATGAAAAAGGCAATATATTCTATTCAAAAAAAGTAAATACTGAACAACAAGAGTCTTACAAAAATGAAGCATAAGTATTGATTTATCAAAGTATATTCCTACAATCATCACCATGATACTCTACTCACACTCACATTTTGTCCTCAATACTACAAATAATAATCGCCTGACACGGTAGAGAGTTTTGTAGTTCTTACAATATCCTGACTCCTATCGTATGTATTATGATGGGAGTTTTTAGTTAGTTTAAATGCAAATGACTTGAGACCAATATATTTTAGAACTACTTTCCTGACAAAATAATAGAATTTCTCAAATAGAAAAAACACTATGAACAGGAAATATTGTTATGGAAATAAAATCTGAGTTAGGAAATGAATATAAGGAAATAATTCAAATAGCTAATTGAGGATTGTCGTCTCAAATAACCTGGACTAATGGTTTAATTTCTGTAATGTCTGTTTTAGTACCTCTTATAGTAGCTTGAATTTGAATTTATTTTAAAAATAATATTGAGAAAAAAATAATAGAAGTTAAAGAATTAGAAAAGAATATAAAAGAATTACACGATTTAAATAAAAAACAATGAGAAATTATTGATACTCAATTATTAGAAATGAGTAATATTCAAAAAAAAATAGAATCTCAAGATACTAGAATATATAACCATATTATGGAAACAATGACCAACTATCGATTTGATAGATTGAAAGAGAATCCATGAGATCGAGATAATTTACAACCTAATATATTAGTGCTTGATGAAAATCTTGTTAGAAAAAGAAAAGAAAATTATGAAATATTATTAGCATGTTTAAAAGAAAGTTATACAAATTATTGTGCAATATATCAATTTTTTCCAGACAAGTTATTTTGAGAAAAATTAATAAACCAACGAATCAACGAAAAGAAAAGTATAAATTTTCCATCAGAAATAATAAAATCAACAAAACTTATATTTAATTATTATATAAATAATAAAAATAATGATCTTCAATCAGAAATGAAAATATATTTAGAGTGATTACGAAAAAATATTATAAATAATAACATATATAAACAACACTACTGACCTATAAAACAAGAACAAATTAAAGAATTTATTAACAACAATATTAAAAATATTTGAGAACAAGAAATGCGAAACAATATTAAAAATCCACCAAAAATAGAAATAATTGAATGAGAAACTCAACAAAAAAAATAAAATCTCTACTTTATACTTTAAAATCTCTACTTATGAAAACTCTTATCTCCCACATCACCTCCTCTCTCGTCGATACAGAAATCACCCTCTCTGGTTGGGTACAAAACATCAGATCATCTGGTAAAGTCGCTTTCGTCGAACTTCGTGACGGATCAGGATACATCCAATGTGTCGCAGAACCACAGTTTCTCGGTGAGAGTTTCGATGAATTCGCTAGTCTTGGACAAGAATCATCGCTCTCCATCACAGGAATCATCTCTAAACACCCTAAGAAAGATGAATACGAACTTCAAGTCAGAAATTTCCATATTTTCTGATTAGCGAAAGACTATCCTCTGGGTACGAAAGATGATCACGGACCAGAGTTCTTGTTTGACAACAGACATCTGTATCTGAGAAGCAAGTCGCAAGTAGCGATCCAACGCGTCCGCGACACCATCATCCATGCGACCTATGATTGGATGAGAGACAACGGGTTTACCAAGATCGATGCTCCGATCTTCACGCCCAATGCTGCAGAAGGGACGACAGAACTCTACGAAGTCGAACATGTGAATGGTGAGACCATGTACCTCAGCCAAACCGGACAGCTTTATATCGAAGCGGCGATGTACGGAGTAGGGCGTGTCTTCGATTTCGGACCAGTATTTCGTGCTGAGAAGAGTAAGACGAGAAGACATCTCAATGAGTTCTGGATGATGGATGCAGAGATGCCTTTTGTCCAACAAGAAGAAAACATGCAGATCCAAGAAGATATGCTCAAGTATATCATCACCCAAGTCTTAGAAAAAAACGCAAAAGATCTGACCTTACTTGGGCGTGATGCGACACCACTCCAGTCTATCGTAGACAAACCATGGATTCGTATGACGCATGCACAATGGGTCGATGATCTCATCGCGAAATGATTCGAGGTGAAGCAAGGTGATGATGTCGGATCAGATATCGAGATGCAATATATGGAGATGGTAGATACTCCGATTTTCGTGACACACTTCCCGATGGGTATCAAAGCTTTCTATACCAAAGAAGATCCAAACATGCCATGATTCGCTCTCTGTAGTGATTTACTAGCACCAGAGTGATGTGGAGAAGTTGTAGGAAGTAGCACCAGAGATGATGACTATGATGTACTGCTACAGAAGATCAAAGATCATGGATTAGATCCTGCTACCTTCGACTGGTATCTTGATCTCCGTAAATACGGTACTGTGCCTCATGCTGGATTTGGATATGGACTGGAGAGATTAGTCAGATGGTTTTGTGGATTGCATCATATTCGTGAAACTATTCCATTTCCTAGATATGCGAATAGGATTACGCCTTAAATATTATTCCCTATACTAAACTTCTATATAAATTTAGTTGATGTATTAATGTAGTATTATGAAAATTCAAAACGAGGCTTATCATTATCTTGATAAAACTATTCAGCAATATGCTGATAGGGAACTATATGGTTTTGCACATAGTATTATTGTCATGACACAAAAAGAAGTCTGTTTCCTTACAAAGACAAATTTTGACGATAATCCAAATATACCAACACCCTATAGACTTAAATATTTAAAAGATATCAATAATGAAATATTAATGCAAGCAATTACAAATGTTGGCAAATATTTCAATACCATCATATCTAAAAAATAAAAATCATTATAAACTAACTTTATAATAAGTTACTCAATGGATCATTTACAACCCAACAATCCTCTACACGGTATTTCACTTCACAAGATCGTCTTCGAATTATACGAGGCATTTTGACGAGCAAAACTTGGAGAGATGGTTCCGATCAATTGTTTCAATCACAATCCTAGTCTCAATTCTTCGCTGAAATTTCTCCGTAAGACTCCTCGAGCTCGCGAGAAAGTCGAAGAACTCTATCTAGACTGGAAAGACAGTCAGAAAAGTTAATCTTTTATTATCACTACTCTTCTTATGGATCATATCGGTTATTATCTCTCACTGCTACACAATAGCGTAGAAGTAGAATTTATCATCAAAATACTCGTTTGTATTATCGCTGGATATATCATCGGACAAGAGAGAGCAGCCAGAGGAAAAAATGCGGGTATCACTACCTTCACCTTCGTCATCATCGGAGCGATGCTCTTTACTTTCTTATCAGAAAACATCGATCCTGCATCGACCTCGAGGATTGCTGCCCAGATCGTATCAGGTATCTGATTTCTCTGAGCCGGACTCATCTTTATCAATGACAACAAAGTAAAAAATCTGACCACTGCTGCCTGAGTATGGCTTGCGGGAGCGATTGGGATGGCTATTGGTTTTGATTATTATGCGATTGCATTGATTACCACGATCTTTGCTAGACTCATCCCTCAGACGAATGATAAAATATCACAACGACGCCGTTCAAGAAATAATACGAATGATACAGACCAAGAATCATCTGATGATGATGATCTTCAAGAAGAATAATTTATTTCTATCAAAAGCTATCTATGAAACCTATCCAATTCAACTTCAATACCTCCAAAGAATTCTATAACGAACTCAAGACAAAGGTAAAAGACCATTTTGAAACTAATAATATCAGTGATAAAGGGAATCGACATCTGTATAGTAAAACCATCATTCTCTTCGTAGCTTGGATTGCTGCGTATAGTCTTATCCTTTTTGTAGCACAATCTCTTCGAGCAGTGATTGGAAGCTATATTCTCTTCTGACTGATCGGAGGTTTGATTGGTTTCAATGTCATGCATGATGGTGGACATGGAGGGTATTCAAAGAAAAAATGGCTCAATCAACTCATGGGATATAGCATGAATCTCCTCGGTTCTCATCTCTCATTCTGGCAAATGCAGCACAATGTACTCCATCATACCTATACGAATATTGATCAATATGATGATGATATCGATTCTCGACCTATCTTCCGTTTTCATCCTGATCAGCAGAGAAAACCTATTCATAGATTTCAGCATCTGTATTTCCTTCCGCTCTATGGCTTAGGTATTATTGCGATGATGTTTTATGGAGATTATAAGAGATACTTCACCAGAAAGGTTGGTAGTATGAAACTCAAAAAATTATCACTCTGACAACATTCTCTGTTTCGAGGGACAAAGGTAGCTATGATAGCTATCTATTTCCTTATACCTGCCTTATTTGTCGGACGATGGCAAGCATTATTAGGGATGTTTATCATGTTCTTTGCTATGGGAGTCGTCTTAAATACTGTATTTCAACTCGCTCATGTTCTGGAAAAAACGCAGATGAAATCACATATTGATTTTAGAATACCGGAACATCGAATAGTTCACGAACTACAAACAACGGCGAACTTTGCCATGGGTAATAAAGTACGAACTTGGCTTCTTTGAGGGCTCAACTATCAGGTAGAACATCATCTTTTCTCTCATATCTCTCACGTTCATTATCCCAAAATAGCTCCTATTGTTCAAGAAGTATGTGCAAAATATGGAATCACATATAACTCATACAAAACGATAACACAAGCATTTATAAGTCATATTCGTCAGATTAAATACCTAGGACAGCATAACTAATAACTTCATCTTTTATAATTGTAATTCATATATACTCTCATGCATCACGCTACTCTATACACCTCCAAAGGTCCGATTCGTCTCACACTCGAGTCAGAAAAAACTCCTTATACGGTCACTAATTTCGTCACTCTCGCACAAGAAGGCTTCTATGATGGACTCACGTTCCATCGTGTGATCAATGATTTTATGATTCAAGGAGGTTGTCCTCTAGGAACAGGAACTGGTGGGCCAGGATATAATTTTACTGACGAATTCCATCCCGATCTCAGACACGATAGCGCCTGAGTGCTCTCTATGGCAAATGCAGGACCTGGTACGAATGGAAGTCAATTTTTCATTACCCATCTCGAGACTCCTCGATTAGATGGTAAACATACCGTATTTGGAAAAGTAGTAGATCTGACTGATATGGATGTTGTGAATAGTATTGAACAAGATGATATTATCGAACGTATAGAAATCCATACTATTACTCTTCCCGATGAAACACAAGAATTTGCTGATGCCATCAAAGTAGCTATAAAGTCTCTCGTTCTCTAATTTTCACAAGAATACATAAAAAAGTAAGCTTCTAGGGATTACTCTTCTTTTTTATGTTCTATAAGTTTTCCAGTTTCACAATCAAAGGTCAGTACATCATAGAGTTCAGGAAGAATTGTCTTATTTGGGATTAGTCTATTTTTTTGAATATGCTCTGACAATTCTTTTCTAGCAGGCATTTCACCATGAACTAATATGGTAGTGTGATTTTTTTTCTGACGATTTCATTCTAAAAGAGCAATCAATTCATCACGATCAGCATGCCCCGAAAATGATGAATAATGATCCATTTTTGAATTCATATATTTCTTACCGATCAAATCCCAAAAAATATGGATACCTGGTCAAGTTGGAATATATTTCTTGTCATCATCATAATCAGTATCTTCATCGATAATTTTTATTTTATCATAGAAATAGTGATATACTTCTGTATCATATTTTTTAAGGAAACTTTCTGCTTTCTTAATAGTAGAACTACCTCTTCTCTCATCTTCCCAAAACCTTTGAGGTATATAAATATATTCATCATCTTGAAGTTGAATATGCTCACGATATTTGTGAGTAGTGAAAAGCTTATATAAATCTCCTAAAATTGTTATCAATTCTTTTGTACCTTGTCCAGAAATAAGAATTGCTTCTTGTGCTTCTCTATTTATAATTTTCTCAATGGTGTATTCATGGTGATAGATTTTATTTTTCATCTGCTTAAATCTATCTGCTGTATAGACTAACCCTTTATTATTTTGGAGATAATTTCCCCATGTTCCATACGCTTGATATCCTACAGTTGAAAATACCGCATTCTTATCACTCATGTATTTGTTCGCAATAGGAACACTTGATCATCATTGCATCATACCTCCACTCGCTATAACAATTTTTCTTCATTCTTGTTCATAAATTTGTTTTCTATGATGAGTTGAATCAATAAATTTAATAGCGGGATGAGTAAGAAATTTATATGTTTGTGGATCTCTTTCTAATAATCTCATTGCTATTTCTTTGGTCAGTTTTCCATCAACAAAAATTTTCTCTCATTCTCACAACACTAAAGTACCAATATCAATTGCATCAATCAGAAGTTTTACCACTTCAGGACCTCTTCCCAATGAAAAAGCTGGTAGCATAAAAAGATCTTGTGCTGTAGTTATATTTTCTATCAGTCTCTCTTGATCAGTACCTCTTTCTTGATGTATTCTATTACCATACGTAGATTCCATAAGTGTTAGATCTACTTTTTCCTTAACAAGAGATGGTTCTGGTACTATCTCAGGTTCCTTCAGTCTTCCGAGATCTCAAGTATACAATAACTGATGCTGAGCACCACTATTATAAGGATCATATCCAAACTTCAATATGGTCTGTACTGCTCATGGAATATGTCCAGCTTCATAGAATTTTGCTCTGAGTTTTAATCATTCTTTGGTTACAAGTGGATAATCCTCCTCTTTATCAAATGATCTAATTTGTGATAAAAACTGTATAATATCTTCTTCCTCAAATGGCAAATCAGGAACAGGTAGGTATGATTTAACAATATCGCTATTGTAGTTAATATTATACTTTTTTAAAAATTCTTTCGCTCTAAGATATTCCTCTTCAGTAACTTCTTTTTGCTTTTTCTGTTTTGCATGTTTGTGATGTGATTTTTCATATCAATGCTTATCTTTTTCATAGGACTCGACAAGAGAAAGCATTTTATCAGCTTTGATACCAAATTTTGTATTTTTTGATATAATCAAATCATGTTCTACTGAAGCTAATGCCAGCATATCATATAAGATAGGTTGAATAATAGCTTTGGACGTATGAGACATGTAGACCAATCCAGTATATCATGCTTTAATCAATTGTATGATATTACCTAGATGATCGTTGTGTACATGAGAGATAATAACAGCATCTAATTGAGAAAGATCTCCAATTCCTTCTATCTGTAACTGATCTACTATATTTATTTTATTATCACCAAAAGAACCCATATCAAGGAGAACTTTAATCTCTTGTTCTACTTTCTTTGCAAGTGCCTTATACGTAAGTACATGAGCTGATCAGGTAATAGAAGTTTGTTTTTCAAAATTTGGTATTCATCATAGTGACTGAATAGATACTGTTGGGCGATGAGTCATAAGATATCTCTACAATATAAACAACTCCTATCATACTAATCAATACAATATGTCAATACAAGAGAAAAATTGACATTTTATAAAAAATCTGCGCAAGCAGATTAGTTTTTAGTTACCATTTTAATAAAGACATCACTTGGTACATTCACATTACCCATCGCTTTCATCTTTTTCTTACCTTCTTTTTGTTTTTCAAGAAGTTTACGCTTACGGGATATGTCTCATCCATAACATTTTGCAATCACATCTTTACGTTGAGCAGAGATTGTTTCTCTTGCAATAACTTTTGTACCGATAGCTGCTTGGAGAGGGATAGCAAACAGATGCTTAGGAATCAGATCCTTAAGCCTTTCCACAATATCTGAACCAATAGTATATGCTTTCGATTCATGAACGATCAAGCTAAACGCTTCCACTTTCTCTCCATTGATCAGAATATCCAACGTGACCATGTCAGCATACTGATACTTTTTAAATTCATAATTGAGGGTAGCATATCACTTCGTAGAAGACTTGAGTCTATCATAAAAATCAACAATCATCTCACCCATAGGCATTTCATATCTCCATACAACACGTGTCTGATCCAAATATTCCATCGAGAGTAAAGAACCTCTATATTCTTGCACTAATTTCATGATAGCACCTGCATATTCTTCTGGACCCACAATTTCTACTTCAGCAATAGGTTCATAAATCATATCAATATCTCACTTCGTAATCATATCAGATCCTGATCTTACTACTAATCGATCATGGAGTTCTTTGGTATAGGTATCAGCTAACTGATGATCAGAATAATCTTCATATTGTTCTACAGAGAGTCCTGAAGCGAAGTTATTAACTACATGGATAAATAGCCCTGACACAACCATCTCAATCACATTACGGCCAGACCTAAAGCGTTCATCTCCAAATCCTTTCGCTTTCACCAAATAGGCTACAGTTGGAGTAGTAAACAGTGTTTCAATCCCATATTCTCTACTTAATCTTTCTTTGATAATATCCATATGTAACATACCCAAAAATCCACAACGAAATCATAAACCAAGTGCTTTGGATACTTCATGTTCATACGATATTGCGCTATCATTCAGCGATAATTTATCAAACGCTTCCTTCAACTTATCATACTCTACCGTATCAATAGGATATACTCCTGCATAGACGAATGGTTTCGCTTTTGAAAATCCTTGTACCGCATAGGGCATCAAAAGTGAATAATCACTCTTAACTCTTAATTTTTCACTCTTCACTTTCAATATGGTGTCTCCAATTTTTGCATCTCTTACTGATTTTTGTCAGGTACAAAAATATCATATCTGACCCGATGAAAGTTCTTTATCCTTTTGGTATTTCGGAGTGAGATATCCCACTTCAGTGAGCGTAAATGACTTCTCTGAGTGTGGAAGATAAACAACATCTCCTATTTTATAACTTCCCGACAATACTTTCACGTACACTACCACTCCTCTATAGGTATCATACACCGAGTCAAAAATCAATGCTTTTGCGTCTATATCATCAAGTTGATTCTCAACAAATGGTGGGATTTTTTCTACAATAGCATCAAGTACGGATTCTACATTGAGTCCTGTCTTTGCAGAAATTCCTATCACTTCTGATGCAGGTATCCCCACAAGATGTTCAATTTCTTTCGATACTCTTTCAGGATTGGCTGCTGGAAGATCAATCTTATTCATGACAGGGATAATCGTAAGTCCACTATTAATAGCAGAATAGAGAACTGAAAGTGTCTGAGCTTGGATACCTTGTGACGCATCAATAAGTAATACCGCTCCTTCTACTGCCGAAAGAGAACGTGACACTTCATACTGAAAATCCACATGACCAGGGGTATCAATCAAATTCAGTTCAATACCTTTCCATTGCATACGTGCTGGTGTCATCTTGATAGTTATTCCACGCTCTTGTTCGATATCCATGGTGTCGAGTGTCTGAGCATGATCGACTTTTTTCATAGCACCAGTAATTTCTAGCATACGATCTGCTAGAGTACTCTTTCCATGGTCTATATGGGCTATGATACAAAAATTACGAATTCTCGATGACATACAAAAAAATTATATAAAACTATACTTATAACTATAGGAAATTCCTATCTAAAATCAAGAAAGAGAAACCAAACAATAGAAAAACAAAAATCATTATTGGTTATTATAGTACTGTCGTGCATATTTATAATTTTCTGGAGTATCATTGTAAAGATCATCTAAATCTTTAGATATATCGCTATCTGCTTTATTGACAATATTTTGTTGCAATACTTCTCAGAGCTGAGATTGTGTTCATGCTTGTTGATTTTTTTTTTGACTTCAATGCGCTTTTACTCTATCCAAAGATCATCACAAAGCATTAAATATATCATCTCATCTATCACGTTTAAGACTTATAAATTTACCAAACAAACTCGCTATTTCTACAGCAGCTTCTCTACTTTTTTTCTTTGTTCCCTTGAGATATACTTTATTTTTTTGTTGTTTAATTTTTTCAATAATAGATCCTACTGTAAATTTAAATTTTTCCTCTGAAGGATTCTCTTTATAAAAGGTATATCATTCCTGAAATAATGAAAAAATTCTTTCCTTCCCAAAATCTTTCGTTTGCTTATTTCGCTTTTCAATAAAATCTTTTCTACTATCATCTTGTAATATTTTTTCTCGTTCTTTCCACGAATTGTTCATACTACTCCTCCTATAATAAATAAATTATATATAAGCAAGTATACCAATTTTGATCTATAACGCAAATCTTGAGTATATGTTTATTGAAAGTCTTTCTTCACCACCATCGTAATCAAAATAGCAAAGGGAACAGCAAGCAATATACCTATAAATCATAAGATAGAGCCAAAAAACAATGCACACAACAAAATCAATAGTGGACTAACTCCTAACGACTTATTCATTAACATAGGGACTAATACATTATTTTCTATTTGCTGAATAATAACATAGACAATACTCACTACAATTAATCATTTCCAACCATAAATAATAGTCGCCACAATGACTGCAGGAACCGCTCCCAAAATAGGTCATAAATAAGGAATAAATTCTGTAAATCCTGCCATAAGAGCTAAGGAAAAACTATTTGGCAATGGCATTCCAAACCATCACAATACAATCAAAGCAATATATACCACTATAAAAATATAGAGACATAATGCAAGTTGTGTTTTCAACCAAGTACCCATTTTTTTGTAGAAAAGATCTACTTTTTCTGACATAAACTGAGTACGAGCGAGTGATGATGATGTATGATCTACAAAAAAATGTACTACACGTTCTTTCTCTATCGAAAAGAATACTGCAATGGTAAGCACAAGAGCAATTTGTCACAGTATAGTAAACAGAGATCATACAAAGGATAATGCCATTCCACCAATATTACTAGCATAACTACTTCCTGTAGACACCAATGTAGAAATATTTTGCATAATAGTTGTTTGGAGTTCTGATGTATTTGATCCCAAAGAATCAAGAAGGTAATTTTTTATCATTCCTGGTATCCAATTCAATGATTCAACATAGGCAGTTATACCCATACTAGAAATCTTTTGTCCCATCAATGAAATTTCACTAATAATCATTGAAATAATAGACGATAATTGTTTCAGTAAAAAAGGTAGAATAATTACCACTCCAGCAAGCATAAATACAACTAAAAACAAATACATAAGTGCAATAGAAATTCATCTATTTTTCAAATATTTTTGTCATTTTATAATAAATGATTCTATAGCTACAGAAATAAGTAATCCCGTCAATACAAGATAAATCAAAGAAAGAGAATTAAAAACCAAATACGCTACATACGCTATCAACGCACCAATCACCCAAAAAACAGTCATCTGACCATAACTCATAAGAGTTCATTCAGGTTTTGTAACTTGAGATGGGACAGCTGGTACTGATTTTCATACTACAATACCATCTTCTTTTGACTTCATAGTCCAAGAACGAATCCACTGAAGCATATCATCAAATAATTTCATAAGTACATACTCATTATAAATAAAACAATAGTAATGTAATAATAGCAAAGAAGAATACTATTTCAAGCGTATCATAAGAAATATTTGACTTTTTATATAAAATAATTATCATCAAAAGTAGATAGATATTTTTCCTATAAATAACACAATGAACTGATATCCTACTCTCTATAATACCATAACCAAACTCAATCCACAATGAACTGATGATAAATATTATAATCGTTATAATCAGCATCTTTTAGAACTTTTTTTAGAACCATTTCATTCTGACATAAAAGATGAAAAAACATTTAAAGAAAAACTTGCACTAGCTGCATTAGAAGTCGGCGTAAACAACATCTATACAGATTCTATAATAAATTGGCTTATAGATATTAAAGAAGAAAAAGAAACAATTCCTTATAATCTTATCATTACATTAGAAGATGCTCATCATCACAAAGCAAACTGGAAAACCATCATAAATAAAACAAAAGATATCACACTCCTGTTAGATGACAATGAGTTATTACAATCTATTACTCCCCAAATCATCACTAAAGAATTAAAAGAGTTAGGGATAGAAAAAGAAAGTTTGTCTTATTTTCATGATTGACCACATATTACAGTAGATACCATAGAAAACTATGCAAAAAATATACTTCGTTGATATACTCTATCAGATATTGGTAAAGAAGACGAAAAATATAAACTCTTTAATCGCAGCAAGAATTGATCTATAGAACCCAGAATATTCATCATTGCAATTCATAAAAAAAGTAATATGGTAAGATATTATGGATACGATCCTGATGATGACAATTACAAAAAAACTATTACCAACCTTTTACAACATAATTTCCTCTTTTCTCTTCATCACTTATTATAAATTTACATATTATATTATTCTTTTATTATCTCTATTCTTATCTCCTATGAACGAACAAATCTGAACAATACAAAATCCTAATCTTGACATGCAGAATAGTCCTCACTCTGCACAAAATGCTTATTGGTGGCAAGAAGTATCTTATCAACAGAACATAGCAGATGCTTTACAACAAGAGAATGATATCGAGAAAGCCAATTTAGAAGAAATCACAACTACACAGTTGGACGAAACTGATTAATTCCAGAACTTCTGTCCTTCACTAAATCTTTGTCTCGCTCTGCCTTGAATAGCTTTACGATCAAACTCTTGAGCTAAAAATTTTCTAAACTGGTCAGAAAGTTCTTGTTTTTCTAAAGAGTTAACTAACAATCCACTCTGTTCATCGACGAGTTCTGGTGTCGCTCCTCCGTTGTATCAGAAAATAGGAACTCCAAGTAATAATGCTTCCGCAGTCACAATTCCAAAACTTTCATGAGCAATATTAATAACTCATCTCGATTTTTTCATCAATGATATTTTCGTCTGTTCATCACTCACCCATCCCACAAACGTAATCGTTGGTCCAGCCATTTTCATAAGTTCTATCTTATCAGGACCATCCCCAGCGATAATGAGAGGTATCTTATATTCATTACACAGATGAATAATTTTATCCAAATGCTTAAACATCTTTGTCAAACGATTGATATAGAAAAAATAGTTGTCTGGCACTGTTACAACAGGTTCATAAAAAAATGCTTCATCAATCGGTGGATGTATCACTTGAATATCTAGTTGTTGTTCTGGAAAATAAATTTTTTGAATTTGTTGTTTCGTACTTTCACTATTCGCATAGATAATATCATAGCTTCTCGATTGACTATCTCGACGACGAAGTATTGGCGTTATTTTTTTATAGAGTCGTCTCTTCCATCACTTCATATATCCCACGTATTCTTCATAGAGAGGCCGAATATAATGCATAGGTTGATGAAAATAGATTTCTTTGAATATTCACTCTGGAACATCAATATTTTTTGCTACGGCATACGATGAAATCAAAATATCAGCATCCTGTTGTTTCAATGTACGGATAAGTTTATGAGATAACAATTTCATCAACTGAGGGAAAAACGGCATCAGATTACGATAATCGAGAAAATAAGTAATAAGTGGAGGTTTCTTAACATCAGCCCAACGAAAAAGCTTATTGAGTCGTTGTGGTAAAGCAGTAATAATAGGAATCTGGATACATTCTCTACTTCCTCTCTTATCCTTATCTTCTCTCTGTATACTCAACCAATCTCTATCTGAATACAACGTAAAAATTGCACCCACTGACTGTCAGTTACGTATTTTTTTATGAAGAAGTGCTTCTAAGACATTGAGTGCGCCTCATCCTTTAATCCAACAATGAACTGCGTAGATATGATCTTTCATTCTGTTTATCATCAAATAAATAGTAGTACTATGATATCGTTTACTGTTCGAACTTGCAAATCAAAATACACTTGCAATAGTAAAACAAGATCGATAGTATGTGATTAAGTTTTTATATTATATCTATATCGCATATGTCAGAAATTATTCCTTCATCACACACATTTGTTATTAAAGAAGTACTTTCAACTGCATGGGGTCTTGTTAAAAAATACTTCAAAACAGTTGTTGTATTACTTCTTATTACTATGATTCCTGGTGCTGTAGAAACACTCATCACTTGGATCATCCAACAAATCCCAGGAGCAACGCAAATGATCACTGACCCAATGACAAATATGCCTTCTGTACAACCAGTTGGAGTTTGGGCGATAATCATCAACATTCTCTCTATTATTAGTGGTGTCGTAGGTGCTTGGCTTGGACTTGGACTAGTAAAAGCCAATCTTCAAATCCTTGAAGATAAAAAACCGGAATATAGCATCCTTACTTCTAGTCCATGGATTAGAGTAGCTCGTCTCATTGGAGGTGGAATTCTTGTAGGATTAGCTGTTATTGCAGGTATTATAGCTCTTATCCTTCCTGGTATCTGGATCGCAACAAGATTATCGTTATTCCAGTACTATATTGCAGAATGATACGGTGCTATCGATAGTATTAAAGCAAGTTGGGCAGCTACAAAAAACAATTTCTGGCAAATATTTGGAATAGGGTTTGCTTATGCTGGAATCATCTTACTAGGAGCGCTTGCTCTTGGAGTTGGACTTCTATGGGCTATTCCTACAGTTTCTCTTGCTCAAGCATATGTCTATAAGAAACTGAAAGCAAATACACCATCTAATATTCATACCATTGAAGATAAGATTAATGCATAATACGCTATAGCATCTCAGACAAGATTCTCTAAGTATTGAGAGAATTTTTTATTAAATCGTGAAATAACAACAAGTAAACTTTAATATACTATCTAAAACAATGTTCTCTTGTCAGAATTATTTTTTTTGGTATTATATAAATAATTACTAATTTTTAATTGCTAATTGCTCATTATTAATGAATCGATGGATACTCTTTGCGTGACTTGGTATGATACGTTTTGGAATGGAGATGTTTGAAGAATCACTCAAGAAACTAGGGTGACCCAAGTTGAGTCAAATTCTCCAACAATATACTGACAAATGATGGAAAGCAACATTAGTAGGAACTATCGTAACAGGAATATTAAACAGTAGCACCTTAGTTTCTCTTCTCACTCTTGGATTCGTCAGTGCTGGTATGATGAAATTGGTGAATGCTGTGGGAGTTCTCGTAGGAGCAAACATCTGATCAACAGCAACAGGACTCATCGTAGGATATTTGGGGTTTTGAGAATTTAAAATTTCAATGTTTGCGCTACCCCTTATTGCTATTGGTGGTATTATCATGATCCTGTCAGGAAAAAAATATCGAGGATATTGGGCAAAACTACTTATCTGATTTGGTCTTTTTTTCTTAGGAATCGATTTTTTGAAAGAAAATGTAGAAGTTATGTCTCAAGTCTTCAACTTCGAACAATACAAAGATATGAGTATTTGGATTTTTGGACTTATAGGTATGATTGTAACTGCTATGGTCCAATCAAGTGGTGCTGTAGGAGTGATGACTCTTGCTGCGCTTAGTAGTGGTATTATCACCTTCGAAGCTGGTTTTGCTATCATTCTTTGAGCAAATATTGGAACAAGCTTTACCGCATTGATTGCTTCATTCTCTGGAACGACAGCAAAAAGACAAATAGGAATTGCCAATCTCTTATTTAATATTATTACGGTTATTATTGGTATTATTCTCTTCTATCCATTTATTTGGTTGACGTTGGACGTTCTGGGCTTTAAAGAGAATCCTGTTATCGGTAATGCAATTATCAATTTCGTTTTTAATCTCATTACATCAATTGCTTTTATTCCATTTTTAGGTTTATTTACGAAACTTATTCAACGAGTCATTCCTGAAAAAGAAGAAATCTATCCACTACAAATCATTCAACATCCTCTTCATAAAGAACAAACAAAGTACGATGACGATATGGCAACCCTTTCAATCAATGCCTTAGAAACTGACAAAAAGTATCTCATCGGACAAGTATTAGAGTATATATCAAGTATTTGGGGTATCGATACTCATCGTATTAGGAATCAAGAACCTAACGCCGCAGTGCTCAACAATATGATAAAATTTGATAATGAACAACACAGAGAACTGTATCAAGAAATCAAAGAACAACTTGATACTGTATTTGCTTATATTAACCAACTCTCACTTTCTGATCTCGACGCTGCTAATCGTCAGAAACTCATGCTTTTACAAAAACAATTTATCAGTCTTAGCAATGCTTGTAAAGCAACTGAAAATGTAAGAGAGAATATTCAAACAGTTAAAAATTCGCTTGATAAAAAACTTTCTATTATTGCCTATGAAATGATAGATCATATCATTGCTATCAACAAAGGAGTCTATAGTATTATTGATTGAACTTCATATGATGATACACAATCATTATCTGAAACTATTCGTGAAGTTTCAAGCTATCGTGATGATATTCTCAACCATATTGCGCCCTATATTGTGAAAGGTAATGTAGGAGACATGGATATCTCTTCACTAGTAAATATGTCGAGAGAAGTTACTGATGGATATAAGGATATTACTTATGCAGTAGAACAACCAGATTCTCATAAAAAGAAATATAGTACCCTCACCAAAGACTAAAGCTTGCATTATTACGTAAGATAATTATACATAGCTTTAGAAAAACAAGTTGTTGTACTATTTATTCTTTATTATATACAGTATGAAAACTATCTCAGCTGATGCATGCCCTATTAGCAAACTCTTCAACTTTCTTGGGAAGAAATGGATGATTATCCTTATCAAGGTGCTTGGAGAACATGAAGAACTTTCTTTTACTCAAATCCAAAAAAAACTGGATAACATCAATTCAAGAATTCTTACTGAAAGACTTGATGAAGGCGTAGAAGCATGATATATCCTAAGAAATGTGACTTCTACTAAACCTCTCAAAATTAGATATTCTGTCACTAAAAATGGTGCAGCTCTTTCTAAAAAAGTAGAAGAACTTGCACATTTTGCACAATCTCACTCATAATGACTGATTAAAATTTTAAATTAATTCAATTAACGACAGATACTATCAATATAAAAACCTTATCCAATGGATAAGGTTTATTTTATATTATTTCTTATACTATAATCTATAATTATCAATTCTGATAATCTGTATAGCTTCTTTCAACAGTATTCATGAGACACTAGGAAGAACATCAATATAAGAAACTATACTTTCAGAAAATACTTTTGCTATTCTACTCATAGTGGATAAATCCCTTTCAGACTGAGGATAAGAAAGATCATCATATCACCCCAAATTAAACCATAATTCTCCTGATTTTTTTTGAATCGCAATATCCAAACTTTTTCATCAAAGTACCACCACATCACTATATTGTTCAGATCATATGATAGGAATTTGAAAAAGAATAGTATCCATCTATTATGATATAAGGTTAAATAAATATCGTTCTCTATACTATGTAAACATTATTAAATATTTTATACTACACTATTGTTCATAGTATGAACGATATATAGCATTTTCTATTGTGATGATTCTTTCACTGGAGCATCCATACCACCCCAAAGGTTCATCGTACCCAGATCTTTGAGTCCTGCTGCTTTGAGTTGTAAAAATATTTGAGTCTTATATGCTACATGCCAATTATATACAGAAGTCATAAGATGTCCCGCTCTTGTATCAGTGAATCTACCAAACATTGTTTTTTCTTCATGTAATTTTTCATCAGATACAGCGTTAATAATAGCTATCATATCAGCTACATTTTTATCAAAGATTGTATCAAAATTATTTACATCAAAATTATCCATATCATCCATAAAAGTTTCAAATCCTGACGCATCATCACTAAGAATATCTTTCGCACCAGCAACTCCCACTAATGCAATATATGCTAACCATTGAGCAGTAGTTCTCTGATTATCTGACAATCTAAAATGTAATAATTCTGGTGTAGTAGCTTTAGAAGCAAGGTGTTTTATAATACGCACTTCATTTTGAAGTTTTGCAATAAATGTTTGTTTTGATATCATAGATATTATCATAATAAAGAGTAAAATTATTTTATAACAATAAGATCTTCTTTTGCAAATCTTACTTTCGGAGCATGAGAGTATCCATCATCTGATGATCTAAATCCTACAGGAGTAATAACACACGATGCAAGATTATAATCAAATAGTCCTAATATTTCATCAAATTTTGCACTATCAAATCATTCCATAGGACAAGCATCAATACCAAGTAGTGCACATGTAGTAAGGAGTACTCATTGAGCAATATAGGTCTGTTTACTTAACCAAATAGCCAAATCTTCTTTTGATTTCCCTTCTACAGAACCTAATACCATATTTTTATATCCATCTAATGCAGAGATATCTATATTTCTTGTGTGAGCTATATCTTCAAAATAACGATTGACGAAATCAGCATCTACATCAGTTCTACGACATAAAACAATAAGATGAGATGAATCGACTACTTGTGGCTGATTTCGTGCGTAAGGAAGGAGCTGTTGTCTAAGCTCTGGATTTTCTACAACAACAAATCCTCGTCCTTGTAAACCAAAGCTTGATGGCGATAATCTCAAAGATTCCAAAAGGGTATCGAGCTGATTAGCATCAAGCTTTTTCTCCTTATCAAAAGATTTGGTAGCATACCTCCAATTGAGAGCATTCAATAATTCTGTACTATTCATAAACTCATATAATATATAATAAAATATCCTGCAACAATTTGCAATTACTTTATATACTAAAATAACTTTATAATTACAAGCGTATTTTACACTATTACATGTAAAAGATATAATTATATATATAAGATAGTTGTTTAAGAATAATGATATAGGTAGAAATATTAGTTTCTAATATATATTTCCTATCTCATTATTGTATAATATTATTAAATTATGATATGTATTATAAAACATACAGATCAATCATTATGCTGCATCAATAAGTTCCTTCCACTGCTTTTGGCTCACTTTTTTGATACCTTCATGCATGGTTTTTGGTATCTTAATATTTTTCTTTCCAAATCTAATAAAGGGACCATAACGACCATTCTCTATACTCACATGTTCTCCCTGATATTCAAAACTCGTGATGATTTTGTTCGCATCAGATTCTATCTTCTTTTCTATCAAGACAACTGCTGTATCATAATCAATCGTATAGGGATCATTGTCTCTTCCAAGTGATACAAACATCGAACCATATTTCGCATAAGGACCGAAACGACCAATAGCTATGATGATATCACTACCCTTATAATCTCCCAAATTACGAGGCAAATCAAAGCAGCTCAGCGCTTCTTCAAACGTGACAGTATCCAGACGTTGACCAGGTTTAAGCGAAGCATACTTCTTGTCAGGATCATCACTTTCTCCAATCTGCACAAAGGCACCGAAACGACCAAGACGAGCAGAAACTTGTTTTCCTGACTTAGGATCAGTTCCCAGAATACGCTCTCACGTTGCTCTTTGCACAGTATCACCACCAGATTTTTGGATCAAGACAGAGAATGGCGTATAAAATGAACTTAACATTTTCTTCCAATCTCTTTTCCCTTCTGCGATCTCATCGAATTCCTCCTCTACTTTCGCCGTAAACCCATAGTCAACAATATCAGGGAAATGTTCGATAAGGAAATCTGTAACTATCGTACCCGTATCGGTTGGGAAAAGTTTTTTCTTTTCCGATCCATACGGTTTTTTTATAGTTTCTTGAGTAAGGAGAAAGTTTCAGAGCGGAGTTCATTCACTGTTTTTATTCGTAGCTGGGATCAGTTCTAACTTATCAAAATCTTTCATCACTCCTTCACGATCTTCAAGAATAACATACTGTCTCTTGATGATAGTAGAAATTGTAGGTGCATAGGTCGATGGACGACCAATACCTTCTGATTCGAGTTTTTTTACTAAACTTGCTTCGGTATATCTGGCAGGATAACGGTCATAACTGGTAAGCGATGTCATCTTCATCAGATCCAAGAGCTGTCCTTTTTCAAGTATTGGCAAACCTTGAGAACCACTCTCTGCATCAATCTCTTCATCCTCTTCTTGTTCTAGTTTCGCTTTCTTTGGATCAATTCCATATGCTTGCAAAAATCCTGGCTCTTTAATGACTTCACCTGTTGCTGTAAATCCTGTTTTTGCTCCAGAAACATCAATTTTCACCGTTGTTTTCTCTGCTTGTGCATCAGTCATCTGAGAAGCAATCGATCTCTGCCATATCAGACGATAAAGCTTCTGTTCTACACTATCAGATCCTGCTATCTCACGTGAGAAATCTGTCGGACGTATACATTCGTGAGCCTCTTGTGCTGATGATTTTTTGTTAGTCCACTTTCTTACTTGTACAGATTCTTTACCAAAACGAGCTTCGATTTCTTTCGTAGCTCATGCAATTGCTGTTCCTGACATCGCTACCGAGTCGGTTCTCATATAAGTGATAGCTCCTGCTTCATAAAGTTTCTGTGCGACACGCATCGTCTGTGCCACTGAAAAACCAATCTTACGCGATGCTTCTTGTTGGAGTGTAGAAGTAGTAAACGGTGCTGATGGTGATTTTTTAGCTGGTTTTGCTATGACTGATGAAACTGAAAACATACTTTCTGACGCCTGTGTAAGAAATATCTTCGCTTCATCGACTGATGAGTATATCACGTCTGCCTTAGCAAGAAAACTTCATGCAGGAGTAGAAAAGAGAGCTTGGGTCTGGATACTAGGAGTAGGAACAAAGGATTGAATCTCTTTCTCTCTATCCACGATCAGTCTTACTGCCACCGACTGCACACGACCTGCACTCAGTCAGGTTCTAATTTTTTTCCATAATAATGGTGAAAGCTGAAAACCAACTAGACGATCAAGCACACGACGCGCTTGTTGTGCATTGATCAGATCCATATCAAGCGTACGAGGTGAAGTGATTGCTTTTTCCAATGCTGGTTTCGTGATCTCATGGAAGGTAATACGAGGTGTCGATTCTACTTTCAATCCCAAAGCATTCGCCACATGTCGTCCAATAGCTTCTCCTTCGCGGTCTTCATCCGTGGCTATCCATACCTGATCGACTGATTTCATTACTTTCTTGAGCTCTGAGACGACTTTCTTCTTGTCAGGATCAATCTCATACTGAGGAGCGAAACCATTCTCAACATCGATACCCATATTTTTTTTGGCAAGTTCAACAATATGACCATAGGATGCCATAACGGTAAAATTAGGTCAGAGATATTTTCCGATCGTCTTACATTTTGCTGGTGACTCAACGATGACCAGATGCTTCCCTTTTTTGGGATCAATATCAAATGATATTTTTGAAGTTTTAGGAGTTAAAGATAAAACTTTCTTAGATGAAGTTGTAGTTGGCATGATCAGTGCTCAGGAAATAAAATAACGGGGATCTGGTTGTTACAATGATTCCATAATAGATTTTTAGGAAGGTATTGCAAGAGTGAATTTTTGATTTAAAAAACCATTTTATAAAAATAAAATGGCTAATAATTTTAATTATATCAATTAATATAATTTTTTCTTTAATTAATTTTTATAAGTAAGATATATTCTTGCTATTATCAACAATATAAATATATATAAAAGTTCGTAAGAAAACATAAATATTAACTGTAAAGCAAGTATACATGTCACATAAACCAATACATATTTATGCGTACCATCAAAATCATAAATTTTTTCATTATTATTTCCCAAGAAATCAAAGATTCTTTCTTTAGGAATATCTTTGAACTCTTGTTGGAGTTTAGATTTTTCAAGGCGATAATATAGTTCTGCCCCATTAATAAATAATGACATTAATATAACCCCCAAAATAAGCATATACCATCCTAATCCAAAATAATAATTTAATATTAAATAAGTGGGAACAGTAAAAGCAAGACTCCATAATGTTTTTTTAAAATCTAAATGTTTCATAATTTTTATTTTTTATATTATTTTTATTTTCGTATTTACATTATACGAAAAAAATAAACAAATGTCAATAATCAATACCTACTTTCACTATCTATATCACAACTCTCATAAAATACAACAAGCTCATCATCCAACTGTGTCAGAATATTGTTTCTTTTTATATTCTCATTATCATAACAATATATTTTATTTTCCTTTTTACCCACACATGAAAAAATTTATTGTATTTATTAGTTTTATTCTTGCTTGATTAGTGATATATGGAACCACTTTCGCTCAATCGGCAGAGTTACCAACCGCAACGACCGATATTAAAGAAATTAAAGCACGCTACTGTAACGATCCCAAAAATACGGATGCCAAATCTCTTTTCATTGATGCTAAAATTGATGAGAAATCAGTGATTTGTATAGATTTCATCAATACGAGCGCTAAAAAAGCCTCCATTGGAATCAATTTCGTCGATGCGACAGTTACTAATGATTCATCTCAAAATAAAGCATGTCTTCCTGAATGAGAAAAAACAAATTTCTGACAATATGTGAGCAATTATCCAGAAACGCTAGAAATTCAACCTAATAGTGTAAAAAGAATTTTTGTCGATATACTCTACTCAGGAGGTTTTGCTGGTTCAAGTTATGGATGTCTTACCTATCATGCCTTAGATGCTCAGAACCAAACAGAAGAAGTTTGAGGTAATATGCTCAATGTCTTTTCAAGAGTGGGTTCATTTATTGATGCATTCGTACAAGGAGATTTCAAACTTCTTGTAGAATCTAGTCCTATTGAAAGTGAATTATATACTAATCTTAGCGACAATCCTAATTTTTATATCTATCGCGTATCTCATAAACGATCTGAATTCTTTTCAAAAGATTTCTGGACATATAACATAAAACGAAATGTAACTAATAAGGGTAATCTTGGTGTGACAGGTAATGTAGATATGGTTATAAATGACTGGTATATCATACAAAGCGCCACAAAAATCAGTGATCAAATTATCTTGCCATGACAAACAAGAACATTTGAATATACAATACCTCGATACATGACACGAATACTTTGAGGTCCTATACAAGCGAAAGGTATCATGAGTTATGAAGGAATCTATTTATGAACCTATGCATTGCAAGCACCACAAGAGATAGTGACACTCTATGATGAGGCTCATCACAATTTCTTTCCTTGGTTCATATTACTTATCATTATAGCTATAATCTATAAACTCTATAAATTATACATTAAAAAAAATATCAACAAACAAGTAAAAAATAGTATTATAACACCAAAAGAAAAATCACCATCAGTAAAACCTAAAAAAACAAAGGAAATTAAACTGCCAACACGTATTTCCAAAAAGCAATCATCATTACCAAAACCTAAAAAACCACAGTTATAATAAGCAAACTTTACCTTATGAGAATAATGACTCTCTACACAAAAATTAAACATTATTATATGTACTATAGTCATACAATCTTATTGTGATTAGTAGCTATTTTTGCATATCTCATCTATGGAATCGTATCATCTACAGCATGAATTAGTATAGGATTACAAATAATTTATCCTTATTCAGGACAAATAGCTCCAACAACATGACAACTCTTATTATCATCATGATGAATACTTTGGACAAGCAATCCCAATGTCACTATAAGTATTAGTGCAGAACAAGCGTCAGTATACAACTTATATCGTAATGAGCACAGTCTTGTTCTGACTGGAGAATCTTTTACTCATCATTATAATCACGAACATAGTGTTATAATCCCCGATGAACTACAAACATATACTTATCAATCTCATTTTATCTCATCAACAAGTTGAATTGTATATAGTAATATTATTAATCTACAGTTAGACACAACCCCACCATCAGCACCAATCATTACAACACCAATAGACAATACTATCATTACTATTACAGGCTTATCTTTATCTCGAACATCAAGCAGTGATCAAGGAATTGGATTAGAAAAATATAGAGTTTACTTTTCATTAGTCCCTATTTTTTCTGGATCAACATCTATAGAGCTCAACGAACCTCATCTCACATTAGATACAAATATGTTACCACAATGAACAGTATTTTGGTATGTGGAAGCTATAGATTATCTAGGTAATACATCATCAAGCAATATTCATTTCTTCCATATCAATAATAGTTCTACTTTTTCATCATCTTCATCTTGAGGATGACGAACCATACCATTTAAAGAACAACCGATAACAAATAATTCTTCTTGATCAACTACATCATGAATTGTATCTCATGGAGACGATACTACTCCTGGTACAGATTCTTGAGTCCTATCTCATATTCAAGAAAGTGTCAATAAAAAAGTAGAATATAATAAATCTGAATGAAGAGAAAAAGATCTTAACAATCTTAAAAATAATCTTCTAGCTTATTATGATGAATATAGAAAGTTATGTATGAGTAATTATGGTATGTGTGTTATTATTCCTGATGAAAAACACAATGAAACTGCATGATATCATAATATTGCTCCTGATTCTGCCATATTTTATGATATTATTACCTATCATAATTCCAAAGATAGTATCTTACCAACGCTATGATATACTATGATCTATTTTACATGGTGAGGTATTATTATACTTTATTTCTTACAAACAAGTTACTGAAGTAAAATAATAATAATAATTTATAAAAAACTACATTATTTATATACAAAAATTAAAAAAGTATTAAAATATTTGACAAATAAAAAAATAAGAATAATATAATTATGTCGTTGACAAATTCTTTTATATAATAAATATAAACAAAACCATGAAAATTAACAAAAAATTACTTGCACTAGCAGTATTAGCAGGTGTTGTAACTGCTGGAGCATCATTTGTAGATGCAGGTACTGCATGTTTATGATCAGGATCAAATTGTAGTACACCTACTACTGTTACTGTTGCTATCAATCCAGGAGACATATGTATTGGTAGCGAAGGAGCATTTAATTTTGGTAATTATAATGTATCAACTTCAAGTCAAACAGTAAATGGTACTTTTGCAACTCCATTCTGGGTAGAAGATCTTAAAGGCGCTGATGCATGATATTATACAACTGTTCAAATGTCTGGAAATCTACAAGGTTCTGGTACCAATAGTATAGCATCATCAAATATTTCTATGAGAGCAAATGGTGGTATCACAACTATGGCAGGAACAGCTAACACAAGTGTAGTTGTAAACTCAGCAGTAGCAGGTGCATACCAACCACTCAACAATCCAGTCACTCTTATCAAAAGAGATAATGCAGCTAATTATGGACGTATTGGTAAATATGGAACTACTCCTAGTCTACAACTCGTTATACCAGCATACCAATCAGTTGGTACGTATACAGGTACATTAGTATATACTTTATATAATAACTAATAGAATAGTTCATATAAGAAAGCTCATAATTGAGCTTTTTTTTATTTGTCACTATTTTCATATAATAAATAAGAAATGAGAATGTTAAAATAACGGTATATATATCATAATTTTATTAATAAAAAATTATTATTATACTGTTCTTATACCATTTCAATTTACCAAATCTTATGTCACTACATCCTATTAAAAAGTTTTCATACCTTATCATTATTGTCATTAGTTTTATACTAACAATCACTGTGGCATCATTTTTTAGTAGTATTGCAAGTGATAATGAAATAATCAGTGAATTGATCCAACAACCACTAACTAATGAAGATACTACACAATACATAACATTACCTCTAGAAGAAAATGAATGACAAAACAATAACAAGGATACAATAATAGAAAATAACAACATAGATCTATCATCATGAGCTGATAATCTAACAGAAACTACTACATTAATAGAAGATACTGGCATATTCAACACTGGAGAAGTTATTATTGATATAAATACATGACATGATTTTATATCAGGAAGTAAAGATGATAATACCATAATAACGTATATTGAGGACTATATCTTAGAAACAGATCAAAAAGAATGAAATGATACTATCGATCAGAATCAGGACATTATTGAACAGCCTAAAGAAAATATAGAAATAACTGCTCCAAGTAAATCTCTTGTACTTGATAGTCAATGACGCCTTATCAAAGATACAATAGAATCATATAATGTTATTGATCATAACTCAGATAATACATATTGTTCTTATATTACTTATCTGAATATTAATAACATCTTAAAAGCATCAGATATACAATCAGGAATCAAACCTATTATAAGAGGTAATGCTATTGATATATGGAACACAACAATCAAAAAGCTATCATACACATCCGCGTCAGAAAATAGTATTTTTACTGGCACAAATCAAACTTGAGCAACATTTATTAATGTACTTGAATCACTCTATCGTAGTCATAATGCAACCGTTATCGATATAGTAACTAAACAACCTACTAGTCCTGATTGATCGACAATCAGACAATCTCATAGATTTACAATAATTTATGCATCTGATAGTAAATGGTATGTACTTGATCCAGTACGTACTCAAATGCAGGAACCTATACCATTAGTGGAATATCTTTCAACATATATATATGATCATGAAGATATTGCCATCGTACAAAGTCACACTCTTACACAACAATGAAATTTTTTAGAATCTCCTCTTTTTCATAACAAAAAAATTACAACAATTCAATGATCACAAGCATTACTTAATCATATTATCAATACTAACAATAAACCATTATGAAGAAAATCACAAAATAAAAGCACTAATAGTGAACTAACTATCAATTCTGGGTTTCTGTATTTAGATGAAACAGAATCAGTATCAGCATATCTACCTGACTGACTTCATATACAAACTGCTGAAGGTACTCTCTTTGATATCAATTCATTTGTAATTCAAGAAGAAAAACCAATTCAAAATTCGTTACAAGCTATTATTGATAGCACCGTTACTTTCAATTGAGACAATTATATTCTTCCTACTTATGTTGGGGAATTAATTCCTTATATTGGTCCTCTTACAACGCTCAAAAAAGAACAAGGAATCCACCAATTCAATACTCCATCATCAAGTGAAGAATGAATAATAAAAACAATAAAATTCTGACAAATTAATGAACATCTTATCTTCTCACAACCAGTCCCCATTCTTATTCAAGTACCTGATAGTGATGGTACCCCTATTGAAGTACAAGTTTACCATGAAGGACAAGAATGATTCACAGCCGATAGTCTGAGTACAAATCCCAATACTCAATGTAATAATGGCCAAGCTGAAGATCAGAATAATCTTACGATAGTAGAAGATGGTATAGTCACTATTTATACCTGTGGAGCGTCAACCTTTATGTTCTCTTATACAGGAGGAGCTAATGCTACTCATTATATTGATAATGGTACTAAAGATTTTAGTATTACAATCTCAACAGGAGTTCAATTCGATACAGGATCTCTCATCAATGATATTAATATTGGAATTGATTTTCGTCCTATCGATAATGAATCTCCAACTTGACCACGATGAACCACCAATTGTTATCCTAATGAGAAATCATTTATTCTCATACATCCTGATTGAACACAAGTATCACTCGCTACTGCAGGGACATATACAACTCCTAATACGAATTGTCCACAAGCTCAAATTACGTATGATCAAGAAGCTACATCACCTGTAGCAGGATGAATATGGAACTTGAATGGAGAATGAAGACAGCCTGTAGGAAGTCTAAGTACTCTTTATAATAAATCACCTTTTGGGACATGGACTATAAGAGCATGAGACAATGCCTGAGCAGATTGATTGATTTTTTACTGATTCAATCTCAATGTTGATGCCTCTGCGCCTATCTGTGGTGATGGAATACTACAAACATGATCCAGTGAACAGTGTGATGATAGTAATAGCACAAACTGAGATTGATGTAGTTTAAGTTGTCAAATAGAATCAGGACGAGAATGTACAGGTACTCCTAGTAGTTGTTCACTCATACCTAGCGCTACTGGACTTATTGTGCAATATGATGGATCTGTAACAGGAGCATGACTTTTTACGGATATCTCTTGAAATGGTAATAATGCTACTTCTTTCAACGGCGTAACAACAGCCAATCAAAATGGAGAAACAGTCATGTGTTTTAATGGGACGAATCAATATCTTGAAAGAGTAGGAAATCTTGTAACAAGTTATCCATTTACTATGTCAAGCTGGGTAAGGACCAATAATACAACTGGAATTAAAGGAGTTATATCCTATGCAAGATCAAATTCAACAAGTGTAATGTATAATACAGAATTGAATGCAACAATACGAAGACAAAATGCACAGAATACAACTGCAAGATATACGAATGGAACAACACCAGCTAATGCAACTGAATGGTTCTTGGTTACAACAGTATTTACATCACCTACCAATAGACAAATTTATGTGAATGGCGTATTACAAGGTACCAATACAGTAAGTACAGCCTATGATACTAATGTGAATAAAAGATTAAATATAGGAAGGTTTGCTGATAGTACTCCAAGTAATTATTTTGGATGATGTATAGATGATATAAGAATGTATAATACGAGTTTGAGCAGTGGACAAATCTACACAATCTATGCAAAACCTGCTACATTAACAACATCACTTGTAATGACAGGATCTCCACTACTTACTGGTACAATACAATGACCTCTCGATAGTATTTTTATTACTCTTAATGGTACTACTTATACAGGAACTAATCATGGAAATGGAACATGGTCACTTCCTAGTTGAATCATAAGTCCATCACTGGGTACATGATTACAAAATACAATACTTACTGTGACCAATCCTTATAATAGATCAGTACAATATTCTGGTTCATTTATAGTAGAATTACCTAGTATAGCGCCATGAGATATATGTATTTATGCTCCAAGTGCATTACATATCTGATCCATAAATGGAAGTAATACCTGACAAAGTATGAACATACAATCTGAATATTTTACGCTTGATGATAGTAAATGAAGTCTCAGTGGTTATTATACCACACTATCTATTTCAGACCTAACGAGTACCTGATCCACGATCTCAAAGAGCAACATTCAAATCAAAGCAGATCCTATCACTACTCTCTCTGGAAGTACAAATCCAGCAGTCATACTTGATAGCAGTATTCTCTCATTTACGAGCCTATCTTCACCTGTCACATTTATAAAAAGAAATAGTGGTACTTGATGAGGGATAAAAGGTATTTACTGATCAAAAATCAATCTTCAAGTAAACATACCTGCATACCAAACCATAGGAACCTATACAGGGACTCTAACCTATACTCTTTATGAAAATTAAAAATCCTGTTTACTAGGATTTTTTTCTTCATAAAAAGATCTGAACTCTACACTTTTAACTCTACACTATGTACTAATATTTTTCTATAACCAATCTTTCTCTAGGAAGTCATTTTGAGAGCAAAATGTCTCTAACTTCATCACACATAGCAGGCAATCAACAGATAAAAACAGTCATATCATCCGTATCCAGAAATGCGAGTGCATCATCCAGAGCTCCTTGTACATAACCCGATCTCATAACCGATGGATATGTGGTATTCATTTCTCTAGATAGACAGATCTGATTATAAATTCTATCGTCCATTTTCGTATACGCTTTCATCACCGTGTCAGGTATATGTGCTACTTTTTGTTCTCCAAAAAGATTCGCAATTTTATTATACTCACCCGTACGAAATAAATAATTATAAATTGAAAGACAAGGAGAAAGTCAGCTTCATACCGAAATGAACAAATAATTTCTTGAGAATTTTTTATCCACAAACTTACCTAATGGTCACGTCATCGTGATTTGCATACCTGGTTTGGCTACTTTCGTTGCCCATGTTGAAAAAACACCAAATTCTTTGCGTTTAATAGAAAAAGAGATAATCTGACTGTCTTGTAAGTCTTGGTTAGTCGAACAAATACTATATGATCTCTTCACAAGTTTCCCATCAATCAATGTCTGTAAGAGCATAAATTGTCCTTCAGTAAAACTGAGTGGTTCACTCACCTGAACATGTATAATCACGACTTCTCCTGATGGAGAATACTCTATCGTAGTAATAAGTCCTATTGTTGTAATCATCATATACCAATACATAATTAAATATTAAGTTTTATATTTTTTTATAATGAATAGTATCTCTCATAAAATAACTCACTATAACTGCTGAAAGAATAAAAAGAAGAAATCGTGATAAAAGCTTATGTATAGATACTGGAGACCATGATCATTCCTGATTAGGATATAACCAAACTCCTAAAAAAGTTGCCATATTTTCAGCTACCCAAATACAACAAGCAGCTAACAATAAATTAAGTAAAGTATGCATACGATACTGTATACCTTCTATAGTGAAATAAGTATATGTTTTATAAGTCACAATAACAATCAGAAAAATCAAAAAATAGCGAATATCATATATAAAATGATGAGTAAAAAAATTAATATAAATAAGAGAAACTATAGGAATAGCAATAATAAACTTTGGGAAATATTCAAACTGTAGCTTTAATCTATGCATTGCTTGAAATAAAAAACTTCCTATAGCAGAATACATAAAACCACTATACAACGGGACACTCAAGAGAGTAAAAAATCACATATATTGATAATGCCATGATCATATTGCTGGATGAGTTTTAAACGCTTCCATAATAAATCATAAAATATGATAAATAAGAATAATTTTACATTCTTTCCATGATTCATACTGAGTGGTTATGAGTATAATTTGTATAAAAACAACACTAATAAACATAAAATCACCAAGCATAAGTCAAAAACTTGTTACATATTTTCAAAAAGCGAAAGATAAGAAAAAAAATATTCAAAAAAGAGAACTCTTTATAAGTTCAATACCCAGATTATAAAGAAAATATAGGTTCTTTTTCATCTTAATCAAGAAACTAATTATATATACCACCAATACAGTAACCCATACCAATAAGCAATTCCTAAAAGAGCAACAATCAATACTCCAAATAACAAACCTGCTAATACATCAATAGGATAATGTTTTTTAAGTTCAATACGAGAAAGTGCAATAGCAGAACAAATACCAACAACTCCTACCAGAATTGGTATAATAAGAAATCTATCACCTCACGCCATAATAGATTGATGTCACCACCAAGATCGTATCAACCCCACAACTGTCGCATTAGCGGTATGAATACTGGGGAATGAAGAAGCATCTATTTTCTCTAACAAATTTTTGAATGGTTGTGGTATAGGTCTAGGCTTATAAAAAAGAAATTTAACAACACTTCATCATGAATAACTCATAAAAATAGCCACTAATAGTACAATAGCATAAGGGTCATCCCATAATGTAGGATAAGACAATCATATTCCTGTCCATAATGGTAAAAAATGGAGAGCAAGTGGCCATATCAAAATTCAAGGTCATTGCCCTAAACGAGTCACTGTTTTCCAAAAATACTGTTCCATGTATGTGTAGTGAGATGAAAGAGTTAGTAATGGTGTAGTGATTTCGGGTATTAAAAGCAAGGAAAACTTAAAATCCTGACTGAAGATCAAGCATTTTTTTATATTTCCCATTCTTCTTGATCAATGATGTATGTGTTCCATCTTCGATTACTTTTCATCATTCTATATACAAAATACGATCTGCATTTTTTACTGTCTGTAATCTATGAGCAATAATAATAACTGTTCTATTTTTGAAAAGATTTTGCATAGCTTGTGTAATAAGTTCCTCATTGAAGCTATCTAAAGCTGATGTTGGTTCATCCAAGAGGATAATTTGAGGATCTTTAAGCATAATTTTTGCTATCGCTAATCTCTGTTTTTGTCATCAAGAAAGATGAATTCATCTCTCTCCAATCTCTGTCTGTAGTCAGAACTCAAAATCATAGATAAACTCACACTTTGCCAGAACAATAACTTTTTGTATTTTTTTCTTTAATTCATCATCACTCAATCCTGCTTGTGACAAAGCATAGGTCAGATTTTCATAAATCGTCCCATCGAATACACTGGGTTCTTGAGTAAGATATGCAATCTTTTTATAGTATGATTGAAGTGAAATATTTTCTTGATCTCTTCAATTTGGCAAAAATTGTGTATCTATAAGTACTTTTCACTTCTGAGGATATATATATCAAGAGATAAGCTTCATAAGAGTGGATTTTCCTCACCCTGATGGTCAGACCAAGGCAATTTGCTGTCCTCAAGACAACTTTAAAGAAAAATCATCAAAGACTTTATGAGTATCTTTGTAAGAATATTCTACATTATTTAGCTCTATAGATCAATCATAAAAGGTATACAGACCACCTTGAGACAGTCAGATCATTTTTGGTGCTGTATCAAATGTCTCCCATAATTTTGTAACTATATTAATATTTTTTACAACATCTTTATATCACTGAATACTCTTCATGATAACTTGATCTATAACCAACATAAATCATAACATCGCTGTTAATGAGCCAAGGGAAAGAGTTCAATCAAAATATAGTTTTCATCATATAATGTAAATACTTATCCTAAAAATATCAATAATCAATCTTGGAATATTATACATACGTGATTGAGGAACAACCTGTTTCATAGTAAATTCTGTTGCTTGATCTACATATTTTCCAATTCTATTGACTTCATAATTAGTATTATCACTCTGTATAATCTCATTTCTTGACATAATAAATCTAACTAAACCACGAGAATACTCATTCATTACATCACGTCTCTTGTTTCTATATTGTCATGCAGGTTTATCTAAATAGATAGAAATACTAAATACCATTAAAAATAATACTACATATCATATACCAAACAATCGTCATATATTTAGAGCAAAATATATACCTGCTATAAAATTTATTACAAATCATACAATATATCAAATAAGACTTTCAATAAGTCCAGACCATCTTTCAAAACCAGCACTCATTATTGAAATCAATTTTCATGTTCCAACAGATTCTATATAATTACCATTAATAGTAGAAAATTGTTTCAAATATTTATCTTGTATATATCTTTGTTGTGGAAAATAGAGTTCTGCCCATCACCATTTTTTTATATATTCTAAAATAATATGTAACACTATAAGAATTCATATATAAATAAATAAAAGATTTTTTGTATGTTCCATATCACTCGTTTCTAAAGTATTTCATAACATACCAATAAAAAACACATTAATAGGTGCCTGAATATTGATAAAAGTATACCAAAGTATTGCCCTAAATGTAGCTCGTCACATATGGTACGCTGGCTCAAAAAACCTCTTTACTGTTTGTCGGAATGTCATTTATTTCATCAACAATAAAAACAATTGAAACAGACTATGCTCTACACTCACATTACTATCTATCTGACGCAAGATCTGGATAATAAGTGGAATCAAATCATAACGATCATGACTATCATAATATGACAACAGATTACTCAGAAATTCCCTACTCCATCATTCTTTCGCTATCTGAGTCGCTCACTTGGTCAGGATTGCAATATTTTTCGTCTGTAAAGCAGATACGATAGTGTCAAACGATTCTTTTTGCTCTCCAGTCAACTGATCAGGATGATAAGAAGCATCACAATGGATAAGCAACGCTCTGGAGAGAATAGTAGGCAGGATACTATCTTTATTCGTTGTCGAGGCGATAATAAATCTATGAGGAAGTGGTTCTTCTAAAGATTTAAGTAACGCATTGGCAGCTCAAATTGTTGCTCTATCTATATGTTCTATCATCAATATTTTCATATCTCCTGCAGGCGCCATCGACAGTCGCTCATTGATTTCTCTCGATCAGATATCATCATAAGACTCCTGCTTGTGCAATAAGTCAGAATCTGTATTTTTTTTGTATTCTACTTTCAAACTATGATCTTTCCCAAGCAGTGACGAATAATCCTTGATATCTAAGATATCCTGATGAGCAAAAAATCCAGTCGCTGTCTGACACGCTTCACGTATTGCAGACCGTTGTGAATCGACTCACGGACCATGGACGATCACAAATGGTGAGACAATGGTCTGTTCTTGTAATTTGGAGAGAATAAGAGAAAGGATGGGAGACATAGGAAATTATAAGTTATAAATTTTAAGTATGAATAACATAGTGATTTACTTTATTCTATCAACAGTAATCACAGAATAACTATGTGAATTAATGGTAACTCTTATACCTTCCTGACTATTATAAAAATAATAATTTTTTCATATTTTTGTACAATCATACAATGAAGTTCCTACTAATACATTTGTTATATATTTATCAATTGTATCATGATTGTACGATAATCATAGTTTCTTATTAATCCTTTCATATCATAACATTGTATGTTTATGATGCTTGATAATATGTTCTTTCTCTTGTTTTGATATCATGATGCTTTGTATGATATAAATTTTATTATTATGGTCATCTTTTTACTTGTTCTAATCGATTTCCACCAGTTCACAACAATACTGTCTGTTTATTATCTTGAACCAGAACGATATCTTGAACCTTATGTGGTACTCTTGTATGAATAATCATATCCAATATACTCCCACATCTTGAATTCTTATTATAGCATGGTCATAATCAATATTTTCCATATACATCGAAATACCAAACATCTCTACCAATTACACGAATATATAGATTCATACCATCACCATAAGAAAAGATTAAGCGATATCATAACATATTATCATCCAAGTGTATTTTATCAAGTAATGCCACACTATCATCTTGTGTCACAACTCAAGAAAATATTTCTGCATCGATACTACCAATCATGCGGAGTTCTTCAGGAATTGAATTTGCATTTAGGATAAATAAATTATTACGAATTGTGTTGTCTTGAAAATAGAAATCTACTCAACGATTATAATAAGCAATAAATCCTACAATTCCCAATAAAATAACCAAAACAATAATCCAAACTTTCTTCATGTTTTATGACTAGAATAAATCTTTTAACAAAAATAAACTCCTGCACTTACCAATTCTATCTTACTACTAAGCTCAGATATCTCATATCTCTTTCTCAATCATTGCGTCATATAGAGTCTATCACCTACAATTGGATGTCCGATACTTGCCAGATGCACACGAATCTGATGACGAGTACCGCTTTGTATCACCACCTTCAATCGTGCAAATTCTCATCTTGGTGTACCTTCTACCATCTCTCGGTAACTATGAGATTCCTGTCCCACTCCTCTTCACTGTGACTGCTCCAACGTCATACGAGTAGAATCATCACGATGATGAAAAATAGGCGAATCAATCCAACCAAACTGAGCTCTAGGAGTACCATAGACTTGTGCATAGTAGGTTTTTTGGATCTGATTTTGAGATTGCAGATGCATATATTCTGCTTTTACTTCATATGATCTGGCAAAATACAACAATCCAGCGGTGACCGTATCTAATCTATTGAGCAATCCATACTCTCACTCCTCTCCAAACACGGATATCTGATGAGATCGAATATCTCAGTCAGAATTATTCTTTTTTATACTATCCAAAAAACATAGTTCCTGACCCCATGATGACGCTAGACCATGAGGTTTTCGTGCAAGAAGAAGATCGTCGTCTTGATATACTATTTTTGGTAAAAAATCCATTGATTTGTTATACTGATTTTGTATTGTTGTACAAGTAATTTATACTCTATTTCATATACTTATGTTAGATACTATCAAAAGAATTCTCGTCAGTGTTATCTCTGGAGCAGTTATTGCGTATGCTGTCTATCTCCTTGTCATTGGTGCAACTGCGGTACAAGCTGAATATATTGGAATGAACATCCTTGGTATTTTGATTATGGTATTTGCTGCTGGATATGTAGGTGTAGTCTATGGCCTTTACCCTATTTATCATCCCTACCAAAAAAGAATTTTCCTTATTCTTGGTATTGGACTGATCTTTTTCGGACAATATCTCCTCCTCAACAATACAGAAACGCATGTCTATGCCTGAGATATTACCAAATTCTTTGGTGTACTTATTGTATGGTTTGGTGCAACAGGAATTTTAAGTAAAAACAAAACTATTGAAGCTCAAAAAAGAGATTCTAAACTTGAAATTATTGAAGCATAGTATAACCCAATAGATGATCAACCATTATGAGTTATCAATCCGATAGCTCATAGTCATGCGAAATTAGCTCAATTGGCTAGAGCGCGTCCTTGCCAAGGACGAGGTTGCGGGTTCGAGTCCCGTATTTCGCTTTTTTTTCATAAGAAAAATATTATAACATAATTTTCAATGATTCATATATCTTATCATCATAATTATGTTTATCATCTTGAAAAATAGATTCTCCATTAACTTGTAATTCTTTGTAATAATCAGCAAGAGAATGTTGTTTTTTTTCAACAATAACACCATCGATAGAACCAAGAATCTTTATTATTTCTTCTTCAATATTCTTTTGAACAACATCAATATGTTCACCCGTATAATATACTCTAAATTTCATATTATCATAGGGAAGTGTCTTTTTTTCTCTCATAGAAAGAAAACATTCTAACATATACTTCGTATTGTCATAACCATCATCACTAAATCACATCTTTACCGGATAATCAATCTCAGATTTGAGTATTTCTTTTGAAAAATCATGAAACCAGTGAATATATTTATCTTGATAAATTGTTTTAATAAGCGAAGAATTTGTTATATGTGAGATCATGTGATGTTTTCTTAATTCTATATTTGCTCAACCATAATACATCGTACATCGATCTAAATACCACCAAATTACTGTCGTATCACTATCATTATTCACCAACTGATATCTATTTCTGATATTTTGTGCCATGATTGACAATCATTTTGGAGAGAGTAAGGTCATAAGAGAGTCTTGGATACTATTCTTAATGTTATCTGGTGTGTGACCACGAGCAGTGTTGATAGAAAAGGATCTTCATTGTAACCACACATCAAACAATAACCTATAAAAACTTGGACCAAACTGTTGTTTGTTAATTGCCTCAAGCATATCAATTTTCAATCACTCAACTCATCTATGTTTAGCATTCTTATACGAATCTCTAGCATGCATAAATGTTTTTTCTCGATTATTATCTAGAGGTCTATATTGTTCTCTATCAGCATATTTAGGATTGTGATCATAGTCCTTTACAGATATTTCAATCAATTTTCGGGATCAATCTGCTTGTTTTTCTTCGAATAAAACAGGAGTATTCAAATGAGCAATATTTCCATCCAAATCGAAGCTATAGGTTTTATCCAATGGCTTAATTGTATTCATGTTGTCACATATAAAATAAATCAATACAATATTATAAATATATGTCAACAATATTGCAAGCACAAAAAAATCCTAGTCACACTATAACTAGGATACATAAAGCCTATACTCTTTTACTCTCTTCCCCAATAGCTTCCTCTTTCTGGTTTACTACTTGGGATAAAATCTTTCATAATTTCCTTTGTAGAAGGTCTTTCAAATCTACCACCTGATCTAGGACGACTATCACTTCTTCAACCTTGGAAACGGTCACCACGATCTGATCCGGATCTAGAACCACGATCTGATGAAAATCTTCTTTCTCATCCTTCAGATCTTGAAAAACGAGATTGCTGACCGAATTCACGACCTCCACGATCATCTGATCTTCTTTCACTTCTGAAGTTTGAATCACTTGAGAATCTTCTTTCACTTCCAAATGGTCTTCTTTCTTCTCTTGAATTATAATTACTCGTTCTTTCACCACGATCTGACGAAAAACGACTTCCTCCTCAGAAACGATCGCTTCCACGTTCTCCACGATCTCAAGGGAAACGTGCACTTGATCATGAAGATCTTCCTCCTCAGAAACGACTACCTCCAGAACGACCAAATCTTGATCCTCCTCTTCCACCTCTGTCAGAAGTCGCTTTTCTTTCTACCTCATTACCTTCTGCATCAATTTGTTTAATTTTGATCTTATTTCTTCTTTCGATTGTTTGAACAGTCTTCATTTCTGCTTCTGAGACAAACATAATAGCTTTACCTTCTTTACCAGCTCTTGCTGTACGCCCAATACGATGAACATAACTTTCTGGATCTTGAGGAACATCAAAATTGATCACGAGATCAATATCTTTCATATTCAATCCACGCGAAGCAACATCGGTTGCTACCATAATCTTAATTTTATTTTCTTTATATGCTCTGAGTGATTCCTGACGTTCTCTTTGTTCCATATCACCACTGAGTTGTCCTACACTGTATCCTTTGTCATACAACATATTAGCGATATCAGATGTCGCATATTTTGTCTGAGTAAAGACGATAATCTTATGATCTTTATGAGATTCGATCCAATTGATAAGAAGATCAGGCTTCGTAATATGAGGAGCAATCGTAAATGCATGATCGATACGATCTACAACAATTTGCTCAGGCTCGATTTGAATAAAGGTATGATCTTTATCAAGATGTTGATTGATAATAGTCTTCACTTCAGAAGTAATAGTTGCTGAGAACAACATTGTTTGTTGAATATTTGGACATTGAGACCAGATTCGCTCTACATCATCCACAAATCCCATATCAAGCATACGATCTACTTCATCAAGGACAAAGTATTTAATCACATCAGGATCGATAAACTTTCTCTTAATTAAATCCATAGCACGACCTGGAGTACAGACAGCAACATGCATTCCTTCATCAATAAGTTTTTTCTGAAAGCGGATACTTTTCCCTCCGTAGGCAGCAAGTGCTCTAATACGAGCAAATCTCCCAAGATTGAAGAATTCTTCTTGCGTTTGTTGTGCAAGTTCGCGAGTAGGCACTAAGATAATAGCTTGAATTTTCTTTAATTCAGGATCTAAGACATTCAAAAGAGGAAGAGTAAATGCCGCTGTTTTACCAGTTCCTGTCTGTGATTGTCCAACAATATCTTTACCGTTAGCAAATGCAACAATCGTTTGTTCTTGGATAGGAGTAGTTTGTTCATATCCAAGTTGTTTGAGTCCACGTAAAATAGGCTCTTTCAGTTCTAATTCTGTAAATAACATAAAAAAATAGTAAGAATAAAAAGTGTGGTATCTCTGACACCTATCGAGTCCTACTCGATGTAAAGACAACGAAAATATCCCCTATCACACCTTGTATGTGATCTCTGTGACCTTTGGCCTTGTCACGCAACAAAAATTTATAATTATTCATTGATATACTCGACGCAGAATAAAATTGACCGAAGGAAATCCCTTTAGGGAAGAAATTCTAATTTTATTCTACATAAGAGTTTATGCAGAATCGCACTAAAGAAACTGATATTCTGACCAAAGGGAAGAATGCAGATTTTGATAGACGATTAGTATAATTGATAATTTTTATGATTTTCCTTGTCCATACGTAGTGATTCCTATCGATAATGAGCAGTACTTGAGAGCTCATAATAATATACGAAAATGTAAGTAATATAGAATGTACTTGAGTGTATCGTATCTGGAGAGAATAATCTAGCCATAGTATTCTCTGTATTATCTCTTCATAGAATGCAATATCTTCACCTTTGTTCTTGTTAGTAGAATGAGAACAGTGAGATAGAAATCAACTAAGGAGTATCATACGAATTCGCAAGAGAAAAGCAAGAGAGAAAATTATGACAACAAAAACTTGACTTTTAAAAAATAAATAATTATAAAATTAAAAAAAAACATTAAAAATAAAAAATATGAAACAGTTTGTAATTATTTATCTACTTCCATCAGGAACAAAGCTTTATCATGTAGATAGCTGTCATACAGTATCTAAAGATAAAAAATACGCAAAACGATACTCATTAGACATTAATTCTCAAGAACAGACAGAAAAAGTAAAAAAACATTTTAGAGAAATGTGGGCTATTGATTCACCAATAGTTGAAGAATATCGTGAAAATGATATTTGGGAAGGATATTCCATAGATCAAATTCAAGTAAATTGTGAATCTATTGATATAACAACTCCGCAAATAATTAGGACACCTATTGTTATAGAATCCTAAAATATGAAAAACCTCATGAATGCATTGAGGTTTTTTATTTTAAATAAATTTACACTAAAATAGTATTTTTAATTTTTAATTCTCAATTTTTAATTATATAATATTAACGTTTTTTCAAAAAATTCCTTGCACTTTGATAGACAAATTCGTATAGTCAGTAAAGAAGTTTTTACCTAACACTACACACCAAAAACTTTATGCAACAACCATTTAAGAACTGTATTCTTACTGACCATATTGATACCCTTTTCTATCTCATCCAACAGCAACAGACCAAACAAAACCATACTCTTGCTCGTGGAGAAGACATGATTCGTGGACTTATCGAACGATCACCCAGATATCCTGAAATGTTTTCACTCTTTTGGAAACTTGTAGGCATAAGTGATACGAAGAATTTTCTCAATTATTTCAAACTCTACTCATCATCATATCCACAATCAGATATACCATCAGTAGCATTCGCAGGATCTCAACAATCACTCCTGATTCCAGAATTTATCAATAAAAATCACACTATACTTTCCAAACAAGGACTTCACTATCTTGATTTTTTTGCGGTATGGTATGGAGCTATCCATGATCTCTCTCCTACATTCAAAAAATATTGCAAAGAAAACAATATTTCTGTCAAGAACATTATATCACAGACTCACCGTTTGTCCGAAAATAACATCCTTCTTCAGTCAGGATCATTTGCATTTTTCAATATCGTCACTACACTCATGAAGAGACTTTCTTTACAAGCTGATGATATCGCTATGCTTTCTATTACGAACTCCCAAGAAATTGACACGCTCATCGAGGCATTTTGAGTACAATCTGAACAACAGTTTGTTGAAGATTCAGATGGGAAACTGTTTCCCCACAACAACTATGAGTCAGATGTCATTGATCAAGAAGATCAAGAAAAAACAAACTCAACTACAGAAAAAAAAGCAAAAGAAAAAAAACTTATGGTTGATATTTATGGAACTGATTTAACAAACGAAGCCAAAGAAGGTCGTCTTGATCCTGTCATTGGAAGACAACAAGAGATTGAACAAATGACCTATACACTTTTAAGAAAAACAAAATCAAATCCTCTCCTTATCTGAGAAGCAGGGGTTGGTAAAACTGCTGTGGTTGAGTGACTTGCGCAACATATTGCTGCAGGTACCGTTCCAGAAAAGCTTAAAAACAAGAGAATTGTGATGCTTGATATTTCTAGTATTGTTGCAGGGACTAAATATAGGGGAGACTTTGAAGCTCGTTTCAAAGCTATCATGGAAGAAGCAACAGATCCGACCAATAATATTATCCTTTTCATCGATGAGATTCATACCATGATCGGTGCTGGGGGAGCTGCGGGCACAGATGATGCAGCACAGCTTATCAAGCCGCTTCTTGCAAGAGGAAGACTAAAACTTATCGCAGCCACAACCTTTGATGAATACCAACAACATATCGAAAAAGATGCAGCTCTCAAACGTAGATTTCAAGAAGTCTATATCAATGAACCAACACTAGAAGATACCAAAACAATCCTACTCTGACTCAAATCACATTTTGAAGAGTTTCATAATGTACATATTACGGACGAAAGTATTGATAGTGCTATCAATCTTGCTCAAAGATATATTATGAACAAATATTTTCCTGATAAAGCAATTGATATTATTGATGAAGCAGCAGCACGTGCATCTACCTTCACTACTCTTGTAGAACAAGACGAACATCATCAATCCATCAATAAAGAAATCATTACACTCTGAGAGGAGATACAAAAAGCGATTACTGAACAAGATTATTTCCTTGCTGCAGAGCTCAAACTCAAAGAAAAGCAGCTGAAAGATAAGCTCCATACGGTAAGAAGCTCAAAAGCACTTCCTCTTCATCTTCGTCCTGTAGTTGATAAAGAAGATGTAGGACGTGTTCTTGCAGATAAAACAGGAGTACCAACATCAATTGTTACCGAATCAGAAATAGAAAAACTCCAAAGATTAAAAAACCATCTGAGTACCAAAATTCTTGGGCAAGATGAAGCTGTAGAATCAGTAGTAAAAACTTTACAAAGAAGTAGATTATCGGTCGTAGAAAAAAATAAACCTATTGCATCATTTCTCTTTCTTTGACCTTCAGGAGTAGGTAAAACATACCTAGCAAAACTGATTGCACAAGACTACTTTGGAGATGAGAAAGCACTTATTCGTGTTGATATGTCTGAATTTATGGAAAGCTATACTGTTTCTAAACTTATCTGATCTGCTCCTGGATATGTAGGATATGAATCATGAGGTGGTCTTACTGAACAAGTCAGAAGAAAACCTTATTCTGTTATCTTACTTGATGAAATTGAAAAGGCTAATCGTGATGTACTTAACATCCTACTTCAAATACTTGATGAAGGGCAAATCAAAGATAACAAATGACGTGTGATTTCCTTCAAAAGTACTATTATTATCATGACATCTAATCTGTGAGCAGAAGAATTTGGTAAGAAAAAAGCTTCTATAGGATTTTGAGATCACAACACTAATGAAAAAAATGGAGAATATTCTGACAGCGATCGAAAACAGATCACAACGAAAGTGAAAGAACATGTTAAAGAATTCATCTCTCCAGAATTACAAAATAGAATAGATTATAGTATAATCTTCAAACCAATTACAAAACCATTATTACAAGACATTTTCAAAATCAGATTGCAGGAGTTTCTTCGTATTTGGTCACAAAAATCAGGATTGAAAATACCTCACTACTCTGACAAAAAGATCTCCACCATTATTGATGATATTTATAATCCTCAGTTCTGAGCAAGACCAATTGATAAATATATCTATGATACGATCGAACCAGAACTTATTGATCAAATCATGAATAATTCAACATCACACACATCAACAAAAACAAAATCAAAATAAACACAAGAACAAACTCCTTCAATGATATGCTGTAAGGAGTTTTATATTTTGTAGAAAAGATAGTGAGTTGAAGAGATAATTTTTAATTCGTAATTCGTCATTGTTTATGCAATGTCCTCGTTGTCACCACATTGAAACAAAGGTTACAGATTCTAGAGATGTCGATTCTAATACTACAATAAGACGCCGTAGAGAATGTCTTGGTTGCGGTGTAAGGTTTACTACATTCGAAAGAGTCGGTTTTACAGAACTTATGGTAATAAAAAAAGATGGAACAAAAGAGCTTTATAATAGAGACAAACTCAAAAAATCTATTATGCTTGCCTTTGCAAAAAGAAATCTTGTAAGTGTAGAATCAATTCATAATCTTATTACTAATCTAGAAATTAAATGGTTAGAACAAGGGAATGAAATATCTTCTCAAACTATTGGTGAAGATGTTGTCTATGCATTGAAAGATCTTGACTTTGTAGCATACATTAGATTTGCATCTGTCTACAAGCAATTCAAAACAATTGATGATTTTAAACATTTTATTAGCTAGATACTGTTCGTGCCTTCTACTCGATATAAAGAAAATATATGAACTATTAAGTACGGCCTTATTGTACTCAATATTTTGTTGATGATGAGCGCTATTAGAGCTATCGTTAATTATCAAAATATCCTCACTTCTATCGATGATATTAAAGATACTGTTATAGACACACAAGAACATACTGACTATATTAACAATTTTCTCGCACCTTATTTACAGTCTGAATATGCTCCTTATTTTTTTGCTCATGAAAATAATCAAATTTTTGTTGGTGAGAAAATCATAAATATTATTACCATCTCATGAGATATACAAGTCATCTCTACTGGCGAGAATGCATGAATGCAAACAGGTAATATCACTACTACTGATATAGTCTATGATTCTAATGCTCCAAATAAGCAGCGGAATCGCTATCTTAGCGATGTACGATCATCTATAAGATGGTGATATGAATCTTTTTTATAATATTATTCTTGAAATCGTATGAATTGACACAATCTTAAAAAAACAAAAATTATCGCTTCTATTGGACCATCTACGTGGACAGAAGAAAAAATCCTTGAACTCTATAAATCTGGAGTGACAGTAGTGAGAATCAACTTTTCTCATGCAGACTATGAGAATACTGCTCGTATTGTAGAAATAGTACATAGACTCAATAAAGAAGGTCAAACAAAATTAGCACTTTTAGGAGATCTTAAAGGACCTGAAATTAGATTAGGAGACTATGAAGGAACAAAATCATATAAAAAAGGAGATATCTTTAAAATCTTTGTTGATAACAACGTAACATTTGGAGAACTTGATCAATATTGTGATTATCCCTATCTTGTAGAAGATCTTCAAATCGGACATGTTATTAAAATTGAATCATGAATTTTTGATGCTCTTGTTAAAGAAAAAGGATCAAATTATCTTCTTGTAGAAGCACTGAATGACATTACTATCAAACAACGTAGACATGTCAATCTTCCTGGCATTCAAATCAAACTTCCTGGACTCATTCCTCAAGATGTAGAGAATGTAAAATTCTGTATGGAGCAAGGATTTAATTATATCGCGATGAGTTTTGTAAGAAATGCTGCTCATGTTAAAGAACTTCGTGATCTCCTTGATAGTCATGAACATGGTAAAAATATGCAAATTATTTCTAAAGTAGAAAATCAAGAAGGTCTTGATCATATCGAAGAAATTGTTCTTGCTTCTGATGGTGTTATGGTTGCTCGTGGAGATCTATGAATTGAAATCGATGTATCTCTTATTCCTTTATGGCAGAAGAAAATTGTTGATCTTTGTAAAGTTAATGGAAGATTAGTTATTGTTGCTACTCAACTTATTGAAAGTATGATGGAAATTCCATTCCCAACAAGAGCTGAAGTATCAGACATCTTCAATGCCGTTATGCAAAAAGCAGATGCTGTTATGACTTCTGGAGAAACTGCGCAAGGTAAATATCCTGTAGAAGCAATTCAAATGATGAATAAAATTATCATGCAAGCAGAAGCAAATATACAATATCATTATAAAGAATTTACAGATAATCGCTATGTAGGAGATGTTGATCTTCAAAGAAAAGCTCTTATGAGAAGTGCAATAGAGATCTCTGACAGTCTCTGAATTAACACTATTGTAATATTTACAATATCAGGTAAATTAGCAAAGATTGCGTCCTCTTATAGACCTAAAGCCAATATTTTTGCCTTCACAAAAAATTGGAATACCTTTACAAATACAGCTCTCTACTTTGGTATTAAATCTAGATTTGGAGATTACGACTATCATGTCAATGGATTAGAAAAAGCTATGCAAGATCTTATCACCAGAAAAGATATTACTCTAGAAGATAATGTCATTGTCATTACAGATATTGTCAAAGGAGATGCTGTCTATCCTTCACTCCAAATAGTACAAGCTAAATCATATATTTCTTAATTCAACAACTATGAAGAAACGCAGCAAGAGAATACTCATACTTACGACACTCATCATAATCGCATTATGATCATATTTCTTTTGGCAACCACAAAGTATTGGAGAGAAATTTATAAGGATATTCCTTATTGGTAACATTGTTTTTCTCCTTTTTGCTGCGTTGTCTCTTCACCTATTCTTTTGGTACCGTTATCGTAGTATCAGAGCTATGCTTCATTATATTGCTGATGCTTATAGTAACAAGAGCATCCCCTACTCAACTACTCCTGTTATTCTTATAAAAAAACAACTTTACGAACAAAAGAATACGAGTTATCTCAAAACAAATAAACAGAATCCTGACTCTAAATCAATGATCCTCATCGTCCATGAGGGTCAGGATTATGAATTTTTTCACTATCTGAAACCAGAACACATAGATAATCTTGCAAGTGTTCTCATCTATTATCTCCAAAAGGATATACCTTATGAGATACTTTATGAACATAGTAAAACGATACATACTATTTTAGATGAGTAATATTCTTCTATGTCACAGGAACGTACTACTATTACACGACTCTGACATGCTACAGTATTGATTGAGTTACCTTATCTAACCATCCTTACTGATCCTGTACTTTTTTCTCGTATTGGAATTAAACTACGATGACTTCCCACTTTGGGTCCCAAAAGATTTACGCCTCCTGCTATGACAGTAGAACAATTACCTCCTATAGATATCATCTTACTCTCTCATGCTCATATGGATCATCTCGATGTTCAGACACTGAGAGCGATTACACATAAACAACCATATAAGATCACCTGTATTACCGCCATGAATACCAAAAAATGGGTCAAAAATTTTCAACGAAAAGAAATTTATGAGCTTGATTGGGATCAGGAATTAGAAATACTGGGAATACGCATAACAGCTTGAGAAACAAGGCACCGATGAGCAAGATATCCTCGAAATGCTGACCGTTCACAAGAAGCACTGAATGGAGCTGGTCACAACTCTTATATGATCGAATTTCAACAAAACAATACCAAAAAGGAAATTGTCTTCTGATGAGATACTGCCTATACCCATGCTTTCAAAAAATGGTCAACAGAGCATGTTGATGTTGCTATCATGCCTATCGGAGCATATGATCCTTTTAGATTTCAACACTGTACACCTGAAGAAGCTCTTAAAATGGCAAAAGATATGAATAGCAAGGTATTTATACCAATACATTGGAATACCTTTATACTCAGTAAAGAAAAAAGAACTGCTCCTTTAGAAAGATTACAAGAAGCTCTTGAGCATGATTCAACTATCACACTTGGACTCTATCAAATTGGCGAGCAATATACTCTATCATAAACATTCTACTCTCTCTGTGAGTCTATAGAATTACTTTTTTGATGTTCCCTCTTATTAATCAATTCTTGTACTATATTTTCTACTGCTGTAATACTCATATGTTCTATTGGTGTCATACGATAGAATTCTTGAGCTGTGTCAAGAATATTATTATGATATTCTGGATACTCATAAGTCAACATATATATTGTGGATACTCATGAAGTAACCATATTTTTTATAATATTTTTTTTCTCTGAAATATTGATATCATCTCTTTCAAGAACAGCAAGAATTAAAGAATGAATATCGCTTTTTGCTAAAGGATAAAGTGTATAAAGATTATTCACATCACTCCATATACTAGAATGACGAGAAAATACACTTTTCATCTTCTGCTGCAATAGAAAATCATGAAGAATAGTTGTAAATTTTCTTTTTAGAACCTGATCTTGAAGTTCTTGAAATTGCAATAGATCTTTAAGTCATTGTGTAACATCATAATATTGTTTACTATTTGCTACCATTTTCTCAAATTCATTACTCAAAACATCACCATCATTAATAGTTGATGGTATGATTGCTTGATTTTTTTCTTCTTGAATACGTTCGAATACTCATTTCACCTGTTCAAGGGTATATATTTTATTGATACCCAAAATAGCAGCAAGTCTTTGTGAAACTGGAGCAGCACGTAAACCTAATATTTTGTCCAACTCTGGATTCCATTTTAATCCATGGACTGATTGACCAAATCTTCAAAATAATTTATTATAAGAAGAAGATCCAAAATCAATATCATCGTATTCCATCCTTGGGATATCTACCATATAGTATAATTCAATAATAAAACATTTTCTATAATTATATATTATAAATATTTTACAACAAATATCAATAGAATGATATAAAGATTTTATCTTGCAATAAAAGGATAAAAAGACTACTATCTGACTATTATTTTGCCTTATATATCATTACTCACGTATGTCCTACTTTCTCACGATCGGTCTTGAAATTCACCTCAAAGTCAAATCTTCTACCAAGCTCTTCTGTGCCTGTACAAATAGTCAAGATATGGAGATGCTGGTTCCCAATACTAATATCTGTCCCGTGTGTACTGGACAACCAGGAGCATTACCTATCTTACAGGTCGAACCGATGATGAAGTCACTCCTCATGGGACGTGCATTACACTGTACTATCCATCCTACGTCAGCATTTGATAGAAAGTCATACTTCTATCCTGACCTTCCCATGGGATATCAAATCACTCAATTTCACACCCCAACCATGACAGATGGTCAGGTAGAATTTTTTAATGAATCTTTTGAACAATCTGAAACTATAGGCATCCAACAGATACAAATGGAGACAGATACCGCGAAGTCTATCCATACGGCAGGAGCAAGTCTCATCGATTATAATCGTGCTGCGACTCCGCTTATTGAAATTGTTACCAAACCCGAATTTCATACCTCTGATCAAGTAGCGTCATTTCTCAAAGAACTCCAAAGAATAGCTCGTTATAATGATATCTCTGATGCTGATATGGAAAAAGGTCAGATGAGAGTGGATGTGAATATTTCTATCAGTAAAGATAGTACTCGAGGGACCAGAAACGAGATCAAAAATATGAACTCTATCTCAGCCATCATGAGAGCGATCGATCACGAATATAACAGACAAGTAGCTGTGTTAGAATCAGGAGGAGAGATAGTACAAGCAACACGTAGACGAGATGATATCGCTGGAGAATCGTTTGTCATGAGATCAAAAGAAGATGCTCTCGATTATCGTTATATGCCAGAGCCAGATCTTCCTCCTTTGACGATTACTCGTGAGATCCTGGATGAAATTGATACTGCTCCACTCCTCTTACCATCAGTATTTATCACTCGTTGTCGCAAGGAGTTTGGATTTCACAAAGAATATATCAATGCTCTGATCAATGACAAAGAGACACTCGACTACTTCCTTACCTGTCTAGATGATGGATGTAATCCTACACAGACCGTCAAATGGATAGCATGACCAATGTTGGCATATACCAAAGAACACTTTCTGACACTATCTGAGTTGAAATTTGATAGAGGACAATTTGTCGCATTTCTTCGTATGATCGAAGAAGGAAATCTCATCTCAAATCAATACAAGATGATCATGGAACAGATGATCGCTACAGGAAAATCTCCTGATGAACTTATCAAAGAACTCTGATTTGATGCTGTACAATCAAACGACGATGAGATCATCTCAGTCATCCAAACGATCTTAGCTGCCAATCCTACGATCGTAGAACAATATAAGTGATGAAAAGAGACTGCTATCGGATTTTTTGTCGGACAAGTGATGAAAGCCCTGGCTGGGAAAATCGATCCAAATAAGGCAAAGGAGTTGTTGGAGGGAGAGTTGAGGAAATAATCAAATATATAAAGAAATCTCTCAATTCATGAGAGATTTTTTGACAAAACAAAAAATATGAATATAATGTATCTGAAGAATTTATCATCTATCTCATATATGGAAGTATTAGATCCTACCATCACCACCCCTCTCTCTGTATCGAAAAAGAAAGCTATCACCGCTCATACTTCTGCAGAACTCAAAAAAACCATAGAAAATACTCCAGTAAAAAATGATCGATCTTGGCTAAATACGGCCTCCATTGAAGATATTACTCAATTTATGAAAGATAATTGACGATTTGGGAAAGGTATACCTCGGATGTATTCTCCTGAAGGTATAAAATCAGGGGCTTCTCATTTTTATCGGAGTTTAAGATCAAAAAAAGTATGGGAATCTATTCAAAATGATCCTAATCTCTATAAACAGGTTGTTTGAATTAGCAAAAAAATTAGAAAAAGTCAATCATGGCTAAATACTGCATCAATAGAAGATATTACCAAATTTATGAAAGATAATTGACGATTTGGGAAAGGTATTACTTGGATGCAATCTCCTGAAGGTGTTAAATTAGGTGCTGGTGCTTTTTATGATGCCGTAAAGACAAGACCTATTTGGGAATCTATTCAAAATGATCCTAATCTCTATAAACAGGTTTTTGGTATAAAAAAAAGACAAACGAAAGAATGGTGATGGCTTGATTCTGCTTCTATTGATGATATTTCCAAATATGTAAAAAAACAATGATGGTATTGAAAAGGAGCCAGGCGAATGACATCCTCTAAAGGAAAGCTTGCTGGTGCTGGTGCTTTTTATGATTCAATCGGGTGAAGAGATATTTGGAATGCTATTAAAAACAACTCTAAAATTTATAAACAAGTTTTTGGAATTGACAAACAAATTCCAAATGATCGATCTTGGTTAAATTCTGCTTCACTCGATGATATTACCCAATTTATGAAAGATAATTGACGATTTGGAAAGGGTATTTCTTGGATCACTCAATCTCAAGAAGGTATTAATTCTGGTGCTAGAGCTTTTTATTCATCCTTAATTACAAAACCTATTCGAGATATCATACAAGCTGATGCTGAAATATATTTAAAAGTGTTTGGAAAAAATAAAAGAGAACAAAAAGATCGGTCTTGGTTAAATTCTGCTTCTATTGATGATATCAGTCAATTTATCAAAGATAATTGATGGTTTTGAACAAGTATTAAATGGATGAGGTGAAAAGAATGAACACTTGCTGGGTCTGCTGTTTTTTTACAAAATCTTATGATTAGTCCTATTCGAAGTTCTATTAAAAACAACTCTAAAATTTATAAAAAAGTTTTTTGAATTAACAAACAAATTCCTGAGGATTTAAGTTGGATTGATTCTGCTTCTATCGATGATATCAGTCAATTTATTAAAGATAAATGACGATTTGGGAAAGGTGTTACTTGGAGTAATTCTATTGAAGGTAGACGTTCTAAATTTGGTTCATTTTATAGCACACTCATTCAAAAACCTATTTGGGAATCTATTAAAAATGATGCCAATTTATATAAAAAAGTATTTGGAGTTAATAAAACAAATGACCGATCTCGACTTAATTCTGCTTCACTCGATGATATTACCCAATTTATTAAAGATAAATGACGATTTGGTAAAGGTGTTACTTGGATGCAATCTCCTGAAGGGAAAAAATCTAACGCAATCGCTTTTTATTGAGCACTGCAAAAATCAATTCATCGAACTTCAATTAGAGATAATCATGTTATTTATAAGCAAATTTTTGGCGTTGATAAGGAAATTTGGTCTCGGATCAATACTGCCTCAATCAACGATATTAACCAGTTTATGAAAGATAATTGACGATTTGGGAAAGGTGCAAACCGAATGAACTCTCCTGAAGGGAAACTAGCAGGTGCTAGTGCTTTTTATAATGCAATGAGATGAAAAGATATATGGAATTCTATTCAAAATAATTCTAAGATTTATAAACAAGTATTTGGTAAACTTCCTTACAAACGACCTTTTCAAGATAAGAATATTGAAGTAGGATTTGATAGCTTAGAAGAGAGAAGAATTGCAATTATTTTGTATAAACTCTGAATGGTAGAGAAGCGGAAAGAAGGAGAAAATCTTCATGTAAAAACGAATGATTCTACAAAACATAGTATAGATTTCAAAATAGGCGATACCTTCTTAGAATATCATCCATATAACCCAAATAGACAGAAACATATGTGATGATCTTTCATTGGAGAAGCTCAACGTAAGTACGATCATATTACCAATCCACTCTATAAAGATAAACTTGATCTTATCGTCTTTGATGACAAGATTGATTATTACGATAAAAAATCTCATACTTGGAAACACAAGAGAGAGATATGTAGATCACTATTTAATATTATCAGAGAAACTCCTACACTGATCTCTCGTATCCCACTAGAAAAGAGATATATCATGCTTGATTATACACATTTCAAAGATTTTTATGCTCAGGTAGCCAAAGAACTCAGTGATTATGATATGCAATCAACATCTATAGAATCTCAAGAATAATTATAATACACATTATATGTGTATTGCTGGATATAATAATTTTTATAAGTAATGCTCTCACTTCATGAGAGACTTTTTGACAAAACAAAAAATATGACTATAATTTATCTGAAGAATTTATCATATATCTCAAGTATGGAAGTATTAGATCCTACCATCAACGCTCCTCTCTCTCTATCGAAAAAAAAAGCCATCATCGATAATACTTCTGCAGAACTCAAGAAAAGCATAGACAAATCATATCAAAGTAAATGGTCTTGGTTAAATAAAGCTTCTGTCGATGATATTACTCAATTTATAAAAGATCAATGACGATACGAGAAAGGTATGAGTTGGATGAAATCTGATGAAGGTTTAAAATCTTGAGCATGATCATTTTATACTATACTCAGGTGAAAGCCAATTCGACAAAAAATAAAAAACGATCCTAATTTATATAAGAAAGTTTTCTGAACAAATAAAAAAACAAAGGAAAGCTGGACTTCAATAGATTTTGATTCTATTAATAGTATTAGTAATTTTCTAAAAGAAAAATGATGGTTTTGAAAAAATATCAATCGAACCATTAAAGACAATAGTAATAAACATAAATTTTATGACAAATTAAGAAAACAAAATATACGAAATATTATTCAAAATAATGATGATATTTATAAACAAATATTCTGAACAAATAAAAGTAAATGGTCTTGGCTTGATACAGCTTCCCTTGATGATGTTGAACAATACATTAAACAACAATGATGGTATGCTAAAGGTCCTGGTCGAATGAAATCTAATGAAAAAAGTGAACCTAATTATTTTTATACTGCTCTTATCAGGAAAGATATTTGGAATAAGATTAAGGATAATTCTATAATTTATAAAAAAATCTTTTGAATTAATAAAAAGGATATTAAAAATCAATCTTGGCTTGATACAGCTTCCCCTGATGATGTTGAACAATACATTAAACAACAATGATGGTATGCTAAAGGTCCTGGTCGAATGATGAGAACTAAAGAATGAATAAATTCTTGAGCGAATGCATTTTATAATGCCATAAAATTAAGGCCAGTTCGATCTATAATTCAAAATGATAATATATTATATAAACAGGTATTTGGTTTAGATAAAAACACTGATCGATCTTGGCTTGATACAGCTTCCCCTGATGATGTTGAACAATATATTAAACAACAATGATGGTATGCTAAAGGTCCTGGTTGGATGTGCTCTGATGAAGGTATATTAAATGGTGCTAGTGCTTTTTATAATGCTCTTAGATTAAGGACCAATCTTATAAAAATTATTCAAAATGATAACATACTATATAAACAAGTATTTGGAAAATCTCCTTATAGACGATTATATCAAAATAATTCTATAGAGATATGATTCGATAGTTTAGAAGAAAGAAGGATTGCAATTATCCTGTATAAACTCTGAATAGTAGAGAAGCGGGAAGAAGGGGAAAATCTTCATGTAAAAACGAATAACTCTACAAAACATAGTATAGATTTCAAGATAAGAGATATCTTGTTAGAATATCATCCCTATAACTCACATACACAGAAACATAAGTGATGATCTTTCACCTGAGAAGCTCAACGCAAATATGACCATATCACCAATCCATTTTATAAAGATAAACTTGATCTTATCGTCTTTGATCATAAGGTTGATTATTATGATAAAAAGACTCATACTTGGAAACAGAGAACAGATCTCTGTAGATCACTATTTAACATCATCACAGAAACTCCTGCACTGATCTCTCGTATCCCGCTAGACAAGAGGTATATCATGCTTGATTATACACATTTCAAAGATTTTTATAATCAGATAGCTAAGGAACTTAGTGATTATGATATGCAATCAACATCTATAGAATCTCAAGAATAATTATAATACACATTATATGTGTATTGCTGGATGTAATAATTTTTATAAGTAATGCTCTCACTTCATGAGAGATTTTTTGACAAAACAAAAAATATAACTATAATTTATCTGAAGAATTTATCATATATCTCAATATGGAAGTATTAGAACCTACCATCACCACTCCTCTCGCTGTATCAAAAAAGAAAACTGTAATCGCTTATACTTCTGCAGAGCTCAAAAAAACTATAGAAAATACTCCAGCAAAAAACGATTGGTCTTGGCTAAAGACTGCTTCAGTTGAGGATATTGCTCAATATGTTAAAGATAAATGACGATTTGGTAAAGGTATAAGCCGAATGATATCACCTGAAGGAAAACTAGCAGGTGCTAGTACTTTTTATCAAGCACTTCGAAGATCAAATCATTGGAACTCAATTAAAGATGATCCTAAAACTTATAAACAAGTCTTTGGTATAGATAAACAACAACCACAAGATTGGTCTTGGTTAAAAAATGCTTCTCCTAATGAAGTTGAACAGTACATTAGACAACAATGACGATATAGAAAAGGTATTTGAAAAATAAGATCTATACAAAAAGGTATAATGTTTTATGATTCTATTAGAAGACAAACTATTTGGAATATTATAAAAGATGATCCTAAAATTTATAAACAAGTTTTTGGGATTAATAAACAACAACAACAAGATCGGTCATGGATTGATTCTGCTTCCATTGAAGATATTGTTCAATTTGTGAAAAATCAATGACGATACGGCAAAGGTACTAGTTGGATAAAATCTTCTGAAGGGATAAAACAATGAGCTAATGCTTTTTATAATGCGTTAGGAGATAGATCTATTCGAAAAATAATCAAAAACAATTCTAAAATCTATAAACAAATATTTGGCATTAAAAAAATAGAATTAAATGATCGATCTTGGTTAAAAAATGCTGAAATTGACGATATTACTCAATATATGAAAAATCAGTGACGATACGGCAAAGGTCCTGGGTGGATGTTTTCTCCTGAAGGAAAAAAACAAGGTGCTTGTGCTTTTTATGATGCTATAAGAAGACAACGATCTTATTGGGATTCAGTTAAAGATAATTCTATTATTTATAAAAAAGTTTTTGGAGTTGAGAAAATAACTGACCGATCTTGGCTTAATTCTGCTTCAATTGACGATATTACTCAATATATGAAAAATAAATGACGATACGGTAAAGGTGCTAATTGGATGCGTTCTCCTGAAGGTGTAAGACAGGAAGCTTATTTATTTTATGCTGCTTTAACAAAAAGTAAAAATCGAAATAAAATCAAAAACAATTCTAATATTTACAAAAAAATATTTGGGGTTGATCAATTAAGACACAAGTGGAGTCGGGTAGATTCTGCTTCTATTGATGATATTACCCAATATATGAAAAATAAATGACGATACGGTAAAGGTGCTGGTTGGATATTTTCTCCTGAAGGGATTATGTCTTGATTTCAAAAATTTTATGGTAAACTCCAATCAACATCTCTTCGAGAAACTATTAAAAATGATTCTATTACTTATAAACAAATATTTGGCGTAGATAAAAAAGAACTACAAGATTGGACATGGATTGATTCTGCTTCAATTGACGATATTGCTCAATTTATGAAAAATAAATGACGATTTGGAAAGAGTATTTCTTGGATAGGATCTCCTGAGGGACAATATGCTGGTGCTTGTGCTTTTTATCAAGCTCTTAGAAAATCAGCCCATTGGGACTTACTTAAAAATGATTCAATCATATATAAACAAGTTTTGGGGAAGTCTCCTTACAAACGATCATATCAAGATAATACTATAGAGATAGGATTCGATAGTTTAGAAGAAAGAAGGATTGCAATTATCCTTTATAAACTCTGAATAGTAGAGCAACGGGAAGAAGGACAAAATCTTCATGTGAGGACAAATGGATCAAAGCAAAATAGTATTGATTTCAAAATAGGAGATACTTTCTTAGAATATCATCCCTATAATCCGCATACACAGAAACATAAGTGATGATCATTCTCCTGAGAAGCTCAACGTAAATATGACCATATTACCAATACACTCTATAAAAATAAATTTGATCTTATCGTCTTTGATCATAAAGTGGATTATTATGATAAAAAATCTCATACTTGGAAACACAAAACAGATCTCTGTAGATCATTATTTAACATCATCACAGAAACTCCTACACTGATCTCTCGTATACCCTTAGACAAGAGATATATCATGCTCGACTATAAACATTTCAAAGATTTCTATCATCAGGTAGCTAAGGAACTCAGTGATTATGATATGCAATTCTCTACTACTGAAGATATTGAATAATATTATAACTTTATATACTATATATCTCATGACTAATAGACTTCAAGAAAAAGGAATACAACTTTGACATATTATTCCTCTTAAGGAATCATATCCTCGAACTAAATCACAAGCATTACTATGATCAGCTCTTTACAAATCACTCCAAAGAGCCATAGGAATAGAAGATCATTATTTTCTAGAAAATAAAAAGCGATCAGATATAGCCAAAGATAGTACTTCAAAGAGAAAAATATATGATACCTTACTGTCCTATATAGATATAGATCCCAATAAACTACCAGCACAATTTGTAGAGATTTTTAAACTTAATAGAAGTGATCCAAATTTATGATTACAAGTAAAAAATATCTTTAATAAGGCACAATATCTGAATAAAGAGTCATGAAGAGTGATTTTTGTCGATGGGAATATCATTATTTTTAGAAATGAGACTCGCCTCATCCATACAGATAGTAAGAGAAAACTTACTCAAGGAGAAAAAAGATGCTTTACGATACAAACGACATTTAATACCTTCTCTAGCTTGTATGATGCCATCAGAAGCCAACATTATGCTATAGATCATATGAAGATAGATCAAGAAACGATGCTTGCGCTAATAGAAGAACTGCTCTCTTTAGCAAACGATATCAAAATAGAGTGATTATGATCAAAAAATGAAGTTTATAAAAGACAAATAGATGATATTATCGCACAGTTATGAGATGTAAGAGATTATAAAAAACTATGAGCTGTATTATATAATCTAGAACAACTAGAATATACGAACAAGTCAGTTGACAACAATCGTATCCAATGAGCAGTTCATAAATTTACTGATAGATTTGATAATCTCAACGCGATGATCGATATCACTGCATATAGAGATCTTCCAGCATTAGAAAAAATATTACATAAACATACAAATGCTCTGGAAATGTTTCTTGCTCAAATAAATTATATGACAGATAAAGAATATGTTTTTTCTCAATATCAACAAAGATTATGAATCAGTAAAAATACAAGATTTCAAAAAAAGGATATCCATATTCCTTATAATATTATGATAGAGCCATTTTGAACTTTTTATAAAACTATCGCAGAATATATACATCATGATAAATTTATAACTGATATTATTCCAGTTCTCAAAGAATCATATGAAACATACAAAACCGAACATCAAGAAAAATTATCTCAACTATAAGCACTTGAAACTCCTCTAAAAAACGATAGTATGATAATATAATTTTACCATATTATCTCACTCTCATCTCAGCAGAACATCTCAAGACAATCTTGCGTACTACTGGTCGTTATATCTCTTTACTAGCTCAAGCAGATATCACGACTGTGAAAGATTTTTTGATGAATTTTCCGAGGACGCACGAAGATAGATCAAATATCAAACCTATCCAAGCTCTCGATGCCAATGGTGAGATAGAATCCGTAAAAGCATTTGTCGTAGAGAAAAAATTCATCCCGACCAAATCTCCGAAGAAACTCTACGAGATCCGTATCCAAGACGAAGAAGGAAGTCAGGCAGTGATCTCTTTGTTTAACAATCCATGGGCATTTAAATCCTATGAAGTCGGTCAGTGGTATATCATCACGGGGAAAGTCGTGTTTGAATATCGCAAGATAATCTTCCGTCATCCTGATGCGACCAAGACTTCTCCACCAGACATCGATGAAGAGACTGAGACTCTCGCTATTGGAAAATCTGCACCATCACCTCTCCAACTCCTCGAACAAGAACTCTATCGTATCACCAAAAACAATACCAATACGATCGATGAACATAATCTCCTCTATCTGGCTTTTTTGAAAAAAGAATTATCTGACAGATGATATGAAAGTACTGATCATACCGATCGTGCATTACTTATCAATCATACTCTTCTCCTCGCTCCCAAAGCTGATGGATTATCCATCACTGATGCCTATATCAGACTCAAAGAATACTGTCAGCACCACAACTTTTCTGGAGGTATACTCTACTATAGCGATGATCATCAGAGGATAAAGTTATTGAGTTATGAACTTCAAACTATACAACCTCTACCAACATCTAAACCAGTCTCCACTAGTCGAAATATTGATCGTATCTATCCTATCTATTCAGAAATTCTGGGTATATCACCATCATGGATTGCTCGCAATATGCGAAAAGCTATCTGAGTCATACCAGACTATTTTAAAGAATATCTTCCTGACGAGTTTCTCAAAGAATTTGGACTCTTGGATGTACAGACGACGATTCGCAATATGCATTTTCCTGATAGCGAAGATCTCTTACAGATGGCACAGCAGAGAGTCTACTTTGATAGGTTACTCAGGATACAATTACATTCACTGTTAGCGAGACAAGAATATCAAGATACAAGTATTTTTTCTACCGACCAACACTGAATACCAGATTTTGATATCATCAAAGAATTTATCGCTTCGCTTCCATTTGAACTCACTACAGCACAGAAAAAAGTGATCAAAGAAAATATCGAATCACTTCATAGTGGGAAACCTATGATGAGATTACTCCAGTGAGATGTAGGATCAGGAAAGACCATCGTCGCAGCGATCATCGGGTATTATATCATCAAGAAGTTTAACAAACAGATCGTCTTCCTCGCTCCACTCTCGATACTTGCCAAACAACATTACCTCAGTATGGCGAAACTCTTCTTACCACTCGGTATCAGAGTCGATCTTCTCGAAGGAAGTAGAACAGCGAAAGAAAAGGCACATATGAAAGAAGAGATCAAAAATGGAAACATCCAAGTCATCGTGGGTACACAAGCGATATTACAAGACAATGTATGATTCTTTGATCTATGATTGGTCGTGATCGATGAACAGCATAAGTTCTGAGTCAGACAGAGAGCTTTTTTTCATGATCATGGCACACCGCATATCATCCAGATGAGTGCTACTCCGATCCCAAGATCATTGGCGTTGGCGTTTTTTGGAGAATTTGATGTGAGTGTCATCGACGAATTACCAGCTGGTCGTAAAGCCATCACGACAAAAATCATCGATCACAAAGAATGGATCAAACTAGCACCATGGCTCAGACAAAAGATCAACGAATGACAAAAAATCTTCGTCGTAGCACCACTGATCGAAGAAAGCGAGACTATGGAACTTGCTAATGTAACAGAAGTATTTCAAGCTACAAGAGAACTCCTTCCTGACTATGAATCACAGATCGGATTGTTACATGGACGTATGAAACCCAAAGAAAAAGATCAGATCATGAATGATTTTAAATCTGGAAAATACACCGTACTCGTCGCGACGACTGTAATAGAAGTAGGAGTAGATATACCCGAAGCGACCGTGATGATTATTTACAATGCAGAGAGATTCTGACTCTCACAACTTCATCAGTTGAGATGAAGAATAGGAAGAAATAGTCTGAATTCGTACTGTTTTTTAGAAACAAAAAGCAAAACCTGAGATACTTACAAGAGACTACAAGCCATGGAAGAGACACAAGATGGATTTAAACTTGCACAGATCGATCTCCAATATCGTGGAGCTGGTGAGATACTCGGTACGAGACAAAGCGGACAGACTGATCTCCCGATGGAAATCCTCACCGATCTGAAATTTATCGAAAAAGTAAAATCCTGAGCAGAACGACTCCTCGACCATCATCCCAAACTCGACTGACTTCCAGGATTGAAAAAATTTGTAGAAGAACAGATACAGCATTTATTGGCGTAAAAAAGCCAACTGAAATACAGTCGGCAATGTAATTAATCATTGAATGAAAAAGTGAGTTGTTCTTTACAATGAGGACAATCAATATATGCCCTTTGCATGCAAGAACCTTCCGCATCTAATAATTCTCTGTCTCCATATCGAATATCATGATCCGAATAGTAAATAGTATTTTCACACGATTTGTGAACAATTTCTAAATTTTTTCCTTCTTTAGGTTCTTTTGAAGGACCTTTTTTCTTAAACAAATTTTTAATAAAATTAAACATAACTTTTTTGTTTTGACATTATACTTTTTATAATCCATCGGCTATACCACCAAGAACGTCTCCAATGGTATCACCTACAGCTTCTGCTGCATTTCCTAGTGCTTCCCCAGCACCTTCTAATAATCCTTCAGATGCCTCTGCCACATCAGGAGTTATATCTTCAGCACTTGGCCAACTTCCAGAAGCTCCTCCTCCACCGAATTCTCCTCCATTACCAAACCCTTGAAACTGTTCTCCGTTCATATGGATATGATGAGAACTATCAGTTGGCGGGATAAAGAAAGTATCCATGTGTAGATCATTTCTCTTCTTACGTTTTTCTTTTTTTTCTTGTGAGTGTTTCCATAACATATATAGTATAAAACATACTACACTAAAGAACACCACTACAAGAGCGATAATAATTTCTGTTTTCATAATTTTTTATTTTTTGTTTGAATATATCATAATTAAATAATACAAAAATGTCAATACTTTTATAAAAATATAAATTTTAAGTATAAAAAACCATTATTAGAAACAATAATGGACAACAATTTTATGCTATTCTCTTTTTCATAATAAAGACAAATAACACAATACTGATAATTATCATTGTTTTGGGATAAAATATCTCACTAGGATGTAGTGAAATCCCTATCAATTCAATGATAAGTAAAACAAGGGACAATAACATAAAGTGAGCAAAAAAAAGTATCATCATACTACTAATAGCATGTAATACTATAGTTTTTATTTTTTTCATAATTTTTATTTTACCATACTATACAGAAAAGTAAAGCTTTTTTCAAGAGACAATAAGTATATTTCAGTACATTATAAAAAAACCGACTGAAAACAGTCGGTCAGTAATTTAACGATTTTTTTTCATAATTGTTTCACTATATTCCTTCTTCTTAGAAGAAAGATGATCCAATATTTCCTGGATATCTACTTCTTTGGCAGAAAAGAGTCTAGTAGCAATTCCGGTAAGTTCTTGAAATAATACTTCTTTCTTAGAGAGAATTAAAGCATCTGATCTAAGATCAAAAATCATTGTAATAATTTGCTCTTTTGAAGGAACAGGTTTCTTTGCAAAATATTTTCTAAAGAAATCTGAATCTAAAATATTCACAATTTCTTCATTTTGCTTCAATTCTACACCAGTAGGACTAAAACAGGCAACCAAATCAATAATAGTCTGGTTATTTTCTTTTTTTTCTTCTGTTGTTTTCATATTTTTTATTTTTATTTCCAATATTATACACAACAAACTACAAAAAGTCAATAAAATATAATAACAAAAAAAGCGAAGAAATCTTCGCTTACACTAACTATTCAAAATAAATAGATTGAATAGTATCTACTTTCCCTTTGCGATACTGAATATACTCAGTATCTGACTTAGGGATTTCCCAATAATCAGGTACATTCTTACTGGGTTGCGCTATCACAAGTTCTTGTCCCTTCTGATAAGGAATAGTATCAAGCGGTATTTCTTGTACCACTTCATACTGTGTACCTTTTTCTGAACAGATCAGCAAATTAACCATTTTCCTCTTCTCAACGTTAGTAGGTTTTTGTTCCTGTCCTTGTGTACATGACATAACTGACACAATAGTAATAGCAATCAAAAGGAATTTTTGTTTTTTCATAATCTAGTAATTTTAATTTTTTATTTTTGGACGAAGTCCGAATATAGTAATTTTATAGTACAAAGTCAAGACAATAGTATATTGACGAGCATTGCATTGTATACTTATTTCTCTATAGTTAGAATAACATAATAGAATTTTACTCCTCATCTATTCCTTACATGCTCAAATATACATACAAACGAGTTCTTCTGACACTCATTCTCGGTCTGAATGCATTGTTTTCAAGTTTTGCTTATAATGGTACAGATCTCCTCCAAGAGCTTGTCGGTAATAGCACTACCGTATCACAGACTCAAGTACGTTATAGATGAATATTAAAAAGTTCTCTTCAGTATACTCTTGTTCAACAAGCAATTGATCAATGATATATCAAAAACAAAAATCTTATTATCAAACTCAAATATGAATTTACAAATGATAGTTTAAGATCGCGGGCACAGATCTATGCTGGAGTTCGTCTTCCCATTTATGGAGATGCGGCAGTAACCGATGAAACCCGATCTGAAGCAATTAAACTCATACGCGCAGGATATACCTCTATCAAACAACCACTTCCTACAAACAAAGAAGACATACAACAAGAACTCATCAGACTCTTAGAAAGAGATAGAATTTCTGACCAAAAAAGAATTAATCAGCTTTTAAAGTTACTTGGTGATGATCCTTATGCACAAAACTATAGTGGTAAAAATGCACAAGACTTTGATAACCTTCTCCAATGAGAGCTCGTAGGTATAGGCGTATCTCTACAAAAAGATAGTGAAAACAATACTATTATAGGTCATGTCTATGACGGTCCAGCAAAAAATGCAGGAATACAAAAGGGTGATAGTATTATTCGTGTCGATAATACTATGATTACAAAAAAAACCACACTGACCGATGTAGGAGATCTGATACAGTGAAAAGAATGAACAACAGTAGTGATTGCTCTTCTCAGAGATAATAAAGTTATAGAATATACTATAAACAGAAAAAAAATCACAATAGATCCTATTGTCATAGAGGATATTTGAACCCATAGTACACTCATGACGATTAGCATGTTTCAAACAAATACCTATGATAGCTTCATCAAAAAACTTCCATCATTACAACAAAGCAAAAGTATTGTGATCGATCTAAGAAACAATCTCTGATGAAGTCTTGAAGATACTAGACAAATGCTGAATCATTTTATACCCAAAGGTAATACCCTCTATTCGATCCAAACCAATACTGATACAGAAAAAGTAATTTCTCAGTGAGCAAAACAATCACTATCACCATCAACACCTATCTATTTTCTCACCAACAATGACACAGCATCAGCATCAGAAATTTTTGCTGGTGTAATTCATGAATACTATCCCAATAGTAAAATTATTGGTACAACAACCTATGGTAAATGAACAGTACAAACCGTATATGAAACAAGTTCACAAACAGTAAAATTTACCACAGGAAAACGGTTATTAGGAAAAAGTAATACATGGATTGATGGAATATGACTTCAACCTGATGTCATCATAAGTGATAAAATCGACACACCTCAAGATGAGGTTATTGATTATGTTTTAAAACAGCTATAATGTCAATTATAGCTCAAAACAAAATAATGATAAAGTTGATGTTTTAGAGAGAACACCTATAATCAAGTAATTCTCTTTAGTTTTGATATAATTCTCTTATGATTCGTTTCTTTATCACCATGATATGATATAGTATACTCAGTATAAGTGCAGTTACTTTTGCACAACTCAGTACTATTGATCATACATCTCCCTCTATCACACAATCGATTGATCATGTAGTTGATACCAATAATATCTCTAATCCTTTAAGACAGGGTACACGTTTTTTCATCGAATCTCCTGATGGGAACAATATACTCGATGTTATGAATATCAGTGAGATACGATGATTTGATCAAGCACAAAATGAAACTCTTCATCTTATTCGTAATATTATCAACATCATACTATCATTTACAGCCGTTGTTGTACTTGTATTACTTCTGATTGAATGATATAAAATCGTTACTTCAGGCACTGATACTGACCAATATAAAAAAGCATTCTGAAAACTTAAAAATTATGCTATTGCCATAGCTGGCATTGCAGTAAGTTGGTTTATTGTGAGTTTCATTTTTGCAGCTCTTGGAAGTATTATTTAGTTTTTGTTATTTTTCTTATGTCCTTCTATAAAAAAACATTGCTATGACTGAGTTCTTTGATTTTATTTCTCAGTGTAGGTTTTGCTCAATCATCAGAAGATTCTTTCTTTTATGGAGATGATCTTACTGACCAACCAACAACTACTATTCATACTGTTATCAAAACTGATGTAGTTGATTCTAATGATGGATTTTTAAAAAGCATACTCAAAGTTTTTAATCTTGAGCAATTTACTAATCTCTCCAATGCTTCTGCACTAGAATTTGTAAAATACATTATCAATATTGCACTTGGGTTGATAAGTTTTATTGCATTAGTAGTCATTATCTATGGATTTGCAAAAATTTTCTTTGCCAAAGATGATGAAGGACTCACTGAAGCAAAGAAAACAGTTCAATGAGCTGCTATTGCTATTGGTATCATTGCAGTAAGTTGGTTCATTGTCACTTTCTTATTCAATATCTATGATCAATTTATTAGCTAATCAAACACTATAATTTTAACTATATAGTAGATATTATGTCATCACTGATTGAAGAAAAACTCATACAAAAAGGCAAAAAATCTGATCAACTGTACAATACAGAAACGATGTTGCCGATTTCTGAAATTCAAGAAAATACTATCATTCTTAAAGATGGAGGACTCAGAGCGATCCTCAAAGTGGAATGACTTAACCTTGATCTTCGTAATGACGATGAAACTCTTATGGTATTAGAGCAATACAAAAGATTTATCAATTCTCTCGACTTTCCTATTCAAATTCTTATTAGAAATACCTATCTTGATCTTACACAATATATTGATTATATGCAGAAATCAGTATCCAAAATAAGTGCACCAATGCTGAGAGATCAAGGGAATCAATACATTGCATTTCTTGATAAAATAAGTGCACAACAGGGTCTCATATTTGTAAAAGAATTTTATATCGTTATTCCTTATTATCCAGATAGCAATAAGAATGAGATGATAAAAAAGCCACGATGGCAAAAACTTCTCATGGTATTAGATACACAAGAAGGTATAGATAAAATAGTATCCAAATATAGAACATTTATTAAGCATAGAAGATATTTAGATATCAGAGCAAATCTTGTTATCGAATGATTAAAAGGAGCATGAATGACAGTAGAAAGACTAGAACTCAAAGACATTGTTTCTCTTTTGTTTGCTGCGTATAATCCAGCCGTTCATGTCAGTCAGTCTGATTTTATAGAATAAGAATACAAATATCTTGCATATGAGTATAAGATAACTACTATCATAGTAGTTTTTTATTTTATCAAAATAATTGCTATGATCTATGGAATTATTGGTATTATCATTATTGGTATATTTTTAGGAATTAAAATTATCTCTCCTCGTAAAGCTGCAGTGGTACTCAGACTTGGAAACACCAATAGAATACTTAGAGAAGGACTAAATTTTACAATCCCATTTATTGAATGGACAAAGAGTCAATCACTTGCTCTTATGAATCTTGATGTTACTGTTGATGGTATTACGTTAGATAATGTAAAAACTACTGTCTGACTCAATGTGATCTTCAGAGTAAAAGATGACGATCAGTCAATTATTGATAGTGTATTCAAAATAAACGATCCTATTAAGACGATTAGAGCAATGGTTGAAGAACAACTGAGAGCAAAAATCTTTACCTTCCAACATGATGAAATCTTTGGAAAAAGAAATGAAATTGGTGATGAAGTAAAAGAAACTCTTGCTTCTAAACTTCATGAATTTGGTATGGAATTAGATTCAGTTCAAGTAAAAGATATTCAACTTGACGCTCTTGTAATGGAGGCAATGAATAACGTTGTATCAGCGCAAAAAAATAAAAAAGCAGCTATTACTGAGGCAGAAGGACGTAAGGAAGCTGAAATTCTTAAGGCTGAAGGAGACAAAGAAATGAAGAGACTCTTAGGGGAAGGTATGGCTGCACAAAGAAAAGCTATCGCTGATGGATTTAGTCAATCTATTGATGAGATTAAAAATGCTGATAAAGATCTCAAATGAAGAGAAATTCTAGATTTCTTACTTGCTGCTTCTCGTATCGAAACACTTGAAAGAGTTGGTCAAGACAATGCAAAAGTTATCTACTTGAATGAGAATCTTGAAGGTAAAATGGCAAGTATGATTAACGATGGTGAATAATCTCAATCATATCTAAAAAACTGATAATTCTTCTATCAGTCTTTTTATTATAATCAGCTTATATTACTTTTTATTTTATATATCTTTCCAACTATGGAAACATTACATCCTATTTTCGTACACTTTCCTATCGCATTATTAACACTTTATGCTTGTATTGAGATTCTTTCGCTTTTTATAAAAAAATGGAAAAATAATAGTAATCTTCTTTTTATGAAAACTATATTACTAATTGTATGATCCATATGATCATCACTTGCATCAAATAGCGGTGAAGCAGCAAAACATGCCATTGGTTTAAGAACACTACTTGTAGAACGTCATGAATTCTTTGCAGGGTTAAGTACAAGTATTTTTTGGGGATTAACTCTATTTTATATTCTTAAGTGGGTAATCTCTGAGTCAGGACAACACTACTCTCTACTCCAAAAATTATCATGAACTACCAAATCACTTATTGCAAAAATCATCTCTTTTATAGAATCCTATTATATTATATACCTATGAGCATGCGTAGGCTTTTTTGCACTAACTATAACATGAGCCCTATGATGAGCTATAGTATATGGTAAAGACGCTGACGTTATTGTCCAATGGATTGTTAGAATGGTAGGTGCTTAGTTACACAATACTATATAAATAAACAAGAAAAAACTTCCTCTTAGTCAGGAAGTTATTTTTTATCTTAAATTGTTTGTTGCTTGATTTACAGTATTTGTTGCAGAATTTTTAGTGGTATTCACTGGTTGTTGGAAAGTATTTGTACCTCCTCCTATTTGATTACTAATAGTATTAGGATCTGTAACATCTACTTGAGGCTCTCTCACACGGAGTCATAAAAAACCAAGAACAGTAGTAACAATACTTGATAAAATCAATAAAGAAAGTGCAGTAATAACATAGGTTGTAAGATCTGCCTTTTGAGTAAGCAAGGGATCTGGACCATAAGTATTATTTTCGTTTACTCACTGAAATAATGATGGCATAATCCAACCAACCAATGGAACTACTACTGAAATTGCCCATCGCCCTGATTTATTCAAATCATGAAATCTTCTGATGGCAAGATTAATGAGTGGTATAGCTATCAACAATGATCATAATCATACTCCTAATGGTCATATAATTACTCCCAACAAAGAGACAAACAATCCTACTACAACGACTACTGACAAACTTCCAATAATATATTGTCAACGAGATATTCTTTGCTGTGGTTTCAAGAAGAATGCTATTTTTATAACATCAAGAACCACATCAGTAATAGGATTAACCATATCTTTTACTTCTCCTACAAATTCTTGTCATCATACTTTTTGAGAAAGATGTTCTACTTGGTCAGTTACCACATTAGTTACTTGCCCTACTGTAGCTGTGACTTGAGTAGCAGTTTGTTTAAAATTATCCACAGTTCCCTCACCTAGTACTGAATTTGCTGTATCTGATACAGAATTTTTCACATCCTGAATCATCTGTTCTGGTGTTTTAACGTCAGAAGATGGAGATACTGGTACTTGTTGATCAGACATACTCATATGTGTATAAAATAAATATATTCTATCATACTGTATAGGTGAAAAGAAAAAAAGACTTTTTCTGTTTTTTATTATTGTCTTTTTTTAATTTTATTGTTTTTGAGATAATAATTGAGTAGCATACTGATATCATATTTGAATAATTTCAGATGGATCAACAAAAAGAGATTGATTGATCTGACATAATGCTGGTGGTTCTATAAAGATATCACATTGTGATTGACAATCACGCACTGCACGTCATAGCATAATCTCTACAGCTCTCGTTGGTATATCTTTAATAGTATAATCATCTAACTTTGGTAGTGGATTAACATGTACTCATATCATATATTGATCTTGATGAAGCATTCATTGCATTGGGAAGTTATCAGTCACACCACCATCTATAAAAAGCGTATTATCATATTCAATAGGATCAAATAATCATGGTACTGCACAAGACGCACTAATAATTTTTTTAAGATCTCATTGAGCAAAATAACGTGGTTGAGCTAACTGTACATCAGTTACACAGACACACAAAGGTAAAGATAAATCTTCAATTACATCAACTTGTGTCGCTAATTGAAGCAATTCCATTACCTTATTTAAGGAAAAAAATCATCACCAATTACTCAAATTGATATCTAAAAATTTTCGAAGAGATTTACTAGTACTAAGTGATTCTATTTCATAAGGAGACAAGCCAGAAGCAATCATCGCTCCTACTAATGATCCCATACTCGTTCATGATATACTGCTTATAATATAACCATGCTCATGAAGAGCTTTGTACACGCCTACATGAGCAAATCCCCTGACTCATCATCACGACAGCACAAGATGACAAGACTGTTTATTCTTCTGCATACAAGAAAATTTTATCAAATAAATTATGATGCCATCTTTAATTGTAATCTTCCTTTATCATCAGTACCTGTCGCAATAACTTTCACAAATTGTCCAGGTTTAAAATGAGCTGAAACTGTAGGTTTACCAAGTTCACCAAGTTGTGAAACATGAATCAATCCTGACTGCTTTTTCGGTAAGTCTACGAAAAATCAGAATGCTTCTACTTTCGCGATCTTTCCCTCAATCACCGTATTCAATGGTAGATCTTCTGCTATATCTTTAATAAGTTCAATAGCTTTATCGATCTTATCTTGATCCATATGAGCAACATAACACGTTCCATCATCTTCAAAATCAATCTTCACTCCTCCAGACAATTCTATAATCTTATCAATCATCTCACCTCCTTTACCGATTACCATTTTCACTTTATCTGGATTAATCTTAAAGACTACCATCTTCGGTGCATAAGGACTAAGTTGCGATCTGTGTGTTGAAATGGTCTCCAACATAACATCCATGATCTCATTACGACCTGTATGAGCAAGATCAATGGTATTGTGAATAATCTCCATAGTCAGACCACCGACTTTTGTATCTAATTGGATCGCAGTGATACCATCTCTCGTACCAGCCACTTTAAAATCCATATCTCCAATAAAATCTTCAGTACCCATAAGATCAGTCAAGATCTTATAGTTTGTAATATGTCCTTCATCATCTTGTTCTGTCATCAAACCCATCGCAACTCCAGACACAGGAGCTTTCAAAGGTACTCCTGCAGCTAAAAGAGATAACGTCGATCAACACGTAGCACCCATAGAAGTAGAACCTCCAGATGCAAGACAGTCACTCACTACTCTAATCGTATATCCAAATTCTTCTTTCGATGGCAAGACATGTTCAAGTGCTTTTTCAGCCAATTTTCCATGACCTACTTCTCTACGAGAGAGAAATCTGATCGCTTGAGCATCTCAGGTAGAAAATGGAGGAAAATTATAATGGTGAAAATATCTTTGTTCTTTATCAGTATGTTCCATATCATCAATCAAAAGAGCATCTCATGGCGATCCTAAGGTTACCGTTGATAATACTTGCGTATCTCATCTTCGGAACAATCCTGATCCATGTACTCTAGGAACTGTATCTACTTGCGTAAATAATGGTCTAATATCAGTCATTGATCTATTATCTACTCTGAGTCCTTCATGTAACGTACGATCACGGATCACATCTTTAATGACTTGAAAGACAGCCATTTTTACTTTAGATGTTGTAAAATCTTCTATCGTATCATCTTCTATCGATGCTTTCGCATCTTCCATCACCATACGCTCAAACTCATAAAATTTATCATTAAAGGATACTTTCGTATTACCTATCATACCAGCTTTAATCTCATCACTATACAAATTACGTACATAGTCTAGAAGCGCTTGTGATGGTTTATTATAGACCACTTCTCTAGGAGTAACAGAAAAAGAAGTTAGATACTGACTCTGAATATCGCACATCTCGTCGATCTTCGTCTGAGCGAGTAGAAATGCCTGTTTGATAATTTCATCAGATACTTGTTTTGCATCCAATTCTATCATATTAATCGATCATTTCTTACCAGCACAAATAAGATTCATCTCACCAGTTTCAATCTGTTCAAGAGTAGGATTGATGATAAATTCTCCATCGATACGTCCAATACGTACAGCACCCACTGGTCACTTCAATGGGATTCAAGCCATCATCGTAGCCAGTGATGAACCAATCAATGACATCACTCACAAATCCTGAGTACCATCTAAGGATAACGGAGTAACTGAAATAACAACAGGGTTAATCATTCCTTTAGGAAACAAGGGTCTGAGTGCTCTATCAGTCAATCTCGCATACAAAATACAATTATCAGAAGGTTTTGCTTCTCTTCTTCTATAAGCAGCACCACCGATCTTACCACCAGCAGAAAACATCTCTCTATAATCGATAGTGAGAGGGAGAAAATCAAGTTCTGGACGAGGATGTTTTTCCATCACAACAGTAAATAGTAATACATTATCACCAAATTGTACCGTCACTGCACTATCAGCTTGTGGTGCTAGTATTCCAGATGCAAAAGTAAAATTCTGACCGCTAATCTCATAAGAATTACGGATTTCGTTTGGAGTTCTTTTGGTAATAGCCATTTACAAAAAATTAAGAGTTAAAAATGTAGAGTACATTCATAACCGAAGAGTCACATAACAAATCTCATTATAATAATCAAATCTGATATATGATTCACCGAGCCATGAATACTCTTATAGAGAGTATACGAGTTTTCATAATTATTGCAAAAGAAAAAAGAGGCAAGAAAATGCTCACCTCTTCGTTTTTAAATTAGAAATAGTTATGACAAAGTTGATCAGTATCCCCAATAATATTGGAGATTCTGTTTATCACAAGTGCTAAAATCTGTAAATATTTGATTGTAATAACTACCATTATACATAAATGAATTATTGTCTGAATATTCGTTACAAGTAACAGCAGTATTAAATATATTAACGCCATTAGCAGCTTCATCTGTATGCATAAAACCAACAGCATGTCCCAATTCATGAACCAACACAGTTATTTTACCATTTACATCAGGATGTGGAGAACTAGAAGTATTTATCTCCATTATTTCACCAAAATATCCTGGTGTACCTGGAGTTAATGTTTGAGCAAAAATACCAGAATCGCCCAAATTTTTCATGTACACATTGACATAGCCACCAACAATATTCGTATTAGTTGCGTTCACTACAGCAAATTTAACTTTTAAACCTAATGCATTCCATTTTGCAACTGCATTGTTAAGGGCTAGTCTCCATGCAGTAGTGACTTTTAATCGTCCACCTCCATCACTTGTAAATACTCGAAGAGTAATTGTACCTCCTGATGATCCATACATATGCTTCCAACGCTTCATTCGACTTAATACTGATGATTCAGATTCTTTCATTGAATCTTGAATAATTCTTCTGTCTATAAGAGTATTATCAATTCTAGACATACCACTTTTAGATTGATGAGAGTTTAAAGGATATTTGACACGATAAGCTTCATCATGTCTTATTGTACCTTTTTCATTAATCAGAACGTCCCATTCATCAAGTATATCTGACCTTTTTGAAGTAAGCCATTGCTGATACAGATCTTCGGTAATGATATTTTTCTCTCTCATAAACTCTATCTCTTTTTTAATTTGAGGATCAGAGATAGCTAATTCATCTTGAGGGATAACAATATCATTATCATCTTGCGAACAAGACAAAAAAAACACAGCACTACAGAATAAAACGAGAATAACGGGAATTACCCGTAAAAAAATTTTTTTCATTGTTTAAATTTTTAATTTTAATAAGAGTTAAGATTTGTCTATCAGCTACAAAGGATAGTACGACTTCGTTTTATTTCCTACTTTGCTTCAGAAACAAAAAAGACCTAGTATTTATGGATCCATATATTTATTTTTATTTTACTGTTATAACCTGCTAACTATAAGTATTTACCCCCCCCTATTGCAAGATAAAATATGGTTAGAATCTACGATTTTACTCTTGAAATCTATGTTTATGAATATATAATAGACCGTGTCTTTACCTCATAATGACAATCGCATGAATTATAACATCAAGTATCAAAAACGTTTTGAAAACATTACTGAAGTCATGAAACAAGACATTGAAACAGTAATTCACAAGAATGTAGAATGAAGTAAAATGTCATCATTCTGGAAGAAACATCTCAAACATCCAGATGCAGAAGCACTTATTAAAATCGATCTTGAAAAAAACGATAATGAAACATATAATGGTACTATCAGACTTACTATTCCTTGAGGTCCAAATCTGGATTACAGTAGACAAGAATATAAAAACATCATCGACTTAGTCAATAATGGATTTGAAAAATTCACCGAATCGCTCGCCGCATAAGCACAATCTTATATGCTCATTAAGGATATCACTTCCATAACAGTCAGAACGCCTACCGATCAGGCAGGATGGCTGTTTTTTTATGTAAAAAAATAATTATAAAAAAGAGTTACCTCATCAAGGTAAACTCTTCACTAATAGATTTACACTCTTAACTGTATTATGCTTTTCTTACTTTTCTATAAACAGCATATCCAAGAATTGAAATAATAAGTACAATCGCAGCTGTCTCAACTGGTCCTGTTGCTGGAGTTACTGGAATAGGTTTAGCAGGATTTGTAGGAGTAACAGGAGTATCTGCTTTACAATTAGGATCATTTTTATCTAAATTAGTTTTACCATCGATAGTACATTTATCACTTGGAGTATCTGGTTTACAAATATATTGAATTTCATTACCTACCATAGCTTTATTACCATCAAGAGGTTTCAATCTAAAGAGCTGTACATCACGATGAGGAGTATCAACTACAAATCTTCTATCTGTGATATTTGGGGTACCTTTGACTGTCATATCTCCTTGATTTTCATCAGGTCTATGAGAAATTTCTACTGTTATTGCTGACAATGCAGTATTAATGTCCCAAAGCAATGTTGTTCTATTTGCTGTTGCATCCCAAACACAAGAAACATTTGTAATTGCTTGGTTCAATGAAGTATCATAGACATCTCCTGCTACCGCAGTAGTCGTACCAGTAGCACCAATTTTTACTGTAGAAAGATTAAAAGTAAAATCTTTGATAGTATTTCCTGTATTTCTATTTTCATCTTCTGGTTCAATAGTAACATAGATATCTTTTGTAGGTTCAGCAATATCAATAGTAAATACGAGCTTATCTCCTTCTACCTTATAGATAGGAGTCCCTCCAGCGTTTAGAGCTGCCTTATCTGAATCTTTCACTTTAGCAAGATCATCAAGATTAGTATTAGTAACAATCTGTTCATAAGAAAGTGGTGCCCATGTAATATAGTATGAACTCACTGTCTGTCCATTTCTTTTAGCTACAGGAGCCTCTATAGTTGCTGTTGTACTAGTCTTAGAAATTACTTTAACAAGATTTTTATCTGATGCCGCATATCACCAATCTGCTGAAGTTGCAAGTAAGTCTTTAACTACTTCATCATTTGATTGAGCAAAAAGCAATGTAGGAGTAAGTGAACTCATTGCCACTACTGATACAGCAAGAAGCGAAAATAATTTCTTCATAGAATGTAATATATAAACTAAAACATAATAATTATAGTTACTTTACACTATTATCATACAAATAAAATAGATTTTTTATGTTTTTACTTTACATTAATTATATATAGTATATAATCTCTTAATATTCATCAAAAGATTTGCAATAGTGAGTGGTCATACTCATCATGGGATCGGTGTATAGGCAGCAACTTTATCACTAATTGTATGTAAAGTTATATCTCCTGCTGGTTTTCCATTTCGCTCTCCTCGTCCCACATCAATCGCTACTTGTGATTGATCATCACGGAAATAGCTTTCATCTAGACGATGTACTACTCCTGTAGCAGAGATAATAATATCTGATTGCAAACAAGCATTTCTGACAATATCATCAGGCGAGCTAGAGTTGAATGAAAGAACAGTACCACCACGACGCATTACTCCTAACGCCAATGGCTTACCTAACAAGTTACTTTGTCAGACAATAGTTATTGTTTTACCATACAGATCACCATATCCATAGTGATCCAATAAGGTAAATACTGCTTGTGGAGTAGCACCTAGAAAATCAATCTGTTCAGTAAGATATTGTCCCATAAACCCACCACTCAGTCCATCAATATCCTTATACGGAGGTAGTGCATCCAGTATCTCCATGAGATGAGGCCTCAATTCAGCCGTAAGGGGAAGTTGTGGCATCACACCGAGACAATCATCATCATACGACAGTTCTACTATCGTATCCATCAGTTGTTCGTAAGTCTCTATCTTCGGATCTTGACCAAAAACTTTGAGTTGCAGTCCAATCTCATGAGCAAACTTCATCTTCATACGGACATAGGTCGCAGAAGCTGGATTATCACCCACATAAATAATCGCAACATACTTGTGTGCAAAATCGTTCTCTCTGACTCGTTGTGTAAGTTCTGCTTTCATCTGATTCGCGATGTCCCTTCCTTTCATGATTGTTGTCATAAATCGTGTTTATACTAACTAAATAACAACTCAGTATAGTTATCTTCCTGTCTATTTCAATTCAGAGATAAAGAAAAAGTCTCAAAAATTTGAGACTTAATAATAATTATACAATACTACAAGTAAATTAGTAATTAGATGATTAATTGTAGAAGCTAATGTTGCTTTTATCATACTTTTTTCTATACGATATACATTATAAAATACCATAAAGAAAATAAATCCTGGAACTCCTTGGATAAATATATTCAGATAATTTCCATGTACATATCCAAACCATATAGAAGTCACAATCCCAATACCAAGCGTAATTCTATAGACATACAATTCACAAACACTATATTTTATTCTCAAACAAAATACTATGAATAACCAAATCATCATTGGCAGTAATCGAAATTGTATTTCTTCTTTTAATGCCCAATAAGGTAAAGTTAATATCCACTCATTAATCGATATGTCCATTTTTTCTGGAGTTCCAGTATATTCACTAGATCCTTCAAAAATATAAGTATCATTATGAATATAATTTACAATAATTATAGACAATAAGAATAGATTATATAATTCACAAAAAAGGACTCCTTTTAAAATTTCTATTATTGTTTTTGTTTTCATGTTTTTAATGTTTTAATTTTCAACAAACACAATATTAAAAAAGTAAATAAAAGTCAAGTTGTTTTGTCTTCAAAAAAAATCCCTCACTTGAGAGACTGGTTAATGTACTATGGATTGCTTCGTTCCTACCAGCTTCGCAGACAAAAGGCGAAATGACAATTTCTCAACAGTTAAGGAATTCTACACTTTCAACTGTACACTTTTCACTATATTCTCATCTTTCCCCTGTACAAAGGTATCAGAACCACCACCTTTAAGACCAAGTTCTTTTACAATAACTTTTGCTTGCTTATGTGATAGTGCATACTGACCTGTAGCTGATACCATAAGCCATGATCTATCTTGAGCGACACTCTTGATGTTATTCACTGCATCAGCAAACGATAACCCAAGCAATGCAATATCATCTTCATATGACCAAATTGCATCACACGATACGGATTCAATCTGTCCTGGTTTCCATATGATACTTTTTATAAGACCAGCAGAAAGTTGCTCAATTTTCGTACTCATTTCATCAGATTCAGCAAGAATCTTTTCTATCTTTGCTTCCAATTGTTTAGTAGGTACTCCTACCTTATGAGCTAAACCATCAATCTGTGACTGTAACTGTCCCACATAGGCTGCTACTTTCGGACCAGTCAGAGCAGTAATTCTTTTTACTCCTGCTGCTACTGCACCTTGTTCAATGATAACAAACGCACCAATCTGACCAGTTTCAGCGACATGAGTACCTCCACAAAGTTCAACCGAATATGATGTATTTCCTTGATATCATACCGATACCACTCTTACTATCTCTGGATAAGAATCTTCAAAAAATGCCTTCGCTCCTGTTTTTAGAGCCTGATCATAGGGCATTTCTTGTACTGATACCTTTTCGTTAGCAGATATGATGTGATTGACCTGAGCAGTTATAGAGTCTAGCTCTTCAGACGTCAATCCTCTTTCTGCAAAAAAATCAAAACGCAGCTCATCTGGTCCAACATACGAACCAGCTTGTTTGGTTTGAGGAAAAATTTTCGTTAGCTCTGCATGCAGAAGATGAGTAGCAGTATGTGCTCTCATACATGCATATCTATGTGATAGATCTATAGAAAGTTTCATAATAATGGATATCGATTCTAATAAAAATTACAAATAAGGAGCAATAGCAGCAAATGATCCTAAGATCAAAAAAATAATCATAAGAATAGCAAACACTTTAATAACTGTTTTTCTCGACATAACTATAATATAAGATAATAAATAAGATACATAACTACTCTACACTATAAACTCTACACTTTTACTGTATTTGTGTCCTTGCTTCGAGTAGCTTTCTTTTCAGCATAACATTGGTAGGATCGATAAGTAACATAGATTCGTAGGCATCCACAACCTTACCATACAATTCAAATTCTTCATACAGATTGACTAATGTCGTTCGATAACTCAAATTATTTGGTCTTCGTTCTACAATACGTTCTAACATCGTAAGAGCTTCTTTTTTTCTCTCTGTACCATAATAGATTTCTACAAGATTCATAGCATATTTTGGTGTATTAGGATGGAGTGCAAGCGCTCTATCAACCAAGACCTCTGCCATTTGTAAATCTTTCATACTCAAGTATACTTGTGCCATTTTTCGGAGTAAGACGTGTTGTTCTGGATATTTTTCAACAAGTTTTTTATACAGTGGAAGAGCTTTTTTAGGCTGATTATCCATCATATAAAAATCTGCAAGATGTTCCAGAATATCAGCATGATCTGGATCTTGTGCAAGTCATTCAATAAGTTTACTTTCATATTCATCCCATTTTTGTCTCTTCTTCAGATAATCAAGATCAGCTTTAAATTCTTCTCGTTTAATTTGTATTTTATTATGTTGTTCAATTTGATCTACCGTATCTGCTGTCATAAGAATCTCTGATTGAGGAATGTCTTCTTCTTGAATATGTTCTTCTTGGATATTTTCTTGGTGGATATTTTCTTCTTCTTGAATATATTCTTCTTGTACTATAGCAGCCTTTTTACCCATTAGTTTTTTCCATCGAGGCAAAGATGGAGCTAAAGATTCTTCTCTTATTTCAGAAAGTGGTTTCTCCTCTTCTCATTCCAACTCTTCTTCTCATCCAAGTTCTTCATCTATTATTGCTTCTACTTCATGAACTATATGTTCTACTTTCTCATGGAGAGTATCTTTGGTAATCTGCTTTGAAGTAAACAATTGTTGAAATCGATGTTCACTTTTCACAGAAGATGACTTCTTTTTCTCTTGCGGTCAAGATTTTTTCTCCACAACATATCACAATATCGCATAGACAATACTTCCCACAATCACAAGAATCGTCAATAATATTCGCCATCCTCGCAATGTATCAAGCTCCAGAGGAAATACTATATTTTGTAGAAATTCTATCATAACATTATTCATAACAACTAAAACACTCTATCTATCATACCGCATCTTTTGCAGCAGCAACTAATTCTCTTTCATGATCATCATGCACTCTTCATTTACGCATTTCATGTATCTTTTTTACTTCACTAAGATCAATTTGTATACGTATTCCATCTTCAAGTTGAACATCAATTTTATTCGTCATAATATTGAAATTCGTCACCATACCACATTGCGCACAATCTTTAATATCGATAGTAGATCATTTTGATGGAAAATTTTGAGATTCTGTGACATAGGTCTCTACCTCATAGATCAGACTACACTTTAATTTACCACAGCGTCATTTTAATCTTTCAATATCACGTCCATCTAAATGTTGTACCAACAAATCCTCTACATCAATACTTGGTAACGGACGATTCGATTTACAACACAGATTACGACCATTACAACCTATGATGTGATCAGTCCCTGGAGACATCTTGACCATATCTCTTGCCCCTACTTGGAAGAGAAAAAATTGACCTCACAGCGCCTGACGAAACTCTCTAATAAATTCTACAAAATTAAATCTCTGTTCAGAATAGAAATAGAAATACCACTGACGAGCAAACATATGATATCTCGCCGTCACAGGAATAGCGGTCGGAAAAGCTGTTTTAAACATTTTTTTGAAGAGAGGGAAGTGTCATTTTGCTTTCTTCTGCATATCTTCAAACTGTTCAATCTCCTGATCTGTCATACGATCAACATAGGTACATGTTCTCTCAATATCATTATACTTATCACCAATATAGGTACCGATGGATTGTGTTTTCTTCCCATCTCCTCCTACTTGCTCAAAAATAATTTTTTCTCAAAGTAAAAACTCTTCATCTGACGGAACTTCAAGTCAGTAGTTTTTGTTCGTGTATCGATCGAGAATGTAAATAGTTTTTTTATCTGATGAGCTCATAAGTATAGAGAGATAGGAAAGATAGAATATATCACTTTCAATATACCTATTTTCGTCACCAGTTACAAGAGAAAAGGATCAAAAAAACTCTCCCACGCATTCGGGAAGAGTTTACTTTTTAAAAGACAATTTCGATATTATCTTCATACTTCTCAAATTCTTCAGAAGTCATTTCTACAATTTTTTTCAATTCAGAATTTTTTTCTTTTAAGATTTCCCATGTTTTTGCACCATAATACTGGAAGTCCTTATAAGCAGCTATTTCTTCTTTAGTCTTATCTAGCACATAGCAAACTAATTCTTGAAGAGAAGTTGCCATAGTTGTATTTACAGGAATTTCTATATCCTTTGAAATACAAAATTGATAAAGAACTCTTACCACTAATAAATCTACAGACAAGGGGAGAGAACAGTCTACACTCACATGATTTAATACATTGTTTTTCATAATAATAATATTTATTTTTTGTTTTAGGAAAACAATATAATCAATTAAGTATAAATTGTCAAGATATAGTGATCATTATAGTGTTTGATTTCCTAACAAGACGTCTATCAAGGTATTATACTGATCTTGCTGTTCTTCATTGAGTGACTCGTATCATGATCTATCCCATCATTGCAATATATTCAGTACCTGAGTCTGTGAAATCATTATCGTAGAAAGTTGTTGTAATGCTTCATACTCATAGTCATTTTTGTGTTCTCTCTCTTCCTCTTGCCAAATAGATAAGACATCAAATAAATCTTGCACTCCTTTATACTCTGGAGTTTTAGGAAGGATACGAAGTTCTTCGATACGGTTTGGTGAAAGTGTCATCATAAGTAGTACTCATATAAGATAAAAAATCTTCACTGAAACAAAAAATCTCTCCTATTGCTAGATGAGAGATCTCTGAGTATGTGAAGGACAAAAGTGTTATTTTTAGTCTATGCAAACATTACCCATCGATCTGATGAGCACAACAACATGAGAATATAAGTGAAGAATTGTATTGCATAACTCCATATATAGATATTTTGACAACAAAATCAAGTCATAGTTATTAACGATACTAAGAAAACAATACTAAAAAAATTCTTTATGAACATATCATAAAGAATTATTGTTGTAATCAGACGAAAACGCCTATTTGCTTACGATCATTCAGTAATTCTATGAGAGCTACGTTATAATCATATAACGTACATTCATCATTTCTCTCATGAACATACTGTTCAAGTTTTTTAATTTCTAACAGCTCTAGTAAACCCCTAGGTGACTGTTGACCAATGATTGGAAATTCTTGGTCTAATTGTTCTTTTGCTTTTGTAACTCTATGAGCATCAGCAGCACCTTTTTGTTCATTTTTTCCCATAATAAATTATATATTTTTTATTTTATTTTTAGATATCTTTTATAATTATATTAACACCACATGTCAAGTGATAAATAAAAACTAGAGTGAAGTTTTATAGTGAGTAATAAAATAGTGGATCATATTTTGATTTCCGTTAAGATATTCAGTAATCGTTTGTAATAATTTTTTATATCTAAACTGATATAATCATGGAAAATTTACTGTTTTTACAGTAGCAAATATTCATCTCATAATAAAGAGCGCTGCAAATATATCATTATCCATAAAGTCTATTTCTTTTCTACTACAATACTTAAGATAACGATTGATTTGCCCTTCTGTAAAAGCATGCTGTTGATTCAGCTCTCCTCCTTGCGTAGGAAACCAATAATTTTGAGTTAAAGCAGTAATCGTATCATATCACAAAGGTCCATCAAAAGAATCCTCCAAATCAATCAAACCATCAGTAAAAATATTGTAAGGATTATGATCTCCATGATTTCGTACCACAGGAAGTGTTGCTGTTACTCTCACAATCTTCTCTTTCAATTGATCAATAATATTATGATCTATCTCTCCTTCTTCATACAAGTCTTCAAATTTATCAAAAAAAGTTTGAGCAAGCGCTTTATCTTGTGTTTGTAACTGAAAATAGAGATGATTTTTTTGATATAAACAGAAAGAATCAAAATGATTTTTCCTAATCTCTCAATATTGTTCACAATCATATGTAAAAACGTCAGCAAAAAGATTACCCTCTAATGATTCCTCTTTCATATAAGAAATATCATCATGCTCAATATTATACTCTAGAAGCGTAGGTAAAGGAAATCAATACTGATGTACAATACTGTACATATCTACTTCTGATTGTATCATCTCTTGAGATCAAACCTTCATGTAGTGTGTATAATGCTTACATTGATAGATTGTGGATCAATTTCTTCTATGCTTGATGAGATGATATTCTTGTAACATATGATTTATAAAAAAAGGAGTAAATTACCCCTTCACATGAAAACCAAATTTCTCACCAAGATGAGACAATAATACTTTCAAATCTTCCATTTGTTCAGGAGTTGCTCCTTCTTGTTTACCAATATCGAGAATAAAATCAATAGCATTATCTTTATCGACCGCCCATTTTTTATAGATTTCACCTAATACTGGATCAGAAAAGTCTTTTTCTGTAATCATCAACAATGCTGTAAAAAACAATACTTCATCAACCCAACCATTTTTGAAATACAATCCCATCTTATCAAACGAAAAGTTTTCTCTTTCTGACAATGGCATGGATTGATTGAAAAATGGAGTATTGAGTCTTTTTCAGGTATCCCAATATCTTTGAATTTCATCTTTGAGTGGTACACTAATTCTATCGGCAAGTCTTACAATTTGCCCTTCTATACTCGTAGGCTCATGAAATCTACCTCCATTAAGTTGTTCTGAAAAATAGTCATGATTAATCAAATATTCTTTAATCTCTGCTTGCTCTTGTTCTGAGAGATTGATAAAGACATCTCTTTGATTTCAAGATTGTATCATTTTTTCAAAGAGAAATGCGCCATACTTTTCATGATTTCTATCATTTCTTTTTTCTTTGCGAGCTTTCTGTTTATCCATAGGATCATATTGGAGAGATCTTATAGCATCATGAACTATAACCATAGGATATATCATATGTTTACGAATTTTCTTTCAAGTTTTTTGCTCATAACGATCAATAATTTCTATGGCCTTCTGGTAGACATTATATTCATGCTCCAATCCATGATCAGTATTTTCAAGAAAATTCTGTAACGTCATAACATCTGACTTAGAATATATATCAAAAAGATTATGAATATTTTCCACCGTTCCTTGCTTAAATTGCTCGTATGATTGTCATTCTTGTGGTTGATAGAGTTTTTTTAAGTATTCCATAACAATCTTTAAAATAAATTATTATTATTATATTCTATTAATATATTACAAAAAAGCAAAAAAATTAAGACATATACCTATCCACAACCATCTTCGTGGCATCGATCACATGACGAAATCTATCCCCATGCAACTGTACTCCTCCGAAATATCTGGTCACCACGACAATCACATTCACGATATTTTGTTTTTGTAAGACACTCAGAATACATTGTCCAGCTCACGTCTCTCCGTCATCATTTTTTCATTCCATCAGAAACCCATCATGATCTTTGATTCTGTATGCATAGGTATTGTGGGTTGCTTTTTGAAAATATTTGTCTGACAAGTAGTGAGTAAGTCGTTGTTTGATGTCCGTTTTATCTCCCGATAGCGAACCAGCCGATACGGTATACTTGGATCATCTATCGACAATAATATTCTGTTCGCAGACATAGTCAGAACTCATTGTTTTCTCTCCCCATCATGCAAATAACGACTGTTGTGCCATACAAAATAGTATTCTAAAACACCATATCATACTCAAAGCATCATATAAAATCAACCATCAATACTATATCCTATATGATCACATCTATCTATTGACTTATAATATATAAATATATATAAAATATAAAACAAAAATAATTAAATTTTAAAAATATGGAAGAAATACAAAAATTAATTACATTGGGTATACTCCCAAGCTATATGATTAATATAGCCAAAGCACAGCCTTTGTTATTGTCTGATGCATTACATGTGCAAAAGACAAGTTATACATTATATGGAGATAATGATCCTCATATAATAACACAACTTGAAGAATTAATTAAAAAAACAAAAAACGATGGAAACAAAAAATAACTATCATGCTCTTCAACAGAAGATTGAAAGCACAATTGAGGAAAGTTTCGACAGCTTCTTAGCTGAAGAAACAAAAATTAAAATCATCTGGTATCGAACTCAAGATGATAAATCAATTTATGTTGATTATCACAATAAGCAAGGAAAAGAAATTGGTCACAATGATTTTTCTACTGATGAAACGACATTAGGTGGTGTTATTAATGCCTTAAAAACAGTTATTGTGAAAAATGGTAACTGGGAAATCAAAAAAAGAAACTGGTTTGCAAAAACATTTAGTATTTACAATTTTATTCTTGTTCCTAAAACAGAAACTCTCTCAAAGAAAAAAAGAGAGAGTGTTTGGGACAAACTATGTGAATCTCTCTTTAAAAAAAGATGAAACTTATAAAGTTGTCTGTATCAAGGCAACTTTTTTTTTATTCTCCAATTTGCTGTCTCCACATCGCTGCATACAAACCGTGAAGAGTTAGAAGATGATCATGATGACCTTGTTCAATAATCTTACCATGTTCGAGGACATAAATACTATCAGCATGCATCACAGTACTGAGTCTATGTGCTACAATCACCGTCATCAGATCTGGGCGAGACTGACTAATACTCTGAATCGTGTCAGCAATCTCTTTTTCCACCAAACTATCCAAGGCACTTGTCGCTTCATCGAAGATCAAAATCTGTGGATTACGCAATAACGCACGAGCTATCGCCAATCTCTGTCTCTGACCTCACGAAAGCTTTACTCATCCTTCACCGATCATCGTATCTAATCCGAGTTCCAATTCAGCAATATAGGACTCCAGTGAAGCCTGTTTCAATACGAGACGAATATCATCATCAGTCGCTTCTGGAGCTACGAACAAAAGATTCTCACGAATAGTACCAGAAAACAGTTGTGCATCTTGAGAGACAATACCAATCTTATGTTTCAATGCCGTCAAATTAATATCCGTTGTAGGAATATCATTAATTGCAATTGTTCCATGAGTAGGAAGATATAATCCACAAATCAGCTTAAGAATCGTTGATTTTCCACTTCATGATGGTCCTACAAACGCAATGGTCTGACCCGATGATCGTTGGGCAGAGAAATCAGATATAATCTCTTTATCAGCGTTATAAGAGAAGGAGACATCCTGAAGTTTGAGAGAATTAACATGCTCAATAACCTTAAGATGTTCATCAGGAGCCTCTGGTTGTTGTTTCATAATATCTTGGATAATTTCATGATTTGCTTTCGCTTCTTGATAGTTTTTGATCACTTGTCCAAACTGAGATAACTGTCCAAATACAAAGAACGAATAGAAATAGAGCGACATTAATTCTCCCACCGTAATTCCTCCATCATAGACCAAATACGCAAGCAATCCGATAATACTGGTACTCATAGCGTTGATGATTGTACCCTGAATAAACTCGATCGATCTGACGGTCTTTACTTTCTTGAGTTCCAGTCAGAGAATTTCTTGGTTTGCTTTATCCAATCTCTTGGTCTCTTGTCCTACCAGTCCGAGCATTTTGATGAGAGAAACGTTACGAATAGATTCTGTGATGGATCACGCCACGGTATTCGATTGAGCTGAGATTGCCATTTGTGCTTTTTTGATTCTCTTCGACAATCCGATCGTCGTCAATGCCATCAACGGGATCAACAACCCATACATCGCAGTTACTCTCCAATCAACTGTTGCAGCATAGACTAAAACAAACGCTACTCCTACTAAGGCAAAAAATACCACATTGATCAGACTAGCGATATAGAGCTGGATAGATTCTTTGGCTTTAACAAGTTTAGAAAGGAGTTGTCCTGACTGTTGATCTTCGAAGACCGCATACGGAAGCGAGAAGGTATGAGCAATCGTGTCCTGATAGATTGATGTTCCAATCTTCTGTGTCATCACATTCACAAAATAGTCTTGGAAATTTTTTGCTACACGAGAGACCATCGCTGTTCCAATCATTCCACCCAATCATCGTAAGACTCACGTGACGTATTGGTTCGTCGTGAATCCTCATGTTGCAGCTTTGACCAGATAGTTATCCATCAACCATCTGAGGATCTGAGGATTCAACAACGAAAAAATCTGATTAATCGCAGCGAGAATCAGTACAGCAATAAGCATTTTCCAATACGGACGAAGATAAGTAGAGAGAAATCACATAACAATAAGAGAGGGGAAGTAAATAACTGCTTAGTATAAAGATATACAATTCAACTTCAACACCAGAATCTATTCAATATTTAATACTTGACATTATAATATAAAATATGTATTATTTTACCAAGAAAACAAAAATTAAAAATAAAATATATGAAAAAATCTCTTATTCTTACAACAACGCTAGGTTTTATCGGTGGGTATCTCTTATCTCAACTGATAACAGCAAGAAGATTTTCTAAAGATGATATCCATGATATCTTTGAAAGATTATCTGAAAAGGGTTTACAACAAATTAGTCTATCAACCTATAGATCTAATAACAAAACGATTGATGTAGAATTCAAAGCACTTCTTAACAATCAACGTGTAGAAGGAACGGTACTCTGGAAATCTGGACAACAAGTACCTGAAATTCAAATCAAAGAAAAACAAATCTAAAACATTAAAATTATGAAAAAAATGATTGTATTTATCAACGAACAGAAAGCATCAAAACTTTTGAGTATGATGCAAATTGCACTAGCTATGTTAGTTATTTTATTATTAATAGGTATAACTATCAACAGTGACAATCTTATCCGATTAGCCTATGGATTAGTTTGTCTATCAGGAACTTTAGTCTTCATTTTTTGGACAAAATTATCGGATGGTACGGTCACAAGTAAAAAATCATTAACAAAATCTTAAAAAGTTAAAAATTATGAACTACGAAGAATTAGCTAATAAAACTAAGCAGGAGTTCCCTGAAGAGCAAGAAATTATTGAACTACTACAACACAAGAATAGAGTAAATATCACTATAAAGTTACTTTATGAATTGTGTTGCTTAGTGTCATATGATGATTTCATAAACATTTCTCCTGGAAATCTCAAAAACGAGCAAGCCAAACTAGAAAGACGAAATAAACTCTACCATGAATGGCTAGAATACAAAAGCATCTTTCTAGACAAATTACCTCTATAAAACAAATCTAAAAAATTACTAACAACAAAACTAAGGACAGTAATTACTGTCCTTTTTTCTATACCAATTTTTCTATTAGCTGTTCGAGTTCTCTGATCGATCACTGCTTCACGGCATTCGTGATGAGGTAAGACGGTATCTCAATATTTGCTTTACTTAGCGAAATCAGAAATAATTTAATATGCTGACTAAGTGATTTTTGAGTTGGTTTGTCAGACTTGGTGAAGACGATCGTATACGGAAGTTTCTGTCCCGATATCCATTGGATAAACTCAATATCGATCTGCTGAGGAGGGATATTACTATCGATGAGAACAAATATCTGTTCCAGATTTTCTCTCTTCGTCAGATACTCTATAATCATCGCCTCAAAACCATATCTCTTGTCTTTGCTTACTTTGGCATATCCATACCCTGGGAGATCCGTGAGATAGGCTTGCGCATGTTCTTTCTTTCCATTTTCTATCACTACATCGAAAAAATTCATCAACTGTGTCTTACCAGGTTTGGGTGATGTTTGAACAAGTGTTTTTCTCTTACAGAGTGCGTTGATTAAGCTAGACTTACCGACATTACTCCTCCCGATGAAGGCAAATTCTGCTCTATCCGCATCAGGACAATGTTCTAATTTTGCTCCACTTTTGAGAAATTTCGCTGAAATAATAGGCATGGAGATGAGAGACGAGCTAAATTACTTAGCTTCATCATACAGATTCTCCCCCTTACAATCAATGACTTTTATTCTACCAGCTACAAAGTATTGACTTTAATATCAATATATGTATATTGCAATATAATAAAAAATTAAAATACAATGAATTTACAAAAATTATTACAAGGAGTTTTACCAGAAAACTGGATGACTCAAATAGGCGTTCTTCCTAACTTTGCTATTGATGATGAATTCAAAAGCAAAGACACAGAGCTTAAGCAACAGTTCAAAAAAGCTACAACTGCTGAAGAACGAGAGAATATTCTTAGACTTCAACAAAACTTAGCACAAAAACAAAAACAATGGCTACAATATAGCCAAGGATAGACGGATATTCCGTCTATTTTTTTATAATACAAAAATGCGCAATACTCTGAAGGAGACATTGCTCTCCTTTTTCCAAGAAATAAAAAAAATGCGCGATATTCCGAAGGTGCATTGTGCTCCTTTTTTCAAAAAATAAAAAAAATGCGCGATAGAGGATTCGAACCTCTGACTTCAACAACGTCAATGTTGCGCTCTACCAACTGAGCTAATCGCGCATGGTGTATATTTTTTGCTTTCACCCCCTGTAGAGATAGTTTATACTCTATCAGATGCTTGAGGTATGACTCAACGACAGCAATGCTTTGAGGGAGTAACCTGAAAGAACACCATATAATAAGAATATACTATTATGTTTGCAATGATTTTTAGTCTTTACTAATCATGGAGATGGCGGGATTCGAACCCGCGTCTAGAAGTCAGGATGAGGACAGTGTACCACTATAGCACTATTTTAGAGACTCTGGTTATTGTTTTCAGTCGTACTATTACGAGCACTTACACGGACATAGTGTCAGACCAGTAAGTTTTGTAATAGTCAGAACCTTGGGTATCTCCAGCGCCACTACCCTGCGATTGTAGAGAGATCACGCAAGACGGGTTATGCCCCATAAAGAGGACTTGACTAAGCAGCGAAAGCGAATTTCTTTGCTACGTTGAGTCTTAGATTAGAGTTTGCATTTTTGGTGCGTGAACGATTATTTTAGACTCGGTACGCTCATCGAGTGGTGGCCATCGATCATACTGGGATACTCCTATCAAAACCAACACATCCCCGTACGAATTTGATTATAATGATTCCATGATGAGAAACAAGTTTTTTATAATTGATCTAAAAGATTTTGCAAATCATGTTTCAAGCGTTCAATTTTTTCTGAGCTATAGTCCTGATCTTGTTCGTTTTTTGCTCTATCTATAATAGCATCCACAAGTTGTTGTTTCTGTTCATTGAAGATATTTCTTTTCTCAATATTCATATTACGAATGCCCTCCACACCTGATAGAAATGGAGCATTCACAACATCTTTTTGAATGTTTTTTTTCACTTGATCTTCAGAAATATTCTCTGGTAGGACAATAACAATACAGTTATCTATATGGTATGGTTTATCAGGAGATATTTGTATATTCATTGTTTCAAGATATTTTATCAATAACTTATATGAAGTTCACGTTTCCTTAAAATCAGGATCACTTGGTAAAAACAAGAGATATTCTGTTCCATGTTGTTGTTCAAAAGATTCTTTCATACTAAACAATATCAACAAAATAATATAGAATAATTATAACTATAATATCTTTTTTGTCAAAAAAATACCAATCATAGATCTCTAATAATAACATATATTTCTTGACTAACAAAAGTGATTCTTGATAAAAAGAAAAATTATACTATCATATCAAATCATTCATTACCTCTAATGCTCTTAATTGATTAATATACGTCGGAGAAGTTGCTATAGTGATACATTGTACTTGAGGTGAAAAAATCAGTTTTCTGACTTGAGTGATTGTTTTCTCATACTCTTGTATACTCATCTCCGGTGCTCGAAAATCTAGATCAATATCGAGAATAATTGAACGTAGAGAGTTAAGGATTGAGAGTTGCAACAATGAATATTCTGTCAACACCATCTCATGGTTTGCTAATAATCCTCATTGCAAAGCAGGTTTAATAAATGACCCTATCGTTAATACTTCGTTCGTGTAGGTATCAATATTTTCTTGTGGTACTCTACTCAAGTTTTTATATTCTGAGAATATACTTTCCATATAATACTCTGGTTCAGCATAATCAGAATGTTGATCAATATGGATCAGATGACTACCTCGTTGCACGGATCAAGAGAGGTATGATCTCCACCACATTGCAAATGCATGATTATGATTATCAATTACATAGACATCTTTTCCATAACCATCAATGTTCACAAGAGATTCTAATCCATACGAACTGTGCAATACACCATCTTCATCCACATATTCATAAGCAGTAGTAGTATGAGAGAGACGAACATCTTCTAGGTGTCACCTTATCAACTCAGGGACATATAAACTCGTGTCAGATCACTGTTTTTTTCTTTCTTGAAAACTGAGAGCATTATTACCCAAAGAATCAATTATATATGTTCCATCCTGATAATACATAACAGTAAGTATAAAAAAATCACAGCGGTATCACAAGAGCATTTTCTCTTGCAATCAATCAATTATTATCCTAGAATTGAAATGTTTTATCTTATAACCATTCATCGTCATGTGATTTATTATCAATCTTCTTGTTTCTGGTCTTGCTGTTGCTCTTGCAGCATATTTTACTCCATGAGTAAGTGTAAATGGATTTATTACAGCAATTATTGTAGCCGTTGTACTTGGTTTAGTAAACGCAACAATAGGAGCAGCATTAAGATTTCTTGCTATTCCAGTAAATTTTCTTACCTTAGGATTAGTGAGTGCATTCATTGGATTTTTGATGATTCTCCTTACTGCACAACTTGTTCCAGGGTTTGAAATTTCCAATTGGATGTCCGGACTTATCTTTGCTGTTATTCTTGGTATTGTGAATGGTATTCTTTGAGCCTGATCTAAAAAATAATTCTTTGAAGTATAACAATCATAGTAATCTGCCTTCTTTGGTAGATTTTTTTATAAATTTGCAAGATCTTTTTTAAGTTGTACAAGTTGTGCAGGTATATCAGTATCTAAGACACCAGCATATTGTTTCAAAAGTGATGTATTTGCTGTTAATAATGATACATAGTTTTGTGTTTTTTTAAGTTCAGATTCTAAATTCGACAATACTCACTTTGCACTATTCATCGCAACAGATGCTTGTGATATACAACTGCTTGCCTGTTGTGCTTGTTGTGTAGCTTTTTCTACTGAGATACCATTATATTGTTGTAGTGACTCATTATAGAGATCATCTGCTTGTTGTTTTTGAGAAGTACATGTCGATACTATAGATGATTGTTCATCTACGATTACTGTCAGTGGAGCGATAAGCGCATTACCTTTTGCAATCAATGCTGAACCTTGCTGAATTATTGTGTTTACATTAGATACATCAGTTGCTTTTTGTTGTACTGCAATAACGTCTGTAGTTCTTAATGAATTAAGATACTTCGTTATAAGTAATGCTTGTTCAACTGTTGTTCATTGTATATCAGATCATCACAGAGAACTGGAAGAACTTGACCCACCATGTCAGAGAGTAATATTAACATAAGCAAGCAATACGGCTTGATCAGCAATAGCTTGTTGTGAAATATAAACACTATCACCCTGTTTGATATTAGTCATGACATCAAGTGATGGTACCCAACGAAATGAATTCACATTAATTCTCGTCATCAGCATCACCAAAACAATAATAACAACAAGTGCTACATAGAATCGAAATGATGTAATAAGACGAAAAATTTTTAGCATAGAAGATGGAGACTTGTAAATATGGTGAACATTCTCATTTATGTTACTGCTTTCGTTTCAAGATTCACGGGAGCTTTATAGAAATTCATTCTCATAAACTCTCTCTTATTCTTACCAGTTTTCATAGACTTAGCATAACTTTCTAATGTTCTGGGTTTATTCTTATCTTCACCAGGTTGAACAGCAGTATAAGGATCAAGCACATATCGTTGATTGCTCACACGAAACATGAGTGCTCTATGTCCATAGAGTTTTCACTTAGGTGTATTTGACGTAACGAAGAGATCTGCGACATTTGTTTCTTGAGGAGCTAGTTTATTAATATAATCATTATTACCCATATTCCAATTGGGATGAATAGAATCTACCTTTGTTTTAGCTTTTTCTTTTTTATTATAAAGATCTGAAACGATTGATCTAGAAAAATTACCTTGTTCCTGACGCATGACAGTAAATGCATCATGAAGTGGAAGTTTGAGATGAAATAATCTCTGAGCATCTAGAAAGGTTGTTCTTGCACAAAGTGTTGTTCATTTTTCACTTTTTGCAACTCAAGAAGAGACAAAACGTTTTAAGATATTTGCAGGAGTCTTCATCTGAGGATCTTTTTCATTGTTGATATCATACGCGAATCCTGTAGTCTTCAACGCTTTCTCTTCATCATGATAACGAACAAGGTCAGGATTTGGTTTTGTTTGTAATCTTGTAGTTGATGAGTGAGAACGGAATTCTTGTTGACGTAGTACAACTTGCTCTTTTCTAGCGATTGTAGTATTTAAATAACTGGTCACATATTCATATTGTTGTTTTGAAGTACTACCCGCGAGTTGGTTAGCTACCTCATCAAACAGTGTTTGAATATTTGTTGTAGGATCATAAATATCATACGCCTTTTGAAGAGATTGTTGTGGGATGCTATTGTTTTTTTTCTTTTCTGATTGAATATAGTGTTGTTCCTTCACATATTCATGCAATTGCTCTTCCAACGTATCTCATATAAAAATATTACCTATCGACTGAAGCTCAGAGGGAGAAAGCAGCAATCTACAATATTCACTCAATGCTGCTATCATTTTCTTATACTCTGGTGATTGTTCTTTCTTATCAACCTGTTGTTGTAAATTCACGATATCATGCTTGGTATGGTCAATAGTTTGCTGTTCTTCCTTTTTCTGTTCTTCAACTTGAAGTCAAAGCATATCAGTCACACTTTCGGAAAAATTCTTCGCTGTCTCTATAACAGATTTCACTTGTATCATAGCATCCTTAAAGCTTTCTAATCACATAATGAATCATAACAAATAAATTTTCTCTCTCTATAAGTATATACAAAAATATTAAAAATAAAAAAATACATCTTCCTGGCTAAGAAGACATATTGACATTATGATATTCAAATATAATCCTTAGGCTGCAAGTTTATGCTCATATCATGTTCTATCTTGCACTCTCTTAACTTTTTCTGTTTTGGCATATGATTTGAGTCCACGAGCTCACTTTATACCTACTTTGGCGAGTTTTGGTATCTTACGCAGTCTCAACACCTTAATCACATCAGCAAATGGAATTAAAGAAACCGCCGATATTGCAGCATCAAGAGCATGTTCTTTTGCTTGATTTCACTGACCACTTATTAAAGATTTTGCTGATCTCATCGCATAGATCAGAGCATTAGCACCATCAGCGAAAGAACCAATAGTTGGCTCAAAGCCAGCAATATCTAATCCTGCCTGAAGAGTATCTAGAGCTGATAGTTTTTCTGGATCTTCTTTATATTGTTCTCTCAGTTCATTCCATTCAACTGGTCTAGAAATATCAAGATGAAGATCTTTTTTAGCTTGTTCTACAATATTCCTATCTTCAGGAGACAATTCCTGATCATCTATTGCAGAGACCAATGCCTCTAGACGCATTCTCGTATCATCTTGATCTATAGTGATATCAACATCCTTTCAAAGATTTTCTGATAAATTTTTTCTGAATACATCCAGTACTTTTTCATAGTGCTGTTGTATAAGTTCTGGAGAATAGTGATATATTTCTTTTGAGTTCATGATAAAGGTTTATATTAATATAAATACTATGCAGTTTTTTTCTGCTCAGAATTAATAGTTTTATTTTTTGATCATAAAGATTTGAGATAAGTATTATTACGTGATCAATTTGCTTCATTTTTCTTCCATAATGACATACCATTAGTACTCTGTCTACTATTTAACCATGAGATAGTTTTTTGCATATTATTTCACTGTAATAAAGTTGGTATATTTTTTTGCATCGCATCTTTTGAAAGCTTATAATCAAAAACAGACCATGATTCATCAAAATATATTCATTCTTTATTCAAAGTAGATACTGTGATACCATCTCTATATTCAAATGGTTCTGCTGTATCTCATCTTCACGCAAGTTCTTTTTCTGATTGATTAATAAATAATCAAAAATGAATAGCTTCACTAACTGCATTAGGACCATTAAAAACAATTCCTGTATCTTCAGGTTCTATTGATACAATATTACCTACTGTATCCAATATTGTATGAAAATAAAATGAAGATCATCGTGACTTGAGTTCTATAATATTAGGTTGATTATTATAATTACTTATACTTGCACTTCTCTCTTTCCCTCTTTGGCTACGTTTATCATCATTTTTATCAATAGTATTTTCTATTTTATGTAAAGTATCTATAAATGTTTTATTAACTTTTTCATTATCTGTCTTAGCTTTTTGTTCAAGATTTTCATCATTTCATTGTACCCATCATTTTGTTGAATTTAAATATGATACAAGATAATCTCTATTATCTCATTCATTAAGAACAGGACATACCTTAGAGAGAGTATCACTATTATCTATAACATTACCAAGCGCTGCTCATCATAGACCTCCTGCTGCTGCTCATCATACAGTAGTAGTGATATTTTTTCATAAATATGCTCCTGCTACTCATCCAAGAGTAGCACCTAACACTCCACCAGTAATGGTACCTACAGGAATTGGACTTTTTCAACTTACAAGATCTTTGTTAGCATCTTTATTTAGAGCGACTTCAATATCTCATCATCTTTGTGTAATGGAAAATGGTGAATCATTAAGGCATGCTCATTGAAAATTATATTTTGCTGATCAAATTATCCAAGCAGTGGTAATGAGATCTTCAAATTTATTAAACTGTATATCTAGTCATTTAATTTTTTTATTATCAGTATCTATTTCAAATTCTTGATCAAAGACACTTAATTTTTTAGATGCACTGTTCCAATTAAGTTTTGGATTTCATTTCAGATGAGTTTCTGCTGCCTTATTAAGTATATTACCTTCTACATATGGAATTGCCTGTTCCATTGTCATTCTTTTATTAAATAATTTATCTAACTGTGGTCATATCCATGGTAATTTATATACTTTATCTCTTAAAAAATATCAAGCTCCAGCTACTCAAGCTCCTCATACTAACCATCCCCAATTTCTTTGAAACCAATTCTTCTTCGGTGTCGCATCGACATTGATAACCGTATTACCTTTACTATCTTTTGTTTCTGTAGAATTTGTGGAGTTGCTCGTTTCCGTAGTTTCGTTTCATTTGATCTTTTTCCATAATCGACGAATACCCAAAAAAGAACCTACTCATCAAACAATCAATCACCAGTTTCTTTTTGCTCGTTCAGCAGTTTCTCCTCATTTTTCTTTAATTTTTTCTCGAGCACTCATCTCTGCTTCTACTTTATGCGCTCAGAGTTCTTTTTTCATCTGTTCATTAGTCACCAGAGTATCAGATGCGGTCTCTATTTCATTAATTTTATTGTCTATGTCTTTGTTATTCTGAGTATCGACTATCTCTTGTACACGTTCATTCTTTTCATTATCAGCAAGTTTTTCTTGATTAAGATCAAGAGAAGATGTTAGAACTTCTAGACTTTTTTTATTATCAGGCATGAGATAGAATCATAACAATTAAATACTACCTTTATTATATCTGTTTTCATATTAACAAACAAAAAACCAACTCACATCGAGTCAGTTATTCTATACTTTTCTATCTTTTATTATATAAAATCCACAATATCTCCTGTTTGGAGATCATATCGATCTGCTCATCAACCATTAATTTCAAGGACATATGTTGCGTTTCCACTAGGAATATAAGACGGACAAGGATCAGCATTACAAGGAATAGCAGTCTGAATATCTACTATTTTTTTATCTTCATCTATCCAAATCATATCCAATGGTAGTAAGGTGTTTTTCATCCAAAATCCATGAGGATAAGAAGTATCAAATACAAACAGCATACCACTTTGACTGGGAAGTGATTCACGATACATAAGTCACATTTGACGTGTAGCATCAGTATCAGCAATTTCTACTTGAAAACAATGCTCTTCAAAACAGACCTGTGATATTTGTTGTGGTTTTTTATTATTTTTACATCCAGAAAGGAACACAAATAATAGAATACATAACAAACAAAACCAATACCTCATAATCTTCATTATCATAATACAATAAAACATTATTCAATTTCACGATCTCCTCTCCTATTGAAGAAAAAGTCTGGAGGGAGATTAAGACTATTATCTTTTTTCCACTCAGCAATTTTTTTATGATGACCACTAAGCAATACTTCTGGTACCTTCATACCCTCGACAACTTCAGGTCTTGTGTATTGAGGATGTTCTAAGTTTTGCATATTCTGTTCTAGGCTATAGCTTTCTTCTATCCATGAAAGCTCAGTATTAATCACGCCAGGTAGGAGTCTCACGACTGCTTCAGTCATCGTCATTGCTGGTAATTCTCATCCCAACGTTACAAACTGTCAGAGCGATATTCTTTGTGTATGATCAGGATAATTCTTTTTCAATCGTAATCGCACTCTCTCATCAATTCACTCATATCTCCCACAGATAAACAAAAGGTGACTACATTCTGACCAATTGTGCGCAAAAGATTGATTGAACACGTCTTGAGACGGATGAGGGATAATGATTTTGAAGTTTAGAGTTCATGGTATAGGGTGGTGAGTTTTCTTATTTCTTTTTCAACTTTCAACTTTCAATGTTCCATTTTCTACTAATCCATTTTTTTCTATCCAATGCTTAATGGCCGCAATAATCGGAGGTGCTTTCATCAGTAATCCATGTCATCATCCATAAATCTCATCATCAACAACACGATGTTTATCATCACAGAAGTGTCTAGGATTAATCGTCTCAAAAGTGAGAAGATTCTTATCTACTGCTCTAGAAATTAATGTCGTCTCGCGAAACGAATCAAACAACTCTGGGAAAATACTTAAATATGTAATATGCACAATATAACCAAACAGAAAATAAATCACTCATAGTATACGTAAAACAATCATTCAGTTCAAGTTCATACAAAAGAAAAAACTCACTTAAAGTGAGTTTTTTATGAGTACTGATTTAGAAATTAGTTAGAAAGAATATATCTATATCCTACGTTACTAGTTCCTATACATGCAGCAGCACCAGGTGTACAACCAGATACAGGTGATGTACCAATAGTAATTGCAGCAGGTACAGAAGTTGCAGTTGCACTTGCTCCTCCAGACCAGTTAGCATTTACTCATCCTCCTTCACTTACAGAAGCAATAACGAATACTCCTCCAGCAGAATTTGATTGATATTGATAACCCATCCAATTAGCAGAAGTTTCTTTTGGTATAGCAGTCATATAAGTAGCCAATCCTGTAAGAGCACCAGCAGTACCACCTGTAGTAATAGAAGTCCAAGATGTGTGAACAGGATATGCATTGTTATCTAAAGCATATGTAGATAATGATGTTGAGATTTGGTTAAGGTCAGCTTTTCTTGCAGTATCTCTTGCTCTTGCCTGAATACCAGTAAGTCTAGGAATAAGAGCCGCAGCCAAAATACCAATAATCACAATCACGATCAGCATTTCTACCAAAGTAAATCACTTTCTTGTAAGTTTCATGTGTGTAATACAATAAAGATAAAATAGTATCTTCCAAAATATAGATACATTACCACAAAGACTACGTATTATATTCGACAGTTACAAGAGGAATAATAGTATTTCATTCTACAATATGAAAAATTATATAATTTATGTATTGTATAAAAATAATTATAATTTAAAAATATAATGACATATTTTAGAAATTATAATAAGTAATAATAATTGAGAGAGTTAAGAGATTTTTTAATCTTGCACTCATCACAAGAGATATGTATACTACACATCAATACTACAACGATTTGTTTTCATTGTTGTGAATAATTTTATCTCATCATTTTCACCTATCATATGCATATCATTAAAAAAAGCACCCAACATATCGACAAAATACGCACATCGGGTCAGTATCTTACAGAACTTTTGCATATTCTGTATCAGCAATGTACAGCTGGCATTATGCTAAAAGATCTTGAAACTACGACAAAGAATTATCTGGACCAACACCATCTTATCTCGGCCTTTAAAGATTTTAATGGATTCCCAGGGCAATTATGCCTTTCTCTCAATGACTGTGTTGTACATGGAATACCAGATAGAACGCTACTCAAAGACTGAGATGTACTCAAAGTTGATATGGGAATAAACTATCGTGGTGCTATTAGTGATTCTGCATTTAGTATTGTCATAGGAGGTGGAGATAAAAATCCTGAAGGACAACTTCTTATTGATATTACAAAATGAGCTCTAGATGAAGGGATGAAATATGTACAACCAGGTAAATTCATAGCTGAATATAGTGAAGCAGTTGCTGATTATGTATACTCTCACAACCATAGCATTATCAAAAACCTTACCTGACACGGTGTAGGTACTCACGTCCATGAAGATCCTAATATCTATAATTACCCTCATCCAAGTTGATACAAAATCAAATTCAATCCTGGTATGGTTGTTGCATTAGAACCCATTACTGCAAAAACATCTGAATCTTATATCGAAGACAAAATAAATGGATGGAATCTTTATACAAAACATGGAGATCTGGGAGCGCAACGAGAATATACCGTTGCCATAACTGATAATGGCCCAGAAATATTAGCTGGAATTCAATCTTTATAACATAATCTTATACATAATAATGTGAAGACGACATAGTATAGTTAATAAAAAAATGTGAACAGCTGCATCAAAATGAAAATTGTATGCAAAGATGAGTAAAATAATCGAAATACAAGCCAAAAATGGTGCAAATCCTGATCTCAATCCAAGCTTAGCTCAAGCCGTTATGAAAGCTAGACAAAATGGGGTTCCTAGAGATGTAATCGAAAAAGCGATCAAAAAATGATCTGGTCAATTATGATGAGCAGCTTATACAGAAGTGTTTTATGAATGATATGGACCTGGATGATGCGCTATCTATATCAAGACACTCACTGACAATACCAATAGAACTAGTAATGCCGTAAGAGTTACTCTCCAAAAATATGGATGAGCTATTGGAGAGATTTGATCAGTTGCGCGACAATTTGAACAAAAAGGTATCATAACAATCTCTGGTAAATCAAGAATAGAAATCGTCAAATGAAATGAAACAGAATTTATCGATCCTTATGAACAAGAAACTCTTGAAATGGATGCTATTGAAGCATGAGCAGAAGATATAGAATTTGATGATGGTATCTGTGTAATCACTACAAGCAAGAACGATTATTTTGCAGTCAGTACTGCATTAACACATGCAGGATATAAGATCATATGATCAGATATCGAAGCTGTCTGCGATAACATGAAAACCTTATCAGAAGCTGAAGCAAGTCAGCTAGAAACTCTTTTAGAACATCTAGAAGATGATGATGATGTTCAAAAAGTTTGGACAAATATTGAATAACCTGTAATTATGCTTTTTAGTTGCGAAGCAAAGGGGGAAAGAAACAATCCAATAAGGAGATTGCAGCGACTCGCAGTATTTTATTTGCATAAATGTGTCTCGCAATGACTTATATCCTCTGAATAGATCCAGGTATCCGTAGATGTTGATATGCTCTTATTACTTCTGACAATACTATTATTGATGCAGGAGTCCTCATTAATGAAAAAAAAAACTCTGAATCATATAATCAGTACCTCATCAACGACCATAAAATTATTGACGAAAAAAAAGCTGATCGTCGTATGCGATTGACGAGAATGTATGATACCTATAATGAAATAATCAAGATTATCGAACCATACAAAGATAATATTTCCGTCATAGGCCTAGAGCAATTCTATTTTATGACTCGTACTCAACAGCATGCTGAATTTCTCTATGGACTGAGGTGAGCACTAGTAATGTATGCTCTTACGCAATGACGAGCTATCTATGATGTAGGTCCTACAGAAATGAAAAAATACATTACCTGACGAGGATGAGCTAAGAAACTTAACATTCACACCATGATTATGTCGCTGTATAATCTCAACACAAAACCAAAATATGCAGATATCTCCGATGCACTAGGAATCGCTTATGTTACTAAAGCAATGAGCAAACAGACTTTATAAATTTTATCACTTCTTTATGCATATCTATCGCCCACTTTCACAACAACAAGGAGAACAATCCATAGAATGGTATCAAATCAAGAAAAAAATTCAAAAAATCCAACTCACTGATACCATTGAAAATCTTCTTTTTGAATTTCAAAATGATGCTAATCGTACTTTTTTACTTGATGAAGAGTTCTTTGAACTCGTACGTTATCCTGTAGAAGGTATGCTGTATGAGCCGCTCAAAATAGAGCAACTCACCAACCTCATTGAATCCAAAATTAGAGAAGTCAAACAACAAGAAAATATCAAGGGTTCTATATTATTATATGATATCGATCATATAAGGGTAGATGGAGAACAGTCTAACTATTTATTAGGTCAAACAGGACACCTTCAACGAGATATATTTCTTGTGTTTATAAAACCTTCTCTTGCTATTTCTTGCCCTACATTAGCAACTGAAAAACCATCACCTTATATCTATCCATCCAGTTATTTTACTGTCCAATTTATTAGTAAGCAACTTTCTATACCATCGTTTATCATGGTATCATTCCATGAGCATACTATTAAACTTATCCTTGTAAAAGACTGATTTTATCATAACATTCACACCTTAGATCGAGGTATCAATAACCTCAAACAGATCCTCATCAGCAACAATATCATTGCCTATCTGAGCAAAAGTGATACGGAAATTCAACATAACTCACTAGTCGCAACAATATTAGAAGATAACATAAAGTTTTATATCAATATCGTAATTGATCGGCTTCAAGAGCATAATGAAGGTATTACAAGCTGTATTATAAGTTACCCAGAATTCAAAAACAATATCTTATATCAGACTTTTATTGATACATATCAATCTCGTATTGGTTGATATATTATTCCAAACTCTATCCATCATCAACTAGAAACCTATGATAGGGAACGACAGACAAATGAACTTGATATACTCACGTATTTGAACTTTGCAGAATCTAAAGAGCTTATATAAAGCATTAACAATTAGAAATGAAAAATTAACAATTGCCAATTCATAATTTATAATTGCTAATTTATGAAATGTTCACCTTCTTCCGTGATCTCCTTATCTATCCATTTAAGAATTCAGAAAACAATAGATTCTGACAGTTTCTCACGTTCTGCTTGAAAGACTACCCTGTTTACTTTTGGGTCAAACCAACGTTGAAAAAGTTTGTCCTTTTCTTCGTACTCGCAATAAGAATTATTTTATACTGATATACAACCAAACCATGAAAATAGCCACTCGAAATGTGAATGGAATTCGTGCTATCGCTGACAAATGATTCGTAGAACGAGTCAGGGCAAATGATTTGGATATTGTTTGTATCCAAGAACCTAAAGCATTTGACCATCAGATACCTGCTTCACTCCAGTCACTGTCCTATGACTACGATTATATCTGGCATGCTGGTACGAGACCAGGATATGCTGGTACGGCCATTTTTTACAAAAAGAAATTCTGACAACTTCCAGGTAATAATATCTTTGAATGATATGATCTCCTTCATGATGATGGTAGGATTACAGAAGTTACTATCGACACACTCAAGATCATCAACGGATATTTTCCCAACGGATGATCGAGAGCTGATGGAACAGAGATGCTCAGTTATAAACTCAATTTTTATGATCAGATCATCTGATATGTACAATCTCTGCAATCACAAGGCTTTCAAACCATCGTAACAGGAGACTTCAATATCGTCCATACTCCTATCGATATCGCAAGACCGAAGGAAAATGAAAACACGATATGATTTCTCCCTATAGAGAGAGCAAAGATCGGATCATTTATAGAAGACACGAACAGTCTCGATATGCGACGTTATCTTCACCCAGAAACACTTGATCACTATACCTGGTGGAGTTATAGAGCAGGAGCGAGACCTCGCAATGTAGGCCGAAGGATCGACTATATGATGGTAGATGAACATCTACAAAACTTCATCCTCTCCTGTGAACACCAAGATTATGTCATGGGTTCTGATCATTGTCCGGTGGTGTTGGAATTAAAGGATTAAAAAAAAAACTGTATATATCAATATACATACAGTTCTTAGGATAGATAATCCTTTAACTTAGGAGTCCATATTCTCGTAATTGTCCAATTTTTTCTTCTATGAGTTGCTTCGAGAATCCTTTCTTAGTAAATTCGGCTCTTGCATCATATTCAGAACCCTGTGCCATCCAAGCATTTATACCTGAATACCAGGCTATAAATGTTGAGATAACACCAACTGAAGCTGAAATTACAAACCCAAAAATATTTCTTTGAGCAGAATCAAAACTACTATCCATCTGATTATTTACTGTAAAGAGGGAGATTAACAATCCTCCAACAATAAGATAAAAGAGAAATAATAGCATTGGCATACCAAGAATTATTTTGCGATTAAACACTTTCCAACCTTGTGTAAACATCATAGCCATTGAAAATTTTCCAACTACGAATGCTGAAATTCCAAGATTCATTAGTAACATCATAGTATCAAGACCTAAATATAAAGATCCCATAATTGATGTAATGACTGAACATACTAAAGCAAAAATAATTGCTCGACTTCCTTTTTTAGAATTTTCCATTTTATTTAAATTTTTGATTTTATGTCTCCATCCAAGCTCATCTCGATATACTTCAGAGTTATTGGTGGATGTTTATCTATCTTAATCATTTATATAAATAAAGTCAAGTTTTTTTGATTATGAATCCTATTTGCTTTCCCTCCTCAATTACCATATACTCACTTCACTCTCATTGCTAATTTCTAGTTCATAATTACTAATTTTGTATGTACACCATTCTCTCCCTTTCCGACTCTGATAAACACTTCGACTCTGCGATAGCTGAGTATCTCAAGAGATTGCCAAAAAATCTCACTATCATCGATCTCAAACCCAGTAAAGCTGATAATAGAGAATGAGCTATCCAGAAAGATACCGACCTCATCATTGATTGGATAAACAAAAATAACAACAAATATGATCAGTTCATCCTCCTGAGCATCAACGGGAAAGACAAACCGACCGAAGACTGGGTCAGATCATTTCCTGTTTGAAAGAAATATTGTTTTATCATCGGTGGTCCACATGGATTGGACGAAAATAAATTAGCAATGAGCAATTATCAATTATCAATGATCGGATTATGAAAACAAACTCTCGTACATGGACTAGCTAAGCTTGTATTAGCCGAGCAAATCTATAGAATATGGATGATACAAAATAACAGATCATACCACTACTAAATTTTTACTACACCTGACGAATGCTTTTCAAAAATCGTTATGTCGACTTCGTTGTCGAAGAAAATCTTTCTTTTCCCTTAAGTAAAGAGCACAAAGATAAGAGTCCTTGGCTCTACGTGAAGATCGAAAAAAGAAACCTTAATACCATGGATGTGGTGAAACAAGTGATGAAGAAATTTTGACTACCAAGAAAAAAAATAGGAATTGCCTGACTGAAAGATAAGCATGCTCTTGCCCGTCAGCGATTATGTTTTCATAGCTCAGATGTAGCAAAAATTGGAGACCAAACCTTCCTCAAATCTCTTCAAGAGATTACGAAAGTAATTGATTTTGGATTTGCACCCAATGCACTGAATCTTTCAACCGAAATCACGAATAGTTTTTGGATTAGATTACGTAAAGACCCCAAAAACAGAGAAAAAAAAGCAGTCAAACAATCACTCGCTGATCCAAAAAACAAAAACAAAGGTATGATTGATACAACTGCGATTAAAGGAGCAAATATAGCTAATGAATATCTAGAACAGAGACTGAAGAAACTCTATACACAAGGATTTCTCAATCTCTACGGTGAACAAAGATTTTGATTTACTCATGCTAACCACCGTATAGCACAAGAGCTTATCGAAGGCAAGAAAAAGAATCTGGACAAATCCGAAGTTGTCTTCAAGCTCCAAAGTTTGGCAAGTTGGCTCTTCAACAACTACTGTACCTATAGAGAAACCAAATACGGACTAAAAGAAATTGAAGGTGACATCATCGAAAACAATCAGATTACTGGTCCTGTATTTGGCGATGATATGACCTGGGCTGATCCGAAGACAGAAGCTGGAAAGTTAGAAAAAGAACGAAAAGAACATTTCGACTTGGATAAAAAAACACTCGAAGCATTCAAAAAAGTGTGATTATTCTGACGCCGTAGACCGATACGAGTGAAACCAACGAAAGCATCACATTCACGACAAGGAGACGACCTCCTCCTTCAATTTACCCTTCCTAAAGGATGCTACGCTAGTGTATTAGTTGAAGAATTATTGGGAGAACAAGAATAAGTATTGACATCATACATTTAAATCACTATAGTATAATTTCTTTATTGCTATAGTTTTTTTTGAATTATGAATATGAAATCTGTCATCTCTTGATCTCTCTTATGAGCTACTCTCCTGACACAAAGCTGTAAACAAGATACTTCAACGTCAACACATGCTGATATTGCTGATACTCTTCAACAATCAGAACATATCATCAGTAATCCTGATGCTCCACTAGAACTTCCTACTACTACAATATATAATCCTATAACCTTCAACACAGAGCCATTCGTAGACACTCTCACGATAGACATGGACCGTGTCAGAACAGGACCTCTTGGCACAATGCCAAAAATATCGAGAAGTTTATCTGCACTTCTGTGATATCACGGTTATGATAAAGAGATACTTATCAAGTATAATCCAGAATTAGATTCATTGCTTCATTCTAAAAATCTTGATCAAATCCATTACTCTGAAATCAAACAAAAAACCATAAAAACCCCAGCTATTTATCCAGATCTTAAAGATTTTGCTAAATTGAGACTGAAAGATTTTTTACAAGATAAACCACAACGAGTACAAGATAGTTTACAAACTGATCATGAAGTCATTATCATCACCAGAAACGAAAACAATAAAGTTGTAACACTCTATTATAACCACTGACAGATCGAACTTGCTCAGTACAGTTCTCCATGAGAAGGTTGACGAGAAAGAGTTTATGATCATAAATTGAAAAAGAAAAGGAAAGCTGATAAACGAACACCAGAAGGTATATTATATACAAATTTTAATAAAGATTACATTAGACCATATCCAATCACCAAACAAGAAAAATCAGAAAATGGAGAAATCAAAACAATAAAGGATACAATCTGGCAAAAAGATACACCAAATGATTTACAAAATTCAACACGTAAATCAGGATCTTTCAATGCTTCTATGCCTTATGCTATACCTATAGTTGCAACAAAAGAACAAAATGGTATATACTTACATCAAGGAAGATCTAATGGAGAAAAACTCTCTCATGGATGTGCACGTCAAACTGGTCAAATCGCTATGGAACTATTCGATAGAATAGATGGTAGAATTGTAAAAGTCGTTATTTTCAACCTCTATGACAAGGGGAAAGAAGAGGAATAATATGACTTATAAATAATCTAATACTTTTTTGGTTTTCATTAATTGAGCATACGTTTCGGTCAAACCATCAACATCAAATGCTTGGCTATATGATGCTTGCTCTACTATAGATACAAAATACTTCATCAGGAGATCATAGTATCTTGTAATGATTTTTTTATGCTGAAATCGTTCACTTCTCATTTTATACAGTTTTTCTAATGCCATTGATTTTTGAGGAGAATTACTAAACTTTTCTCGTCTATATTCTTCATCAATATTTTTTATTTTATCATTGATATCAGTTCATATATCTTGTTCTTCAAGATCATTTAACTCACCCAAAAGTAGTTCAAATTCATCGTCATCGTATTGTCATACAATCAGTTCATTATGTTCGAATAAATAACTGCACAAATGAGCTAAAAACAATTCGTTATATCTTTTTACAGATCATTGAGCAACAATAGGTGCTTGATCTTTCGTTATGGTGTCAAATATCAATTCAGTCATTTCTATAATTTTATCCATTATTTCTTTGGATGGATTTTTCAATAATTGAATACAATAGATAGCTAATTGGTCTGTCGGAGTAGAAACTTCTACTGATAGTGGATTGTAGAGCAAATCATTCTTGATAATCTTATCTAAGATTTCATTCTGGATCACTGGTAATTCAACTCCATGACGAAATGTATGCATAGGTATCATTTTTTTTGATAATGAGTGAGAATCAAAAACATCCAACAATTCATCGGATAGTGTACCTTGTATAAAATGGTATTGTACATCATAATCATCAAATCAAGGGATTGGTAAAATATTATTCTTCATTATTATCATTACAGTATTAAATAAACTTACTATAGCATCATATAAAATCAAAAAACCCTTTTATCTCTCTAGTTTTTGTAAATAGTAGCATGCTAACGAGACCAAAATCAATTGTCTATAGGTTGTAAGAATACCATTCATTACTTCTTCTTCAATATCATCAAGCGTATTATATAAAGCATGAAATACAAATTTAAGAGATTGTATAAGGGCGGATTGTAAGATAGAAAGCATGTCTTCATAACGTTGTTGATATTGATCCATCTCATCATAAAAACTTAGATCTGCCTGAACCCCATAAGTAAATGTATTATATCTATTAATTATGTCTATAGCAATTTTTTCAAGATGAGATGTTCTTTTTATTACAGCAACCACCTCATCTATATGACTATTATCATATTCAATTCTATCATAACATAACACATCATCTAACCACGTTAAGAAAGAACTATGAATAAGACTTAATAAAATTTCATCATAATTTACAGTTATATTATTATCAAAATTATATTTTACATACTTATCAAATTCAGTAAATAATATTTCAGAAGAATCATTCATATGGTCTTTTTCTTCTAAAGTATTGTGTGATCATAAAATTCATAAAAGACTGTTATTAAATAAACGCGCCCCTTCTTCATCAAAGACATAAGGAAATCTAATTTCTTCAAGATTATCTTCCATAGTTGAAACATCATTTCACAATCGATCTATCTTTAATATTGGGTTTCATCTTTGTAAAAATTCAAACTTCTCAAAAGGGATCATATGTTTTTTTAATAATCAAGTTTTATAATAGACACTATTATTATCTCAATATTTTTCTCCATCAAATCAAGACACTTGTAAAACAGCCATTATATTATACTCATGAATATAAATAATTATATTAAATCACTCTCCTTAACTCTTCCATCGTTGTGTGTCCAGCAAGCATTTTGATAATTCCATCCTCTTGCATGGTAAGGAAACCATTATTTCTCATCAATTGCATAAGCTCTGCTGTATTTTTGAGATTATCAACAATTTTTTCTCTCATTTCTGGAGTAAGCTCGAAGACTTCGATGACAGCTGTTCTTCCGATATACCCTGTACCATTACATTGATCACATCCTACCACAGTCGGAACTTTCTTTTCGTAATTGATTGTCAGATCTGGTCTGATATCATGAATTTTTGCTAATGATTTTTGTAAAAAAGCATCCTCCTGGTCCGTTACTTCACGCCATGATACACAATGAGGGCAGACTTTACGAACAAGTCTCTGTGCCATGACCACTTTCAATGCAGGAGCAAGCAAATACGCCTCTACACCCATCATGAGCAATCTTGATAACGATTCAAGAGCAGAATTCGTATGCAATGTTGTAAAGACAAGATGTCAGGTTAGTGCTGCATTAAGTGCTGTTTTTGCTGTTTCAGCGCTACGAGTTTCTCCTACAAGAATAATATCAGGATCATGTCTTAAAATAGCTTTCAGTCCTTCCTCAAAACCATATCATTTAGGATAATTAATTTGTGATTGTTCGATACCTTGTATCGTGTATTCTACAGGATCTTCTAAAGTAATAATCTTACGAGTTCCATCATTGAGCGTTTGTAACATCGTATACAGTGTAGTTGTCTTTCCTGATCCTGTTGGTCAGGTTACCAATATCATACCATCATTATGTTGCAATGCTCTTTTGAGCTGATCATATCATTTTCACCAAAATCCAATCTGTTCAAATGTCGTAACTGATACATTCGAATCCAAATATCTCATCACAACATTTTCTGATCACATTCCTGGCATCGTATTGATACGCACATCAATTTTTTTATGTATACCATTCGCCAGGTCTACATCAAAGGCCAATCTCCCATCCTGAGGAAGATAATCAATATTCATCTTTAATCCTCCCATAAACTTAATCTTCTGAACATAGGCTATATATTCATTATGATCAAAGGTACAAATTGTCTTTAATACTCCATCAATTCTCAGACGAAGAAGTACATCTTTTTCTTGGACTTGAAGATGAAGATCAGAAGCTCATGCTTGAAAACCAAACTTAATAACTTGTACTAAAAATTCTCCAGGATCCATAGAGGATCTTTTCGGATACAATTCCATAATCTGTGCAATAGCATTCTTTCCTATTGCTTCTTTTTGTTCTTTTATTTTCTGCGCATTTGCCTGCTCTTGGGCGTTGACTTGAGTATATCGTCAAAGTGCAAGATCAATACCAGCCTTATCCGTATAATAGATATCTGTTGTATACCCAGCTTTTTCCAGTCAGGCATAAATTGTTTTTAACTCCTCAGAAAAAGTATTTGTTGTTACAAGAACAACTTGTGTACCATCCCCATCAAAAGCCACTACCTCAAACTGACGCGCAAGATTTTCAGGAATCAAAGAAAGTTTACCTCTGACCGGTGTGAGGGTCGAGATATCAGAAAGTTCAAGTATTCTCTTGGAGATCTGGTTTTGCATATGGTTATGAAACTAAATTTCTCTCCTCAAGTATAACGATTTCTTACAATTTTTCTATTTTTCTCCTCTTCTCCTTTCGCTAAGACTTGACTTTTATAATATAAATTAGTATTATAACAATCTAAAACAAAATTATATAAATTTATGAAAACAATTTTAAAAATCATATTACTCATAGGATTTCTATTTGTAATATATGACGGCTTGTGGCTATTCGTTTTACTTGAAGATTCACCTCCTACCCCATGGATGGTGACGGTATTGCAAAAACTCGGTTACCTATTCGGTAATCCATGGATTGGATTTCTTATAGCACCAGTACTATTACTGATAGGATTGGTATTCTATCCCAATGAAGATGAACAAACTCTAACTACTTAAAAAAATCTCTAATCTCTCGTAGCATTGTATGAGAGATTTTTTATAACAAGAAATAAATACTTGAATTCTAGAGCCATATTCCGTATACTCTCTATACTACTATAAAACAAAAAATATGCAAACAAAAACTTTTTTAGCTAGTCTAGTATTAGCAATGCTGATGGTATCGTGTGCAAGGTCCGCTAAAGTGACTCTTGTAGATGAAAAAGGAGAAAAAATTTCTTTCATTGAAGAAACTATAAATCTTCATGGCAAAGGCGCAGGAGATAGTATCCCTGTTGCTATAACAAATAAAAAAGGTAGACTAGAATATAGTTTTCCTTTAAAAGGATTATTTGCCAAAAAAGGTAAAAAAATGTCTGATGGTAGTATCTACCTAGGACAAAAAAAATTAATTATACAATCTATTGAATTTCAGTTTGATGGATTGGATGATTAAAAAACATCATAAGGATTCCAAATTATATAAGGAATCTTTTTTTATTTTCAAAACACCATAAACAAGATTTTGGCCAGTTCCCAAGAATCGATACTATGAGATGATCCATATGGTGTTCATCCATACAATAATTGATAGAGAGGATCTTTTTGATGACCAGATATACTCTGCTCAATAATCTGTATATCTTTTTCAGGTAAGAATCAGACTATGGTGAGTTTTTTTATTTGTATATGGTTTAAGAGCATTATAAAATAACACTATCGTATCACTTCTTTGTTCAACCGTAGATGAATGTTGATCATACATTTCTCTCTATGAATCAATTACATTCTTAATCATATTTAGATTATTTACTTCCAGCAATATCTTTGAGAGCTTTTCAGTATTAAAAATATGAGATTCTCTTCAGGCTCCTTCAGTTCCCCCAGAGAGTAATGAAAATAATGAATCTGTTTTTACTTCTTCATATAATTGTAAGTCATGTTCATTAACTTTCTCAGGAAATCTTCTTATCAAACGATATACTTTTCTTCCCTTATACAAGTACTGATCGATAATATATTCCATCTCTTGAAAAGAGTATGCTTCTTTTATTCCAAGTGCTGTAAGTTTTGGACGATAGATATCCCCAAAATGGGATAATGTATGAGCATGTATCGCTTTGATATGTTCTTCTCTCCACGATGCTAAAAACTTTTCTATATGTTGTATTTTCTCTAATTTTTCTTTCTCTTGCTGTAAGCATTGAGCCAATAATTTCGAATCTATCACATCATTCACTTCATATCTACCTTCTGGATAAAAGTCACCAGTAAAAGGATCATGATATGGCCTGCGAGTACTAGATTTTAAAAAATGAGTCAACTGATCTTGATCAAGTTTTTCTCAATCAGCAGGAGATTGTAAACATGACATTAACAACTGATTCGTCTTCTCTGGTGAAGTAAATATCTCCGTTTTATCTATACCAAGAGTTTCAAAATTATTATTCAATTCTGTTACTACTCCATCATATCCATCATGCTGTTGAGTAGCCGTGGGTTCAAAATTAAGTTGTTTCATATCATGACTCATTCTTTTTTTAAAATGTTCAAGATATCACTCTAGTTTCGCAATAAAATCTTGATTATCATGATGCAGTTGTTCCATTTTGCAAAAAAATTATTATAAATACCCTTAGACATTATAATAATCTTTTTCTCTCATTTGTCAAAATTATCTCAATTGTCCTCCAATTTTTTCTACTTCAACAATAGCTTGATTCAATACTTCATTAATCTGATCAGATGTCCATGTTCCATCCCCTACAATCGTAAGAGTCAGAGCAATAGATTTTTTACCTTCTGGAAGATGTTCTCCTTGATACAGATCAAAAACCTCAACATGAGCTACATTATCGAGTGATTCTACTACTTGTACAAGTGATCAAAATGGTTGATCTTTTGCAATTACAAAACTAATATCTCTCGTTACTATTTGATCTTGAATAGTTTGATAGTGACTCGTTGTTTCAAAACTCTGTCCTTGAGATGTTACAACTTGTTCAAGTGTCTCCAGTTGCAATTCTACTCCTACCACTTGTGCATGACTATCAATCTTAAGACTCTCAAGTACGCGAGGATGATATTGCCCTATCATACCAATCACCACACTCTGATCTCCATAAACGATTGAAATTGTTCCTTGCTTCTTAGGATGAAAGTGACTCAAACTCGTTGGAGCATACTGTAAAACACCACTAATACCTAATCACTGTACAATATCCGTGATCATTTCTTTCATCTTTAGAACCGTATCATCCATCCATTCAGATACTGATTTTTTGTAGGAAACTATTCCAATCTTTGTGGTTTCAAATGATTGTTTATTCAGGAAAGAAGAAAAATTTTCTGACTTATTTCGTGTCTGACCACTATCAAAGAGTGTAAAGCTATCATAGATCTTGCTATTTTTGGTGATCGCTTGAAGCAAATTTGGAAGAATGCTTGGTCTCAGATAAGAAAGTTCTGGCGCTACGGCATTACGGAGTTTAACCAGATTATTACGATCATATCACAATAAGTCAAAAAATGATTCATCACATCGAGAGTAGGTTTGAAGTTGATCTGCATGATGAGAATGCACAAGAATTTGTTCGATTATTCTGTTGATTCTGATAGCAGGACGGAAAGGATGATAGGCTATAACCTCTTTATTTGCTACGGGTTCAATACGATTATATCCATAAATTCTTACAATTTCTTCATAAATATCATGGGCGATATTCATATCGTCACTTCACCTCCATCGAGGAATACGAACATCTCGATTAGCTTCTACTTCATATCCTAAGAGTTTGAGAATATCGATCATCATGGATTTATCAGTTGTTTCATCATACGCACGCCCAAAGAGAAGACGTATACATTCTTCTGGATCAATAGTAATATACTGACCACTCATTGCTTTGGTACGAATTTCATCCGTCATAATACTCGTCGCACCAACAATGGTATACTCACCAAGCATTGGAGCATATTGTTTCAATACATCCAAAATCAAACTCAATGAAGTCAAAGACAATAATGGAGAAATTGTTTTTTCAAATCTCATCACCGCATCAGTACGCACACCTATTCTCATACTTGTTCTTCTCGTTGCTACAGGATCAAAATGAGCCATCTCGATCACAATATTTGTAGTAGAATCCGAGACAGCAGTACTTGCACCTCCAATTACTCCTGCAAGCGCAATAACACCGCTCTCATCAGCAATCACAATATCTTGAGCTACTAAACTATGTGATGCTCCAAATAAATCTACAAAGTGTTCACCATCACTAGCATTTCTCACTACTATAGTTCCTTTAATCTTATCAGCATCAAAAATGTGAATCGGTTGACCAACGATCGTCATAAACAGATTAGAAAAATCTACCCAATTATTTTTCGATTGCAGTCCACTATCAATCAACGATAATCTATCATAAAAAAGTGATCTTCTGACCGTAATCGCGTCCAGTTGCAGCAGTGAGTATACGCTACATCAGTCTGTTTTCACTTCTACCTGCTGTCTAGGAGATTGCGCATGGCTCAGAAGTTCAAGAACACGACCTGGATAATGCTCAGAAAGTTCATGAGCAATATTTTGCTGTTTGATGACATTGTTTTCTCCTCTCTGTGCCAGATTCGTAAAAATAGCTCTCATCTCTATTGCCATACCCAGAAGTCCCGTCAGATCAGGACGATTGTTGATCGTTTTATTATCGACATCCAGAAGTGTATTATTCAGCCATTCATATTTTTTTGAAAGAGATACTCACAGATCAGCTGAATTCAAATCACTAAAATCTTCATCTAATATCCAGATACCATGTTGATCAGCATCTTCATTAATACCCAATTCAACCTTTGCACAGATCATTCCATTACTATCTTCTCCTCTCATCTGGCGAGCTCCGATAGTAAGATCAATCGCTGGGAGATAACATCCAGGAAGTGCAACAGGGACAAAAATATTCGCTACAATATTGTCCGCAGCCGTACAAATTTGATACGTTCCATGACTTCCACAGTCTAACTTACAAATCGTTAAACTATCTGCATTAGGATGTTTTTTCGTTTCAGTGACATATCCAATCACGACAAGTTCTGGAAGAACTCTGACCTCAACATGCTCTACTTCACAAGCATGAAGCGTCATATTAGACATAAGTGATTGTGGTTCAATATCCAGAGAAATATATTTTTTCAGAAGGTTAGAAGAAAACAACATGACAATGAAAAATTAAGAATTAAGAATTAAGAATAGTTTCATCATCATTACAATAGAAGAATAACTATCTTATCAAGAGTCATATATAGACATTCTCTCTATTTTTGCAATCATATTATTAAAAAAACTGCCCACACACAGACAGTTTTCTTATTTTGGAAGATTTGGGTCAGATAATATTATTGTTCAGAACGAGCAACCATCTTATTAAATTGCTCTTGTGTTGGTACTGTTGCATCCGATGGTTTATTCGTATTTGATTCCCATGCTTTTACAAAGGCGTCATAATCTTTTGTATCTACTGCAGCTTTCATAGCAGTACGAGTAGTATATTCTGAAACTCTCTGCGCAAATTCTTCCTTGGTAGGAGTTGTAGCTTGTACATATGCATCATAGTTATTGTCTTTAAGAGCTTGTTCTACAACAACTTGCTTTTTATACCCTTCAACCATCTTGTTGAATTGTTCTTGTGTTGGTGCTGTTGCATCCGATGGTTTATTCGTATTTGATTCCCATGCTTTTACAAAGGCGTTATAATCATTGGCTTCAAGAGCAGCTTTGGTTGCATCATCTTGCGGTCCAAACATTCCTCTGCCACCAAACTCTCACCCATGTTTTCCACCTCCCATACTAGGTCAGAAATCTCATTTTCCACCTCCTCTCATAGGATTGGAAGATATTTGAGTTGTAGTGCTTGTAGGAGCATCTGTCGCTGTTGCTGCTGAAGTGATACCCACTACTCCGAGTGTTCCTAGAGACAAAACTCCAAGACCAGCTGCTATAAGTGTTTTATTGTTCATATTACTAATGATAAGGTTATAAAGAACTGTATACTACAGTATTCACTCATGGTCGTGCGTCCACTATCCTTTGAGGAACACGAGCAGTATATTCTTCATCCTTAAATAAACCTAAAACAAATCAACAAGAAAATAAAAACATTGCTTTCTGACTGGATTTTGAGTATAAAAAAAGAACTCTAATTAAATATTAGAGTTCAAGTCATTCTTGTTTTTGGTGTAAGTATTAGGTTTTTCTAATTTAGGATCTTTACACTTCTCAAGAGAATATCCAAATCCACATAATAATGCTAACGTTAATGACTTAGGATATTCCAAAAAGGAAATTAAATCATTATTAGTAAATATAACATAGACTATTTGCACAACCAACAGCAATCCTGTAACGATACGTCCAAATTTTAAGAACAAAAATAAGTTTTTCATAATTTATTTTAGTGGCATCCCGAATAATACAAAACATATCATCATCGTCCATTTTCATTATAAATAATAATATCATAAATGTCAAGTAAAAATAATGCTCTCACTAACCAACTCCAATCAGGAATAACAATTACAGCCAATACCGCTAATCAGCGTCTGGATAGGTTTTTACGTAAACTCTTTCGTCCGTATCCGGATATTTCTCTGGTGATGATTTTCAAGGCTATTAGAACCGGACAGATCAAACTCAATAGCAAAAAAGTTGACCAATCTAAATCCCTCAAAGAAGAAGATCTCATTACCTTTCATGAGTCCTTCATAGATCTCCTAACGAATAAAAACCCCGTCAAAAAAGAAAACAAACCTAAAAAAGAAAGCACCAGTTATGACTTAGCTGATTTTCAATCACGAATCATCTCGGAAGACGACAATCGACTCGTCATCAACAAACCAGCTGGTATCAGCATCCACCCTGGTCAGACCAGTAATCTTTCCCAATCTCCTGCTTCACTCTATGACTTTATCAAACAATACTACTCCTCTCGTGGGTTTGCAGGTTCGATGTTTCAACCCAATGTAGCCTATAGATTAGATAAAGAAACTTCTGGACTTGTCATCGTAGCGAAAACCTATACTTGACTCCAACACCTCAACGAACAAATTCGTGAACATAACATCGATAAAATGTACTATACTATCGTCGTAGGTACCTTCCCTAAGCAGCTCACTATGACCAAACCTATGAAAAAAATCGTCGATAAACAGTTTGGAAGAGGGAAAATGATCATTACGAATCCCTCTGATCCTGATGCACAGACTGCTCATACGATAGGATATAATGAAAAATCTCGATCTGACCCAGTGCTCGGTCCTCTGACCCTGATTAAAGTAAAGATCATGACAGGACGTATGCACCAGATTAGAGTCCATATGGCTGATGCTGGATATCCCGTTTTAGGAGATATCGTCTATGGTCTCCCAAGTTACAACCGTAGACTCCAGAAAACTCATAATATTCTCAGACAACTCCTTCATTGTCGATGTTATAGTTTCACTGATATGAAGTGAAAACAGATCAGTTTTGAAGCTCCACTACTTACTGATATGAAAAAACTTATACCATAAGCGAATACCTGCTTTGCAGGTTTTTTTGAAGTCAAAAAAAGTCCCCCGTAAATACGGGGAACTCTATAACATTGCCTTAAATCAAGGTAAATAATTAAGCATAAGTTTCAACTAATTCTCCATTTACAAGGATTTCTCCTTTGACTGTAAATGTTGTAATAGTTTGTTTGCCATCTGGCTTCTCTCCCGTAACCCCAAGTAAAGCAGGAATCAAAGCATCTGGAGTTACTGAAAACTCTTCAATACCAGATTCTGCTAACCATTTTGCAAATTCAGGATTGGTTGATGGTAAATTACCACACAATCCCAAATGATAATTTGGAGCTTCACGATTACGACGTTGAATCAATTTATTGATACGGAATTTCAAATGTTCGATATGCCATGGAGTGATATCACCGCCTGATCTATCTAAACCAAATTCTAATTGTAGCAAGTCATTTGATCCAATTTGTCCGCCATCAGCAACTTTAAAGAAGTCTACTGCTCTAGAAATATTCACAGGCAGTTCAATCATCATATCCAATGGTATATCAATACCATTAGCCTTAACGATAGAAGCAACTTCTTCCATTTCTTCTGGAGTGCGTACAAACGGTACCTCAATATGGATATTGGTATAGCCCATATCGTTGATAACATACGCTAATGCTTTCAAATCCATAGCAACAAATGCTTTTTGGTAAGGACCTAAATATTTACCTGCACCACGATCACCCAACATTGGATTTTCTTCAACAGGTTCATAAGCTCTACCACCAAGCAAATCAGCATGCTCATTAGTTTTGAAATCTGGCAAACGAATTACCATAGGTTGATTGATATCATCTGTATAATACGGAGATACAATACCAGCGATTTCTTTAGCCAATGCTTTCACATACCATTCTACAGGATTTAAGTTTTTTGCTTCTGCTTTGATGTATTCAGTAACATCTTCAGCAGTACGTACGGCATCTTCTCTCGTCATACGACCTTGATTAACAAGCTTCAAGAAGTCTTGTATCAACGTATCATAATTTACAATAGCCATTGGATGTACTCTCAGTTTTGCAGCAAGCATTTCCCAACGCACAAGACCAGATCCCATACCAATATTAAGTTCTGGAAAATAAGATCTCATAGCGACAGAACGTGCCGTATTTGCATCGGAAATAATCAAACGAATTGGAATTGGAGAAGCCTTTAATCCTTCTAATTTGGTTTCAGTCAAGGTATAACCATGACGACCATTATAGAAAGTTGGAGTATCTCCAACACCATAATACGTAATCAAAGCGCCATCAAGCAAACGATCAGCAGCTTCTTTTACAGATACAGCGCAAGGCAAACCATGTTCTTTGCACCAAATTGGTGTATGATCATTTTTACCTCCACGAGTTGTAACACAAGCTACGGTTTGCTCCATAGATGGTTCCATCCATGGATACGTCATAGCAGTTACGAGTATCACACCTACTTTATCACCATAGCGTTGAGTAACTTCTTTACGTTTTGCGTTAAACTTCTTTTCAAATTCTTTTTTGAATTGAGGTCCTTCGCCAAATAATGAAATCACTACACCATGAGTAATACCAGGTATACCAGCATTGATTCCTTGTTCTTGCAATAAAACTGCATTACGCAACTCATCAGTTTCTTCTCCATCTTCATTCAATCCTTCAAGATTAAATTTTTGATGGATGGGTTCTCTTTTGAGTGTTGTAATCGCCCTTTGTTGAGTAATGATAATGGTATTGTTAGAAAAATTCACTGCAGCTTCAAGATCACTCTCAATACTATCCGGATCTAATTCTCTAAACAAATCACCAAGCAACATACCAGCTGTAGCCAATACTGCTGCTGTTTCATCATTCATACATTTGCGGGCACGTTCATCAGAAGTATTCGGATGCCATTGTCCATCAAAACGTTCTTGTTTCTGACCTAATTTAAAGTCAATAAGACCATCAAGACCAAGTCTTAACGGACGTTTTGCAAACATCCAAGAGTCACTCGATACTCTACCAGATACAACAGCTTCACCAAGCCCATACGTAAAATTGATCTCTACGAAACCGGCATGCTTACTTTGTGTATCAGCAGTAAAAATGGTACCAGCAACATCAATCTGTGGTTGCATATCTTGTACCATAACAGCAAAAGATAGTGATGCTAGATCTTCTCCAAATGCTTGTGGTGCTCCAAACTGATAATGAATCGCTCCACGATTAAATCGAGATACAAAACATTTTTTGATAGCTCCTAAGATTTGTTCGAATCCAAATTGGCGTAATTTCGTGGAATATTTTCCACTTCCACTAAATTCAGCACCATCTTCAGATGGAGCAGTAGATCTCACAGCACGCGGGACACCTGGATTTTTACTTTCCAACCATTCAAATGCGATCTGTGCAGCTTCTACAAATTCCGGAGAAAAGTCCTGCTCAGAGACAAGAGCTTGACTGTTTTCTTCTGCAGTCGTAAAGCTTTCGTTATCTTTGAGATCAAGAGATCCTCTATCCAAATATACTCTTAATTGAGGCAATATTGGAGCGATGAACAATTGATACGCAAAGTCTGTTATCCCAAATTGATTTTCTGCGATAACCTTCATAGGCAGAGATTGCAATTGTTTGATAATTGTTTCTGCTTTAGGAGACATATTGTCATCCAAGCCATTCAACTTACGATAAATATCAGCTTGCTTTGCAGATTTACCTCCAACAAATTCTTTGTTAAGAATGTCTGGAGATTTAGTAACTACAATCCAAGGCTGCTCAGCAGTTCCTCCTACCCATAATAAATCACCGTTTTCATCTAATTGATGTGGAATGTTTGTTTTGTTTCGCATAATTTTAATTTTTTAATTTTTTATTTTATTAATTGTTTTTTTTCTTCAGACTGCTGTTGCCCATTTTTTAACAAGTTGCTGCATTTACTGCATAACAAGATCTCTCCAAAACTTTTTCCTCTAATTGAGGATATTTTTTCGAAAGAGTTTCCCATGCAGGATTTAATTTCACACCAACACAATGTTGGCTTTTCTCAATTTTTTCAAGAAGAGAATTTATTTCTTCTTGTCTTGCCTCTACTGAAATTGGGATTTTTTCTTCCCCTAACTCAAAATAAGCAATTTGTTGATCGTTGTTACGATTTTTCATAATGAATTTGTTGTATTTACTTTTTGTTTTATTCTTGTTGATTATTGTCTCATCTCCAAACCAACACGGAGATTCATACGCATGCAGCATCTATGTGATACTGTGAGATCATGCAAAAAATTTTTTATTACTTCATAGGTTCTTTTGTTTTATTAATTTGTTAATGAACTTATTTTAGGAGTTTTTTCCTAAAATAAAACGAATCCCTTCTTGGGATACGATACACTATACTAACTTTACATATCAAAATAAAGTCATTCACTATATGAAAATACTTTTATTTTATGAAATAATATTATTTAAAATACATTTAACTGGTAAAAAAGTATTTTATTAAAATTTTTATATAAACTAAGCCAAAACTCATCTCAAGATATTTTGTTGTCTAATATATTCTTGAGCATAAGCAAAAGGATCTGTCGCAGCATATTCCTCTGGCGTTTTACCATTGGTTGCAACCACATTCACTGCATTACCTGCGACTATTTCATTCCTTGCATTACCTGCTATCATCTCTTTATTAGCATTTCAAGATATAATACTTCCTTTTGCATCAGCTAATTGATCCGATACTTCATTAAATAAAAGCTTCTTCTCCGTAGCATCTACAGCGTCCAAGTCAGCATAGTATTCTTTTTTACTCTCTTCAAACTCTTGCACAATAGGGTTTTGCTGTTCTTTTTGACTTTCTACAAAAACATCTGCAAGTTTCTCTTTGTGTTTATTATATTCATGAAGTTCTAAATCTCCATCTTTATCTTCATCAGCCTTTTTAAGGGCTACACCACGCTTTCTATCAAAATCAATAGTCTTATCATCATGACTATCTTGTCATAAAGATTTAAAAAGATCATTTTTTCTGAAAGTCGTGTCGAGTATTCTATCCTGTTTGAGTATGTCATTACCGTGCATAAGTCGATGATCGACTTGTTGTTCTAATTTTTCTTTTTTATCATCATGCAAATGCTTACCAAGTCATTCTTTGGTATTGATATTATCTTCTTGTACAATTTTATAAATATCTCATCGTGCCATACTAATCAGGTATCATAACGATAAAGTTTTGACTTCCACTTGAAGCAACTCATCTAATAACTATAGTGTAATCAGATTATTTTTTTTTGCAAATTTTTAGAGACTTTTTGACTATGTTTGAAGCTATAATAAAATCCCCAAAAACTACAGGCGCTATAAGTAGATATAGTAAAAGTAGTATAAGAGATATCTTTAAAGAAATAGACCGATCTCAAACAAAATCTATTATTGAATTTGGACCAGGTGATGGAAATATAACCAAACTTATACTCGATCAACTCTCACCTGATGGTCAGCTTATCTGTTTTGAAATCAATAAAAAAGATTTTGAATCTCATCTTCAAAAAATCACTGATCCTAGACTGACTATCTATTATCTCTCTTGTGAACAGATCGATAGATATATTGAACAAGCATCAGTTGATACCATTATTAGTACTATACCAATGAGCCTTATCGAAAAAACAACTGTTGCAAATATTATACAAAAAAGCTACCAAGCACTGAAACCTTGAGGAACATTCATTACAGGACAATATAGTTCTTATGCTAAGCAATTCCTCAATCCTCATTTTATATCTATCACACAAAGACGACACCTTCGAAATTTGCCTCCCGTCTGTATCATCACAGCCACCAAATAAAAATTCGTTACTTTATAAACCTTATCAATGCATGTTATCCATCCAAGATCATTACTTTCGTCTCGCAAAAAAAGAGGGATATGTCGCTCGTAGTGCTTTTAAACTTCAAGAAATTGATGAAAAATTTAATTTTTTTGACAAGAATGTACGTACAGTGATTGATATTGGTTGTGCTCCAGGTTCACGATTACAATATACCAGTAAGAGATTAGCAAAAAATAAATGAAAACAAGAATCATTACTCATAGGTTTTGATCTCAAAAAAGTAGAAATCAATCTCCCTTTTACGAAAACCTTTGTCCAAGACATCACAGATCAAGAAGCGGTAAAAACCATACTCGCTTCTCAGTGAGTTATTACCCCCTCTCCTATCAAGGACGAGGGGTTGGGGTGAGGTTGTGATGTTATCATCTCCGATATGGCTCCTGATACGGTAGGAAATAAGGGAACCGATGCCCTCAGATCATGTAGTCTTGTTATGGAAACTATGTGGATGTATGAACAGCTTTTGAAACCTCATGGGAAATTTACCATAAAAGTATTTATGTGACCAGGATTCGAAGATCTTGTGTCCTACTGTCGCGAGAGACGATGAGCTGCTCATATCAAAATCTTCAAACCCAAAGCCTGTCGTAAAGAAAGTAAAGAAACCTATATTGTGAAGATATAATTTTATTCATCTCCTGGCATTCATTATGGATACATTTATAGAACAATATATCGCACTTATCCAACAAAAACAAGAACGACAGAAAAACATCAGTGGACTCAGTCTCTGAGAACCTAAGCATCGACTACAAGGTCTCTTGAACGAAGTCCAGGAAGTTGATGAAGAGCTAAAACTGCAGAATCAGATATATCTTGAAGATGAGCTCTGAGATATTTTTTGGAACTATATGAATTTTCTTACATTACTCGAAACTCAATGATATATCTCTGATACTCAAACAATCTTACAAAAATCATATGATAAATTTCATGAAAGAACTTCTGCAGTCATAGATAAAACGGATAAATCATCTTCTGATCTTGCACGAGATGAAGTCAAAAAAATTCAGAAAGAAAGACTGGAAGACCAACACAATAAGCTATATAATTAATATTGACTTTATAAAAATAAATCAGTATATTTTGGAAAATAAAAATAAATTGTTAAACTAAAAAAAGAAAATTATGACACAAGAACAAGAAAAAAAAGCAAAAGATGCTCTTCGTTGGAATAAAAATGTACATATTCAATATTACATTTGCTTAGTATTGATTATATATCTATTAACCCAATCCAAAAACTTTAAGTTTTTATCATTTGATAGTACATTCAATATTATAGTGAATAGTATCATGATATTATCAACATTTATCATGAGTTTCATCAAGTTTGAGTGGAAGCCAAATCAGATCAAATTATTACTCTATTCTAAATACTTATTGTCATTAGAATTAGAGAAAAAAAAGAAACAATTTTCTAAAGTACAAAATCAATTTGAAAAAATTGGTAGAAAACAAGTGAATCTTGAGAAAGAGCTGAAACAGTATGATTAATCATTCTAAATTCTCCCTAAATTGATAGGGAGTTTTTCTTTTACTTTAAATTGCAAAAGCAATCCAAATACCTATTATATAACATAATAATTTAATTCTTCTCTCTATGATGCGTCTTTATCTTATTCGTCATTGAAAAACAGAACGAAACATAGCAGATATTCTAAATGGACAGATGGATGATCTACTAAGCGAAGAATGAAAAGAACAAGCTCATACATTAGCCAAAAAATTAAGCAATATACAATTTAATAGTATACGATCGAGCGATCTCTCTCGTGCCTATGATACAGCACAAATCATTGCATCATATCAACCAAATCTCATTGTGGTACAAACAGATACCAAATTAAGAGAAAGATATTTCTGATTATATGAAGGAAGACCTATAGAACATTTACGTACTATATCCAAGAAAGCTGGATATGAATATATGTCTGACTATTATAATCATGATACTGAGATTGAGCACAGCACAGCAATCGTGCAAAGAGTTCAAGCCTTCTTAGATAATAATATTATACATACAGACCAACAAACTATAGGTATCATATCACATGGAAGCACACTCAGAGAATATCTTTCCCATCATCTGAATATACACTGATCTGATTATCTATGACATTTTATGCCTATAGAGAATACAGGTCTCACTATTCTTGATATTGATACCGACAAAAATCTTACAAGAATTGTAACGTATAATGATTTCTCTCACCTTTAGTAAAGCTTTTAATAAATAATTTCTAACTTCATCATGGCACTTACTCCTCGCAACACTGACTTCTCTGCTCGATATAACGAACTGGTAGAACAGGCTAATCTTGCACAACACTCTGCTGTCCGTGGGTGTATGGTTATCAAACCGTATGGATACGCTATCTGGGAAAACATACAAAGTATTCTCGATGCATCATTTAAAGCTACTGGTCACAGTAATGCTTATTTCCCACTCTTTATCCCGAAGTCATTCTTCACCAAAGAATCAAAACATGTCGAAGGATTTGCAACCGAATCAGCTATTGTAACGCATTATAGATTAAAAAAGGATGAAACAACTGGCGAGATAGTTGTCGATCCTGAAGCGAAACTTGATGAAGAGCTTATCGTTCGTCCTACGTCAGAAACTATTATTTGGAATACCTATAAAGACTGGATTCAGTCGTATCGTGATCTTCCAATACTCGTAAATCAATGGGCGAATGTTGTGAGATGGGAAATGAGAACAAGACTTTTTCTCAGAACGGCTGAGTTCCTCTGGCAAGAAGGACATACTGCTCATGCTACACCTCAAGAAGCACTTGAAGAAACAAAAAAAATGTGGAATGTCTATAATAATTTCTTCGAAAGAGTGCTTGCTATATCTGGTATAAAAGGTGAAAAATCTGAATCAGAACGTTTTGCTGGAGCAGAAAACACTTACTGTGTAGAAGCTATGATGCAAGATGGTAAAGCGCTACAAATTGCTACTTCACACTACCTTGGGCAAAGTTTTGGGAAAGCATTCGATGTACAGTTCTTGAACAAAAACAATGAAAAAGAATACGCCTATGCGACTTCTCGAGGTCTCAGTACTCGTTCTATGGGAGGATTAATTATGTCACATAGTGATGACAAAGGTCTTGTACTTCCTCCAGCAGTTGCACCACTTCATGTCGTGATTGTGCCATTTTTCAAAACACAAGAAGATCTGACTGCTATTCAAGAATATATTCGACCAGTGCAAGATAAACTCAGTAATGAAAAATTTACGATTCTTATGGAAGTCAAACCATTTATAAGAGATATTACTATCAAATTTGATGATGACGATGCTAAAACCCCAGGTTGGAAGTTTAATGAATATGAACTTCAAGGTGTGCCAGTGAGACTGACGATAGGTAAGAAAGAAATGGAACAAGGTCTCGTTGAAATCTTCCGTAGAGATACTGGTAAGAAAGAACTTATTCCACTTGAACAAGTAGCAGAAAAAGTCATGAATACTCTCTATGATATCCAAAACAATCTTCTTATACAGAACAAGAATATGAGGTCAGAAAAAACAGTTTTTGTAGAAAACTATGAAGAATTCCAACAAGCTCTTGATGATGGGAAATTCGTTTTCGCTCACCGAGATGGAACACCAGAAACAGAGGCTCTCATCAAAGAAGAATGCAAAGCAGTAACCAGATGTATCCCACTCCAAGGAGAAACCTATGATCATGCTGACCAAATCTTCCAACCAGGAACTTGTATCAAAACAGGTAAACCAAGCTCACAAAGAGTACTCTTTGCTAGAAGTTATTAGATATTTTATATAATTTGATAATCTTATGGAAAAGATCAAAACCAACTTTGAAAAAGCTATTGAAGAAGGTATAACAAAAGGAACTATATCGGATAATCAAGAAAGTCTAATGGTGGCACTTGATGGGGTAGATTTAGAACAAGCTTTTGAGGAACTTGAAAATTCTTTAGAGAAATATAGACTAGAATCTCAAAGAAAATTTCGAGACTCTGAACAACAGCTTATGGATATTTTTGTTATATAATGTTTCAGCAATTCCTCAAACGATCTCTCTATACTATACTCTGATGAATAGTCCTGATTATTTTCAATTATTTTCTCATCAATTTTCTCGCTAATCCCTTGATCGATAAGGATGAAAACATCTCTCTCCATACAGTGTGACTCATTTTCTGAACCAGTAAATCAACCGTGAATGGTGGTCAGAATCTCTTTTTTCTCAAAAGAATAGAACATGCCGTGAGATTGTATCAAGCAGGAAAAATCGAATACATCCTAGTCTCTGGTGACAATCGTAGATCAGATTACGACGAACCTAGCGACATGCGTGATGCGTTGATCAAACGCGGAATACCGTCCGAAAATATTATCTTGGATTATGCTGGTCTCAGTACTTGGGATAGTGTTGCTCGTGCTCAAACCATTTTCTGAGCAGAAGATCTTTTGTTGATTTCACAGAAATTCCAAGTTCAGAGAGGTTTAGTAGCCTGTTTTCGTTTTGATCTGAAGTGTCAATGAAGCGCAAGCGAAGATGTAGCAGTATGAATTGCACCTAGAGTCTATATCCGTGAGTTTGCAGCGAGGATAAAATTGCGATATGATTTTTTCATCTCTCCATCTCCTACCATCGCTGGTTCACCAGAATCTACTCCTTGGAATATATAAGTTCTGTCATTGCGAGGAGGAACGACGTGGCAATCCATATTCTTTACCACATCATAACATCATGAAAACAACACTATTCTGACTCCTATTTACGGTCTTGTTACGATGATCATGGAGCTTTGCTTGTACAGTAGCGCCTCTAAGCCAAGAAACTGTGCGAGAAGTTTATGACTATGTAGTTGCTGGTACAGTCACAGAAATTGAAGAAATAGATGAAAAACAAAACCTATACTGAAATCAGAGACGATCTGATATACATCATTTCCGCTATACTTTTTCTATAGAACAATCTTTTAAGAATGATATATATGGCGATATAATAATAGATAAAAAAATAGATTATTTGGGGTGTGAGGGATGAAGGTTAGAACTATGAGGGAAATATATTCTCTATGTTGATCCCATCAAAAATAGTCATTACTATCAATCATCATCACAGCATATAATTGAACTAGAAGCAAAAAACGAACTTTATACTATAAATAAATATGATCTCTGAGCACCGTCACGACGAACTCAAGTCTTAAATTTCTTTACTAATCTCTTCTAACTTTACCAATCTTTTCTAATATCATGATCAAGAAAATTATTGTTTCACTCATGATAGGATTATTCTGCTTTACTTGATATAGTGTAGCTTGTAGCAGGATCGCTATTTCTGATGAAGAAGAACGAATAAGGAGCGACCTTATTGTTACTGCCACACTTACAAATATATATCAGAAAGATCAATCTCATCAATGAGTATTATGGTATAATCCTGATATTCTCTATACATTCAACATAGAAGAAACTTTTAAGTGAGATATATCTCTTACAGGTTTTTACATAGAGGATGAATCAAACTCATCATGTAGTTTCTGATTAGAACAGTGATGAAAATATCTTCTTTATTTGATAGAAAATAGTGAAAAACCAAATTTTTACTATTCATACCAACCACCTACTCTCATCAAACCAACTATATATCCTGTCATTCCAATAAGTAATCCACTATGGAATACAAAATGATATATCACATATTACAATATCAAAAAAGATCTTTTCAACACACGACGAGACCTAAACATATTTTTAGAGAACAAAATATATTACCTTCAAGCCAAAATTGATTACTATAAAGTTAAGTATAGCATTTATTAGATCTTGATTTTAGAGAATATTCTCGTACAAACATAGTACTATTTAGTTGTTGTACCACACCTATGAAATATATACAGTTTCTCTGAATTATTCTTGCTGGATTCATTTCGTTCAGTCCAACACTTTTTGCTCAAACTGAAAATAAAATCACTGTACCAAGCTCAGTACAAAAAAACTGTCTCCTCACTCAGTCAGGAACTATCGATTTCTGTCCAGAGTATCGAGCACAAGTTCGTGATCTTAATACCAAACTGTTTCAACAACGAACTGATGCTGAGATCAAAGGACAAATAACACTGTATGATTTCATCAATACGAGTATTGCATGATTGAGAAGTGAATCGGAACTACAAAAAAAAGCAGAGCTATCATGACCATCACTTTTTTTACTAGAATACGAAGAATATATAACGAATCTCTTTACGCAATATTTCAATACAAACACCAATAAACCAAATTTAGTGAAAAACTTTTTTACAACCACCTATTTTAATCAAGATCAGTCATGACTATGAATTACATCACTACATCTCTTTAATAATATCATACCACTACATTATGATACAAAAGCAATACTCCAACTTTCAGTAAGAAACTTCTCCCCTAATCAGATCAGTAACATAGAGGATATCTATTGTTTTAGTACGATCAATGACCAAGACTATATGTATCCTATGAAAATACAACAAACCTTCAAAGAAAACTCCATCACCAATCTTGTCCTTGAACTCAAGGTATGAATTTCTCCTCTCTTTGAGAAAATCGGTCAGAAAGATATTGCTTGTACTCTCGTTTATACTCAATTCAATGAAACGAAATACACTAATCGAGGCAAAATCTCTTTTGTTATGACAGAATAAGAGGATGAACAAACGAATTGTAGTTGAGAATTTGCGTAGCGCTTACAATGTAGGAAACATTATCCGTACGGCTGATGCTCTCTGATGGGGAGTAATTTTTGTAGGATATACTGCTCGTCCTGATCACAAAGAAGTAAAAAAAACTGCTCTCTGAGCTGAACTTACAATCCCTACCATGGACTTTGAACATCTGTCAGATGCACTCAGTTTTATGCAAACTCATGGACTTATCATCGCTGCAGAGATAACTGAAAACAGTATCCCTCTGACAGATATTCATGATAAGATCAAAAACTTCACGCTTGGATCAGAACTCTATGTCATCGTGGGCAACGAAGTCACAGGAGTCGAATCTGAAACATTAGAAAAAACAGACATCATCAGTCACATCCCTATGTTAGGTATCAAAGAATCCCTCAATGTAGGACAAGCTGCTGCTCTGTTTATGCGAGAGCTACAATGACTATAATCTCTCGTTATCATCATAACGATTAAAATATTGCAACTGATACTCCACTGAGCTCTCATCTCGAATAAAATTCGTGTAGGCAAGATTCGGTATTTTGTTATATCCCGTCTGTTCTTCCAAAAAATCATCAAACTCCTGTGTGGTTTTAGATAACAAGAGTGCTTGCAAGTTCCTCAATACACCACTACTGGTAATAATCAACAGATTCTTTCAAGGGAATTGATTATCCATTACATCAATCAAAGCAGTCTCTATACGATTTCTTACACTGTTATTACTTTCATATAATAGTTTTCAAAAAACATCAACCAACTCTTGATCCATCCAACGACTAAATTTATCTCACAAGAGTTCATATAATTCCGGATATGCAAGCTGCAAAAATTCAATAACATCTTCTTTCGTTTGTTCTGCAAATATTCAAAAATTTCTTTCATCAAATCTTGTATCAATAATTCCTGCACTCAACGTATTGTACGCACTAAGAACATCATATACTTCTCTACATCTCGGTTGTCCATTAGAGATGAGAACAAAACCATCAAATTTTCCTTTATTACTCTGGGCTCGTTGGGTTAACTTTTCTTTTCACTCAGGAGAAATTTGAGTATCATAATGGCTCAACTGCCTGTTGAGATTGCCATACGTCTGTGCATGTCTGAGCATTCCAATTCCTTCCATCATCGAGAGAAACAAAGAATAAAATCACGATTCACTACAGAATTCATAATTTTTTGCGAGCCACCGACCATTCTTGTGTAAATGATTGAGTTATCATATCTATAGCCTGTGTACGATGTTTATGTTGTCATGACAGAAGAGTTGGTGAAACGTTTTTTTTGTTTAAAAAGATGAAAATTTTATAAAACTGAGATACTGACTTCTCAGAAGATTTCAATCACTGTTCAAGTTGAACCAGAAGTTTACGTTTGAGTTGGTGTCTTCGCACAGATTTTTTCACCGTATCAGCTGCAATATACAGAGAACATTGGTGAAATTTTCTATTAGGATATTGGCGTATCCACAAAAATCCAAAATGTTGTGTCCAGACAATATTTTTTTGTTTTTGGATATAACGTACATCCTTCGTAGTAAGGCGATATTCTTGTGCTAACATACGATGAGTTTAAGAAAGTCAATCAATAAATCAAAACAAATCTTTAAAAAACTCATCACGTTGTTTTGAAATATGTACTGCATGACCTCATTGCTTATAAGGTACTAATATTCATCATGTAATATCTTTTACTTTTTCAAGATTTTGTCGTTTCGTCATTGGATCAAATGGAGATCATGCTATAAATGATGTAACACCATGATTGTATATATCTTGTAGTATAATAGCAGATTTTTCATAATCGGATTTTTTTCTTGGAAGTTGTGAAGCAAGTGTTCCTATACTACTATTCGGTATTCGATTATGATGATTATCTAGTGATCACAGAACATTCTTAGTATCTTGAACCATTGTATGAGACAATTCTCAACGAGATAAACCAATAGACTGAGCTATAGCAAATTTTAATATTTCACCACGAAGAAAATCAATCATATCTCATTGCACAAAGGTAGTAAACAATTCTCCTGTTGTGGATAATTTTTCTGATATCGATTTTCAGCTCATAATAAAATGATTAACAGATTTCATTCTATGAATAACTTCACCAATTTTTGTAAATAATTGTTTATTATGTTCTTGCGTATACTCTTCATCTACAACTTTAATAAGTTGTAAAACATCTTCAAAAGTTGTACATTTCATAATCTTTGCAAATATTTCGTTAATTGCATACAAACCTTGACGCTCTGGATTAACATCAATTTTAGAAGTAAATTCTCTAAAAGATGCATTACCATGTTCTACTCCAAATGAGCAACCAGACACATCAACATATCAGATTGTTCTTTCTCTTACATCTTCATATTGATTCCACAACGTATTGATAATGTGCGTACCCATAGAATTACCATATAATACTAGTTTATCACTAGGATTAATATTCTGGTCTAGATATCATTTCAGTCCTTGTACAAGATCTTGTACCACATGTCATCTATGATGACTAGATGTAAATTCAGGCCAATAAGGGAAATGAAAATCAATCTTTTTTTTTGCTCACTTATGAATCAATTCATCATATTCATGTTTACCAGAAATCAATCCTTGCGCTCAAAGTATAGCTATTGTCATACTATCATGGATATGATGTAAATATAATTACTATAAACATAGACAAACAATAAGTCAATATAATCTTGATTTTTAATAACGTATTCTTTATAGTGAATATCATAACAAAAAAATGAATAAAATTATGGAAACAATTATTGGTATAGGAATAATAACACTAATCGTTATTATATTCTTTATAAACAAACTTATACAGAGAAAAAAATTCCCTCCTGGAACAGGAGAAGTGAAATGCATCACTAGTGATATATCACGAGATGATGTACTATATCAATACAATAAAGTGCAAGTATTTTATGAACATACTAAATTTCTAAGCATTATTAAACGACAATGTCACGATAATGTATATTATGAATTATGGTATGAATATTGGTAAGTGTACAGGATTATCTGTATGCTTTTTTATAGTCTTATTTTCTCTGTTCTCCTTCTGGAAGTTTGTCAATACTATACTCTCCGATTCTCACGCGAACTAGATCAACTACTTCTCCTCAGATCGCACTCCACAAGCGTCTGATATGTCTCTTTTTACCTTCGTTGAGTATCATACGAACCACAAAGTACTTACCCTGTTCTGGCTCTTGAATTTTGAGAAATCTGAGTTGAGAATCCAAAGCGTTCACTAATTCCATCGATTGAATTCTTAATAAATCAGCACTGGTATGAGTTTTTTTGGCTAATTTTCCATCTTCGTCGACCAAAAGTCACTTCATAAAGAGTTTACTTACCAGCGCAATAAAATCCTCTTGACTATCCTGTTTATGTCTTATATCTTTTGTACCTTCGATGAGTCTTTTTACAAAATCTTGATCACGAACTTTCACCGTTACAATATATTCTTTCTCTATTTTATGACGAGGATGTTCGTACTGATGAACGACTTTAGGGTCATTGGTGAGCATCACTAAACCTCTACTTTCTTTATCTAATCTACCGATATAATAATAATTTTTATATTGATCACCAAGGAGGCGATAGATAGTTTTGTTATGTTTGTCTTGTTTTGAACATACATATCCAACTGGTTTGTGAAAAAATACAATGTCAGTTTCAGGTTCAGTTTGTGTAATCGTATCATTAATTGTCTTATCACGAATCTTAGCTTCGAGTTTTTGTCCATATTTAAGAATCGTTGCATATCCTTCTACTGGCTGTCCATCTAAAAAAATCCTCTTTTCTTTAATAGCATCAGTAATGACTCTTCTTGGTAATCCATAATTCTGTTGGATATAGGTCAATAATTTCATATTCTAAATACAGCAATTAAAATACTTTTTCTTTTTTATGATAGGTTATACTATAAATAATAGACGAGATTATCAATGGACATGATACCACCATCAGAAAGATATTTTACGGTACCATCAGCATTGAGATAAATTACACTATTTTGTTCCTTTGCCTTGTATAATGACTGCGCTTGAGCAAAAGAAATTTTCATCACCACCACATCAGATGGTAAACGAGATAGTGATGTATTAACACTTTCATCAAGCTGTACACAGTTATCACAACTGACATCATATGAGATGAGAACAACTCTCTTTTTATTTTGCAATGCTGTCTGTAACTGTTCATCAGAAAAATCAGTATAACTCCCATATCCGATATCTGTATCAGTTGAAATACCATCCAACAAGAGCTGTTCTGACACAGAATTTGTTGTAGGCTCTAAACCAGAGACTGGTTTCTGTATCACGTCTTCATCACTATAACTGGTTAGAAACTTATCTACTTTAGAGCTTGTACCACATCATGCTATAATAAGAACAGAGAATCATGCTATACATAATATTACATATCTCATTATTATTAAACTATTAAGTAAAACAGTATATTATGAATGTAGTTATTTACCCTTGTTTTGCAAATAGAAAAATTTTTTATTCTATAAAACCATCTCCAACTCTATAAAGAAATCTACTATAAAAGCTGTAAGTCAAGATATTAGTATAATAATTGATTTGCAATAAGCGAACACTTTATATATGGTCATGATAATAATAATTTTAATTCACTATGTAGAGCAGATGAAACAATACCGTTATGGATTCACCCTTGTAGAGATGCTTATTGTCATCGTGATTATCGGGATACTCGCAGCCGCTCTCATTCCTAGAATTACTGGTATGCAAGCTCGTGCTCGTGATACTGCTCGTACCGCTGATATGCGTAACGTTTCTACAGCACTTGAATCCTACAAACTTGATAACAATTCCTATCCTATTGCTATCTATGCATTTGTTAAACCTGCTGTTTCACTGAGTACATTACTCCTACCTACAACCTTCGCACAGACTGCCTGAAGTTCCTTAGATTCAATATCTTCTTCTCTATCATCCTATATGACTTCTTTACCCAAAGATCCTAAAGGAACTGGAATCTCATCATCCAGTGCAGGTGAATGTATCACTGCTGGTAGTTCTTATGCCTACTATACCGATCCTTCTGGCTCTCTGTATGCTATCACTTCTACCAAAGAATCCAAAAAAGGTAATGCAAGTGCGTGTGGTAACACTGTCGACAAAAACAATGATGGTAATTTCCAAAAAGTAGGTCAAGGACTTACAACAGATATTAATATACCTTCTACAGATCCCAATTGTTTCACTTTTGCAAATGGTATTATTTCAGCATATAGTAATTCTTGTCCTAAAGATGTTGTTGTACCTAATAATATTAATGGAATATCTGTAACAACAATTTGATCATATGCTTTTTATAATAAATGACTAACCTCTGTTATATTACCTAACTCTATTGTTTTAATTGATACACAAGCATTCTTTTTAAATCAAATAAACAACTCCCTGATCATTCCTTCTTCTGTAATGCGTATTAGATATGCTGCATTTGCAAATAATCAAATCACTAGTGTTGATATACCTAACTCTGTAATAGAATTTTGAAGTAGTGTTTTTGCAAATAATAGATTAACTTCTGTAACTATCCCAAACTCTATTACTACTCTGTATAATGACTCTTTCTCAAACAACTTGCTAACTTCTGTAACTATCCCAAACTCTATTACTACTATGTGGGGCAATACTTTTGCTTGAAATAATCTCACAACTATTACTATTCCTTCTTCCGTAACTACTATTTGATATGGAGTATTTTCAAGAAACAATCTCACATCTGTAACTATTCCTTCTTCTATAACACATCTTGAAGATGCATTCCAAAACAATTGACCAACAAAAAATAGTTTAAGTATTACAACAGCTTTACCTCAAGCACATTGAACTCGAAATCTTGTCTGAACAACATGGGTCAAACAATAATACAATAAAAAACAGAGAACAAGAGTCCAAAGTGACTCTTTTTTTATCATCTTAATCTTGCATATCTTGGCTAGTTAACTATAAATTAGCTAAGAATCCACCAATAGAAAATGAATAATAATGTTTCATTATGTAATTTTAAATTATCCATTACTACGCAATGTTTACACCACAGACTAGCAAACCAAACTTTAACGATATCTTTCAAACCGTACATACCTATTGGTCAGAAAATCATATTTTTGAACAATCTATTAAAAATAAAGATCCTCATAATCAGTTTAGGTTCTACGATGGACCTCCATTTGTAACTGGACTCCCTCACTATGGACATTTAGCAAGTTCTGTAGCCAAAGACGTCATACCAAGATATCAAACCATGAAAGGGAAAAGAGTCGATCGTGTTTGGGGATGGGATTGTCATGGGATACCTATTGAACAAAAAGTTCAAACAAAACTTGGACTAGAGTCTAATCTTGATATCCACAAAGTAGGAGTAGAGAAATTTATTGAAGAGTGTTACAACTATACACGTGGAATGTCTTCTGAACGAAAACGATATATCGATCAATTTGCTCGTTGGGTAGATTTTGACAAGAGTTACAAAACGATGGATAACGACTATATGGAGTCGGTTTGGCGAGTCTTCAAGACACTTTGGGATAAATGACTCATCTACAAAGGGAAACGTGTATCGATGTATTCGACCAAGCTTGAAACTCCAATCTCAAACTTCGAAGTTGCTATGGATGATACTTACGAAGACGTCAATGATCCGGCTATTACCGTAGCGTTTGATGTTACTCATAGTTATTGATTGCCAGAATGATATAGTATTGAATTAGCGCAAGCTTCCGATGCAAAAGATATTGAAAAAGTTAGGAGAGAAACTTGGAAAACAACTTATATTGATGATTGATTATCCGTTGAAGAAATTGATGCTAAATTTGATGAATCAGATGAAAAAAATATTCAAAGAATTACAAAAGGAATTCAAGAATGAAAAAAATACTATGTTCTCAAATATCAATGAGATATTGTTTGAATAAAATACAATCCTTGGTTTGATGAAAATAGAAACATTCATCGTATTGGTTGAATTTATATTGAAGAAAATCATCAAGGGAAAGGTTTATGAGCACATCTTATGGATATATCACTACAATGACTACAATATAATACTTTAGGATTAGGAGTTTCCAAAAACAATACGAATGCTTTATCATTTTATGAATCATTAGGATTTATCGTCAATCCTGATATGGCTGATCAATTTGAATTTACACCATCTAAATCTATAGATGTAATATGGCTTACTAAAAAAAATCCGCGACAATCTCCATTTACTACTACCTCTATCCTCGTCTGGACGACAACACCTTGGACGATACCTACCAATATTGCAGCAGGAGTACATAAAGATCTTACCTATGTGAAAGTGTTGTATAATAGTGCTTACTATATCGTAGCGAAATCTCGTCTTGAAGCAGTTTTTGCAAACAAAGAAGTTGAAATTATTGAAGAATTTCTTGGAGCACAGCTTGTAGGACTTTCTTATAAACCACCATTTGAGTATCTCTATGGTAAGACCAATAATCCAAATGATCATAAAATTTACCATGCTGATTTTGTATCAGACACCGATGGAACCGGGATCGTCCACCAAGCTCCAGAATTTGGAGAGGTAGATTTTCAACTAGCAAAACAAGTTGGTCTGACTATTACCGAAGCAATGGATAGTAGTGGACATTATACATCAGTTATGGGAGATAAAGCATGAATATTCTATCGTGATGCCAACCCCATCATTATACAAGAACTCCATGATATGGGTAAGCTCTTTCATAAAGCATCGATCACTCACCGTGTAGCCTTTTGTCCAAGATCAGGGACTCCTCTGGTTTATAAAGCACAAGATAGTTGGTTTATCGACATTAATGGTCCACAAGATATCTTCTGAGGAAAATCACTGAAAGAAAGATGTATTGAAGAAAATGAAAAAATAAATCGATATCCTGCCCACAACAAACATGGTCGTTTCTTAAAATCACTTGAATCAGCTCCAGATCGATGTATATCCCGTACCAGATTTTGGGGTACTCCGATGCCTATTTATAGATCAGAAGATGGTAAAGATCTCATTGCCATCGGTTCGCGTGAAGAACTCTATCAACTCCAACTCAACGGGTCAAACACTCTTATCAAAAAAGAAGAAAACGGAACAACCATCTATCGAAATACGACTCGTGATGCAGAATTAGATATGCACGTACCCTATATCGATGATGTATGGTTTGAAAAAGATGGAAAGAAATATACAAGAACTCCTGAAGTATTAGATAGTTGGATGGAATCAGCTTCGATGCCCTATGCTCAAGTACACTATCCTTTTGAAAATAAAGAAAAATTCGAAGCATCGTTCCCAGCTGATTATATCGTCGAATATACTGGTCAGATCAGAGCCTGGTTTTATGTTATGCACGTCTTGGGAGTAGCTCTCTTTGATAAACCTGCCTTTACCAATGTCGTATGTCATGGAGTCATTGCTGGTAATGACGGTCGTAAAATGTCCAAATCACTTGGTAATTTCCCAGATCCAAAACCTACGTTCGAACAATATTGATGAGATGCTGTCCGTATGTCTATCCTCACTACTCCACTATTTAATGGAGGAGATATGTCATTTTCAGAAGAATTAATATTGGAAGCACTCAAACAAAATATTCTTCCCCTCTGGAATGCATTCTGATTTTTTGTGACGTATGCGAACATCGATAACTGGTCAGTAAGCAATAGTAAAGAAGCTATTTATCAAGCACAATCTTCTGATAATCGTCTCGATCAATGGATTCTATGAGAACTCCAAACCTTTATCATAACTATCGATGAGGACTTGGCTAACTATGACCTCACACACTCTTCTCGTCAGATTAACAAGTTTCTAGAAAATCTTACGAATTGGTATATCCGTAGATCAAGAAGAAGATTTCGAAAATCTGATAGCGATAGTGACAAGTCATTTGCTTATGCGACCCTCTATACTGTTCTCACTCAATTTTGTGTGGTAGCATCACCATTTATGCCTATTATCAGCGAGTATATATGGAGAACATTGACTAACTCTACACTCTCACCTGATCACTCTGAACTCAATAGCGTTCATCTCCAAGATTTCCCATCACTAGAACTCTCAGCAAACAAAGAACTTTCTGACCAGATGAATGCAGCACAAGACATTGTACGTATGGGACTAGCAGCCAGAGGCAAGAAAAATATAAGAGTAAGACAACCACTTTCAAACCTCATCTTGTGAATATCACTTGATCAGTATTATTTGGATATTATTGCCGAAGAACTGAATATGAAGTCAGTACATTCAGATCCCTCACTGAATACTCATGTGACGAAAATTTGTAAACCTGATGGGAAAGTTATTGGACAATTATTCTGATGAGCAACGAAAGATATTTTTGCACTTGCAAAATCAGGACAATTTGTAGAAGGAAGTGATGGAACAGTAGTTGTAGGAGAATGGCTTTTACCAGCTTGAAGCTATGAAATATCCTACATCAAAACAGATGAATCTGAAGATATTGAAGTTGATAATGGTATTGTTATGAAAATCGATTGGATTATCACTCCAGAACTGAAGAGAGAATGATATGCTCGTGATCTTATTAGATCGATACAAGACGCTCGTAAAGAAATTAATTATGACATCGCTGATCGTATCCAACTCGAGATAACCTGATTATATGCAGAAGAACTCATCAATCATCACGGTGCGACTATTCAAGAAGAAACGCTGAGTACTATAATCTATGGATGAGCAGATTATGATATCACGAAAGATCTTACACTAGGAGATCATACCATCACTCTCTGCCTAAAAAAATAACTCAAAAAAAAAAAAAACATCCTCATATACGAAGGATGTTTTTGTTTAATGGTTCTTGTGAACATGATCCCATTGTTTCTGAGGAGAAAGTTGCTCAAACTTTTCTCTTTCAGTACTATCCAACGTTTCTTTATAGTCCTCGATAAGTTTCATCGTATCAATCTTTAATACTCCTTGTAACGATTCTGGAGTAGTAGTAAGAGGAAGAACATGTTCGGTAGCAGTATTCTTATTACTCACTACAGAATCAACTACATAATATAACGTTACTGCTCAACCCAATAGAGATGACAATGCTAATACTATAGTAGGAATTCATCCCATTGTAGGATATTTCTCTAATGCATTTTTTGCAACGCCCATTTCTGTCTCTTGTTTATTGAGAAATTCTTGTTGATATTTCATCTCTTGATCATAATCATGAGAAGGGTTATTCTTGTGGTTCATAAGAAGTCTTGTAATATAAAATAAAAACCATTATACATTAATATCTATATTATAATAAACACTAATGTCAATTCAAGTTAAAATATAAAAAAGTATTGCTTATTTATATTGTACCTGTATATACTATGTGATTTTATATCGTATTCTATTCTGTCATGTCAAAACTTCTTAATGAATTCAAAGATTTCGCTATGAAAGGAAATGTAGTGGACCTTGCTGTATGAGTGGTTATCGGTACTGCATTTGGTAAAATTGTATCATCACTGGTTGAAAGCGTGATCATGCCTATAGTAGGAATCCTTATGCAAGGTAAAAACTTTGCTGATCTTGCGCTAGGTGTAGGCGATGCTCAGCTCAAATATGGTGCATTTATCCAAGCTGTTGTGGATTTCTTGATTGTTGCTGCGGTACTCTTCTTAGTGGTAAAAGCTATCAATCATGCTAAAGATAAAATGACTAAAAAGAAACCAGCCGCTCCAGAAGCACCAAAAGGACCTACAACAGAAGAACTTCTTGCTGATATTAGAGATCTTTTGAAAAAAAATAAATAATTCTGACCTTATTGTATGGTAAGATGCGTGAATCCCGTTACTACTACGGGATTTTTTATAATGAAAATATCACTACCAGACTTCTCTTTATTATCTTGGCCATGTTTTTTATTACAAATACTTGACAAATATAAAAAAATATATAATATGATGTTGTGTGATATACAAAACATACTTTTATATCTCTAATGATGTGTGGTGACATCAATGAAAAACAACAACAAAACAAAAAAAACTTCTCAAGTGTTTGTTGTTAGTATCATGTGTACGGTGCTCGTCTCGATTGTCTGACAATCATTGAACGTAGCCATCAATCCCAATCCTCAAAATTCTGCACAAGCCTCACGCGAGCCACAAGTTCATGGAGTCGCTTGACCAGAATCTCCATCATCTCTTACCAATGATATGAACACAAGTGTCAATAAACAAAAAGACCAAGTCAATCAATGGATTAAGAAAATGTTTGGATCTGGAGGTGGGACCAAAACACAGGTCAAACAATTATGAGGAGGAGATTCTCATGATTGATCATCATGATTTGATTATCATCCTGAAGACCCTCATGATCATAACAACCAAACCGATGGAAGTAACAATCAAAGAGATTATGTACCATTCACTATGTTACAAAACAATCTCAAAGAAAAAACATGTAAGTATGAATTACCTATCGACAACGCAGATCCTCCATGAGTACCTATTATACAATGGGCTTTGGATCATTGTCTGATTACCGTCTCTTCTGCATATAAAGTATATCCTAACGATTACCTTACGCATAAGATGATGAGAACTATTGCTGAGCGTGCATGATTTACAGTCAAAATGGAATATGCGACAAATGAAATTGTCACAAACAGCCAACTTTTGAGTTTCTTAGGAGCAATCCAAAAAAATCATCAGATCTCTTCACTACCAGCTGTACCAGTAGGTACTAAGGTTACAAGAGTAGAATATCTCACGATCTTGTATAAACTCTTCAGGACTGATACTGCTCAAGACACTGACACTCTACCACCAGCACCTACAACTGCTGATAAGAAAAACACGTCATTATGATCTCAAGCACTATCTCTGGGGACGAATTTACTCGAATGATATACTCAAGATGTATCCAAAGATGTCTCTAATGAACTCAAACAACAATTATTACAATATGTGAGCACTACCTTATCTGATGATACCAGCATTTCTACTCAGGAATGATCTTCTGATATCACTATCAATATGGATGCAGTCACAGCAACACTATGAGAAATACAACAATGGCTTGGTAGGTCATAACATACAGAGAACTACTCATAACGAGTAGTTTTTTCATATTTTTTTACAAAGCCACTCTGTATTTCATTTTTCATTATTACTTCTCCTCGCTAACCATCAGTTATCGCTTATGATGATTTTCATCTTTTTTCATAGTAGTCAATTCATATAATCAGAAATGAATGAGTTATTTTATTTGATTGTATATACTTATATGGATAAACAACACTTCCTTGGACTACTCTATCTTCTCGGTATATCACCGATTCTCTTTGCAGTAAGCTCATCATTGACTGATACACAACCGTTTTTGATCTTTGGAGTCTTCAATATTGTCATGCTTCTCTTATTTGCACTCCTTTTTAGCAAAGCGAGTTTCCAAAAAAAATCCATCTGACTAGCTGTCGTAGGTGGATTACTTCTACTCGGAGTTGTCGTATGAGGACTCTACGATCTCTGATCAGGTGCTTCTGACTGGCTTTATAACAAAGTACTTGCTCCTGAAACCAAGACAACCACTGACGATAGTCTACCTGACACTACCCTTACATGAGATCTTTTGTCAGGAAACTCACTTTCAGGAACCAATCTCTCTGGCAATACTCTTTCTGAAGAAACTATGAGTGGCGATACAACACCTGAGTATACGGGAAACACACTTACACCATCACTTTCTGAAGCAACAACTGATACCTTTGATACGGAACCTGAACAGAAACCAGCTACTGAGCCAACAGTAACGACAGTATTACCTTCACAATGAACACTTAACTACGCTCAAGTCATACCCTACCTTGTCGACAAGTATAAACTCAAAAACACATCTGGTAAAACATTTACCTTTACCAACGTCAGCAAATCAAATGTACTCTATACTCCATTCAATATTGCAGCTAGTAAGGCTATGATAGGAGAAAACATCAGTCCAGCAAGTAAAGTGTCATGTAATACCTATCTTGTACTCAAAGGAATCGCCGCATGATGGAAAGTATCCTATACAGGAGCTCCACAAGCAGCCTACAGAGCCAAAGCAGTTGAACTATGACAGACCAACGGATGTAAAGATGGCGCATTCGTAACGAAAGCAACCTTATAACGACTACAATCTCTTGCATTTTCATATATGTTCATATATATTTTCATTAGCTTTTTCATAGAAGCGGATTTAAATATTTGACATGAGGTAGTTCTGTTCTAGAGCTACCTTTTTCTCTACAACAACACAACCATTATCTCAGATAATAAACTCCTATTACCACTATTCATTTTCTCCACTTTCTCTTGCATTTTATAGAAAAAGTGATATAATAAGATTAGAGAAATAGAGATTTTATCTTTTATAGTACTATTCACAACATGAATACAATCACCAATATGGGTAAAGCTATGATGATAGCTGGATGAATGTTAGCTGCTGAACAAGTAGATGCACAGATGGCTCTTGACCAAACAGTCACAGGTACGAATGGACAAATTTACAAGACCATCACCTTCGCAAATGGTAGTTCTACTAACAATCCATCCTATAACTTTACTGGACCGAAAAATATTGATGTAGGAACATCAGACTCTTTTGCTTCACAACCAAGTTTCTGGAGATCAAATGGAAGTGGGGGGGGAACCTTCGTTAATACCTCTGCAGTTGGTTGAGTTACTGCACCAACTATTGCTTCTGAAACAGTAGGAAGTACTACTATAACCTGGGATCAAGCAACAGCTCTTCAGAAGACTGTACAGACAAACACGAATAGTCTGGGTATCAATCTCTCTATGAATATGAAAAAAGCTCTTGCTGATACCAATAATGATGGGTTGAAAGATGCTTTTATCAATATTCATGACCAACTCCCAACAGGAGCTGCTGCTCAAACTGCTGGATTTCAAATTGGAGATATAGCAATGTTTAGTACTCCAATCATTGTTAACAATGTATGAGGTGCAACTTTATTAGATAAACAATTTTCTTATAAAAAGCTCAATACTAATCGACAACGAGAAGATAGTCTCGGTGGACCAACAGGTTACCCTCAACGTAATATCGTAGATTGGGTAAATGGATCTATGGGAACTGAAGAGCTTGATATGATACAAACAACAGTCTACCCAAACCCAACAACTGAGAAAATAGCAATAAAACTCATGAACAACAACAAAGTTGATGAATATCGTATCTACGCAACGAGTGGACAGCAACTCATTACTGGAAAAAATCTGAACTCTGAACAGTTTATCGATGTGAGTAAACTCCCTGCAGGTCTCTATATCCTTCAGATTAAGGTAGATGATCAACTCATCACTCATAAAATCATCAAAAAATAGTAACAATCCATACTCATCATTGCGAACGATAGTGAAGTAATCCATTACTCGTTCTTATTCTGATTACTATAGAGAATCTCTCATCCGTGAGAGGTTTTTTTGTTTTCTGTCATTGCGAAGACGGGTTGGAAGGAGGATGTGACAATCCACTAATCAGTAATACTACCATACAAATCCTTACAATAAGGATTTTTTTGTTCAATAAGTGCTATTTTTTTTCTATTTCATGCTTTGAGTTGTTTTTCTCTCTTTGGATTGCCACGCTTCGCTCCCAGCTTCGCAGGTAAGAGGCGCAATGACATAAAACATACTATATCACACAAAAAACAAAACGGAACACAAATAGTTATCAGAAAAGATCTATTTTTGTACTTTTCATCTCATACTCCTATACTTAGGCAAAGGATATTTCCTTCTCTTCTTATTAGATCTTATTATTTTAATCTTTTTATAGACCACACACATGAAACAATCTTCATCATTCTTTAGTTCAAAGCACTCTGCTCTGGTTCTCGGACTGATGCTAGGAGCTAGCGCTCTTGTAGGTAGTATCGCTTATGCACAGCTCAGTATTCCATCGACTATCGAGAATATGCGTATTGCCATTAGACAAATCTTTCTATCACCAAGTGGTACGAAAGTCACAGACGATGCTGCTACTATTATTTTAGATTGAGTAGATGGGAATGTCACCATAAAAGGAAATGGTGTCCCTTGAAATGGGAATCTTAACGTAGCAGGAAATCTTACTTCAAATGGTAATATTACCTTTACTAAACTGAAATGTTCTGAGGCTATAGCAGCAGGACAAAGATTCAGCCAATCTCAATCTAAAGCAATACAGATAGATCCAAGTATTGATGATCCTATTATTGATCCTCCAATTGAAGGAGGCGATACACAAGTAGATATTGAAGATATTTACTGTGTTATGATGACAGATACTAATGGTACTGTACATATACGAACTCGTGACCAATTCAACGAACGAATGGGTAGTACAAATGGTGATGTCTTCAAGCGTAATCCTTCGAATGCGAATGATAGTTTTTTTGCGACAGCAAGTGGAGAAGAAAGTACAGTAAATAATAACAACTTCCTAAGAGTTGGTGCAACAGATAACAACAATGCTATTGCTGCTAAACCTGATACAGCAATGGTAGTTGCTGGTTCTATCGAATCCCGTGGAGGTAACTTCATCAGGAAAGTAGATGGAGATAAAGCCAATGAAGGAGGAAATCTTAAAGTAAATATGGATGACACAGACAATTATACAAGTCTTGATAATACTGTAGATACTTGAAAAATAAATTTCAAATCAGCAAGAATGAACAATACAAATCGTGAAAATACACAATTTACCTTTACTGCTGAAGGAGCACAAACCAGTCTCGGTATCAACACCACTAATCCAGAAGCCACTCTTCACGTAGAGAGATGAGGTACAGTACAGTTTGGTAGTAGAGCGATCACTATAGATAGAGATGATTGTCGATGGACAGAATCAGGTGATGACCCATGGAATCGAGCACCATATGATGAACGTGCTGTTGAAGAAGGTCGTATGGAATGTAACACATACGAATCATACCCAACTGTTTCAGTAAATACAGATCGTAATGAAACATTCATGTTAGGAAACATTAGAATGAACTGGTATACTGGTAGTGATGATTTCTATAATAACTATCAACTTCCTACTGGAGTATATCCTCCTTTTATGGATTTGGTAAGACCAAGTTGGTTAACTATGATTAGTGCTGGTAGTTACTGGCATAGTGGAATTATGAATGTAGGAACGAATGTTCGTGATACTCGTAGTACATTCAACACTAGCACTGCTACAATTCAATACGGACTTCGTGTAGGTACACCTGATAGAAGAAGATGATGGTGGTCAAGCGTACCTCTTGAAGTGAATGGTAATCAATATCAGCTTGCTGAATTTATTCGTAAGATACCTGATTATCCTACAACAGCATGGGATAGTACTGCACTGATCGATATCGTAAATGGTGCTCAAGTAAGATGGAGATATGGAGTAGGAGGTACAGGTTACAATGGTCTTAGCATGAATGATAGTCAATTCTATATTGAAAAAGCGGGAGCTGGTTCTCTCTTCACCATCTCTTCTGGAGGTCGTGTAGGTATCGGTACTAATCTTGCTACCCCACAAAAGAAACTTGATGTCCGTGGTAACGCATCTATTACTGAAAACCTTATTATCTGACACGATGCAGCGTTCGATCCAGGTAGTGATAGACTAAATGTAAACGGTAGTGCAAGAGCCAATGCATACTACTACAATTCAGACGCCAAATATAAGTCAGATATCACTCCTTTAACTTCTTCTTTGGATAATATCCTTAAACTGAATGGATATAGTTACTATAACAAACTCTCAGAAAAAAATGATATCGGTGTGATTGCACAAGAAGTAGAGAAAGTATTCCCATCACTTGTTCAAACTGATGCTGATGGATACAAATCAGTAGCCTATGGAAATCTTGTTGCTCCACTTATCGAAGCGGTGAAAGAACTTTCTGCTAAGATTGATGAACTCTTCGACAAATATGTTAATCAACAAGCTCAAATCGATGCTCTTGAAGCAAGAATCCAAGCTCTTGAAAATAACAAATAGTTATATCATATAGGAGTGGTTACCACACACTACTCCTTCCTATTATTTTCTCTTCTTTCTTTTATCTTCCACCACACACATAATGAAAAAACTTTTATTTACGATGTTCTATGCGACGGTTGTACTAGCAGGGATGTGATGGTTCATGAGTGGATCAGAGACCTATGCACTCTGTCCTATAGAAGATCCAGGTAATCCTGCCTCTTATGATTGTCATATACCGGCATGTACAACATTCACTAATGGACTAGATCTCAATGAGATTCCAAGACCATCTGGCGGGACATATTATTATGGAAGTAATTCCATGTATGTTACAGAAGAAATGAATACATCAGCATATCTGTGTGATGGTTCTTATTTTGACTTGGGATATCAAAATGGTATTGTCAGTGTTAGTAATGGTATAGCAACATGGACTTGTGAAACATCTTCTTCACCTAGTTCAGTAAGTTCTGTAAGTTGTTCAGCTCCTGTAAATAATACCAGTACTTATTCTTGGGATATAGGTTCATGGTGAGCATGTTCTAGTACAGGGTGAGGGACATGTAGCGGAACTAGTAATGAACCAAATCCTAGAAAAGTATGGATTAACAATACTCCATTTGAATGGCAATCGAATACAGCATATAATTCAAGTATGCAACCTGTAGCATGATCATCACTTTCCCCAAACAGCTTTAATTCATCGACTTCAAACGGATGATCTTGTACTGCTGCAAGCGCAGGTCAAGTACATTATGCTGTCAATTGTAGCAATGGTACTACTGCTGGATCAACTTACTATTGTGAATGGTATAAAGCTCAGTGTAACGGTAGTAATTATGTAAAAGCACCTGATACCCCTAACTGTTGATCAAATGCGTGGTGTGGTGATAATTCATCTTCTACTGATGCTATTACCGCTACTGAAGCATATCAAACAAGAAACGACTTAGCTTGTCCTGATAGTGGTGTTGGTTTACATGCTATTTATAGAATGTGAAGTTCTTGGGTAGCTGATATTTATCAACCAAGCTATCAGTCTCAAGTGCCAGTTACATATATACCATCATCAAACGGAAGATCATTTATAACAAATGATAATAGACGATTAGATTTGCCATTAAATCTTTATTATAATGTTTCTGCTGATCAAATTCGTGAAATTGCTACAGAAAGTCAAACATATTACGCATCACTTATGTTGAAACATTCTTGTCAAAATACATATACAGCTACACAATGTAGTACACTAACTACACAATCACAATGTGGGGCAATATGATGTTCTCGAAATAATACTTCAACAACATCCGTTCAAACACGTACTGTTGTGTGTAGAGACAATAATGGTAATCAAGTATCAGATAGTTTATGTTCACAGCCAAAACCCGCGACTACACAACCATGTGGTTGAACTGCTACAGCTGGTACCTGTGGATCTGCAAATGGAGGTTCTTTCCCTTCAGCACCTAGTGCAAATCTCTGTAGTTCAGGAACAGCAAGTGCCGTTTCAGGGACTGGACCTTGGTCTTGGCAGTGTCTAGGTACTAATGGAGGAGCAAATGCTTCTTGTAGCGCAACGAGATCAACTACACCAGTGAATGCTGTCTGTGGAACATCTCATGGACAAGCTACTTCAGCATTTCCTACTGCAGGTCTATGTAGCGTAGGTACTCCATTTATCACTTCTGTGAGTCCTGATGGATCTAATTTCTTCACATGGACATGTCTAGGATCTGATGGAGGGGCAAATGCTTCTTGTAATGCTCCTTATGTAGCAATGGCTTGTGTACCATATGCTCCACTTACTACTCATGCTGGACTTAATACGAATATTATTCCAACTAATACGAATGATATTGCAGTTGCTCTGAATAATAACTCATTTCCAAATCTTACAAGTTCTGGAGGTGTAATATATACTACTTCTGGTAGTTATAGTTTTACAGGAGCGATCACGAGTGGTCAGTACCTTAAAGTTACTATCAACAATCTTGCATCTGTTGGACAATTTGTACAATTAAGATCTACACAAAATAATACAGCCTGACCATTTTATGGATGTAATGCCTCACAATGGAATTATTCACATCCGCTATCTTGGCCATACAATCAAAGTCTTGCAAATGTTGGTATACAAGCATCAGCTTGAGATCCACTTTGGGGATTTGTAAATCCTATCACACAAGACAATGGTGTATCAGGGTTCTTAGCATGGTTTAAACCAGGTAAAGGATTTGAAGTAAGATGTGAAGTATGTGCACTCTCTACTCCAGTAACAACAAGATCATCAGCTTGTGAAAATCTACCAGCGCACGCGATAGCGAACACTACAAGTACTATTGTGCAAAGCTATGTCGCTGGCTCTTGGTCCCCTTCGACTATATTTACTTATAATACAACTCCTTCTACTTCTGAATGTAGATTCGTCTGTGAAACTGGTTATAACCGAAATGGTTCCGCTTGTGTTCAAAATGCTACTGCTGGTATTTGTGCTGTTCCTTATGGTACAATTGCTTCTGCGCCTCCGTCTCCACTCTGTCTTATTGGAACTCCAAATGGTTTCCATACGGCTGGAAATGGTTGGGAATGGCAATGTTTAGGAGTAAATGGTGGTCAAGATGTAGAATGTTTTGTTGATCAGCCACTTAGTTATTCTTGGGATATTTCAACTTGGTCTGCATGTGCTAATAACCAACAAACTCGTACCGTTGTTTGTAAGGATAACAATGGCGCTACTGTTGCTGATAGCCTCTGTCCTCAGCCTAAACCTGCGACTACACAACCTGCCACTTGTCCTCCGGTCAATACATGTGAATCTCATTATGGTGAATCATGTACAGGAACTGGTGATACATTAGGTTATGGTGGTAGTTGTATTGGCCATACACAAGCCACACTATGAACATGTAATACAAACACATCTGTATCGTGTAGCAATGCAAGTCAATGTCCTGATTTCGCAGTACCAAGTTGGTTCTCGACAGCATATACCGCAGCTAATGGATCAAGTGGATTATCATGAGATGAAGTAAGAATCTTTAATAGTAATTGATGATATATTGGTATCTGTAGTAAAAAAGTATTTGATTTCTATAGTGGCAAAGTGCCATATAGTGTCTTAAATGCTGAAGGTATGGGAAGTTGGGATTGAGATGGGTGGTATAATCCAAGAAGTGCTGTCTATGCTATATGAGAGCCTTCATACTATCTCTTTAATAATCAAAATTTAGGTACTACGTTACCTTGAAATACTTACTACTATACAAAACTTTGTAGAAATATTAATTGAGCTGCTATCTCTGCTACATCAAATTCTTGGGATGCTATATACTTTATCGGACCTGTAACAAGTAATGATTGGTATAGACATGATGTCGTATATAGATATAATGCACATGTATATTCATGGTGAAACAATAATTGGGCATGATTTCAATCACGAGTATTAAAACCAGGAGATCATCCCTCACAACCTGCTACAGTAACAAAACAATGTAATGGGTATATACCAGAGAAAGCAGGAAATTATTATTGTGCAACTAGCGGTGTTCAATGTGCACCTTCAAATGCAGTAGCGAGTTACTTCTCTAATAGTAATTATCCATTTAGTCAGTCATTAAAAGATGGATTCACTTCATTTACTTCCTATCGTGATGCATATTATTATTGATTTGGAGTAAGTAATAGTGCATTACAACTGTGTAGATGATTAACTTGATCATGAGATCTTATTAGAGCATCGTATCCTTGAACAAATGGAAGATGAGTTGGAATGTCATCATTATGATTAGCTTGAGTACTTAATGTATGGAACTGTTCTAATGGCACACAAACACTTTCTTGTCCTTGATATGTTATGTCATGATCTACTAATTGGTAATATCATTCTTAAAATCCCCCAATAGTGGGGATTTTTTTATAGTATTAGCTATAGTATGACTTGTTTCTTGTATAAGAATACGTACTATGGTACATGTATTATTTTAGTCTTATGTACTATAGAATCTATGAATCGTTTGACAGAATATGATGTTCGTAAAGCTAAGCTAAAAACGCTTCGCGAACTAGGGATTATACCATTTGCACAACAATGGAGTCAAAATAGTCATATCAACACTCTCAAATTAATCGATCAATCATCTCTTCGTCCGATAGAAGATATTCTCTCAGGACCTAGACCACAAGTCTCTCTTGCTGGACGTCTTATGCTGAAGAGAGTAAGTGGGAAGCTATCATTTGCACAGCTCAAAGATGAGACAGGAACACTTCAACTTATGTTTGAACATCAACATACAAAACTCCTCACTCTACCAAATGGCCAAGAAAAAACTCTTATGGGAGAAACAACCAAATCATTTGATTATCGGTTTGTCGATAAGATGCTTGATGTGGGAGACTATATCGGTGTACGTGGAGAACTCTTTGTCACGCATAAGGGAGAACTGACTCTCTTCGTGTCAGAATACCAACTTCTTTCGAAAGCTATAAGACCACTAGGTGATAAATTCCATGGTATCGGTGAAGATAATGCAGAAACTGCGTATAGACAGAGATATTTGGATATGATCTTCAATGATGAGAGCCTAGAAAGAATGAAACTCAGGAGCCAATTTATCAAGACAATGAGAGAATTTTATCGGTCACAAGGATTTATGGAGTTAGATACTCCTATTCTTGGAAATAGTGCATCGGGAGCTGCTGCTGCACCCTTTGTGACGCATCATAACGACTTCGATACGGATATGTATCTTCGTATAGCACCAGAGATTGCTCTCAAGATGGCAACGGTAGGAGGATTAGAAAAAATTTTTGAAATTGGGAAGAATTTTCGTAATGAATGATCAAGCCCAAGTCATATTCAAGAGTTTCTGGTGGTAGAACATTATGCTGCTTATCGAAATTATGAACATAATATGGCCTTTACTGAGCAACTTTTTAACTATCTGTTTGACAATATCCCACAGCTCAAGAGAACTATACAAGTTGCTGATAAGAATGGAGAGATAAAAGAGGTTTCTTTCTGACAGACATGGGAGCGTATCGATTACGTTAAGAGAATAAGAGAAGATAGTGGTATCGATGTAGGACAATATGGACCAGAAAATGAAGATGAACTTCGTGCATTGATTCTCTCGAAAGGATTTCATCGAGTAGGGATAGAAAAACAAGGTACTGCTACCATGATCGATTATCTGTATAAGAAAGTAACTAGACCTAAGATTGTAGGACCTGCCTTCATCTACAATTATCCTAAAACGATGCAGCCACTTGCTCGTACATCTGATGCTAATCCGATGATAGTAGAACAATTCCAAGCTATCGTGAATGGATGGGAAATCCTGAAAGCCTATAGTGAATTGGTTGATCCTGTAGAACTGCAAGCTAACTTCGATGCTCAAGGGGCAGCTCTCGAACGTGGTGATGATGAAGCGACGAAAGGAGATGATGAGTTTGTTCTCGCGATGGAATATGGTATGCCTCCTCAATCAGGACGAGGTATGGGTATCGATCGTATCTTAGCCATGCTCACCGAACAGGCCAATATTCGTGACGTGATTCTCTTCCCTCTTGTAAAAGCTGAACAGACGAATACTTCAGAATCTGAATAATAAAAAAATCCCCATTGGGGATTTTTTAAATCAATAACTTATATCATTTTTTTTCTTTTCAAAAGTGCATATCAAAGAGATATTGTACACAATCCAAGAGCAATAATCACCCAAAACATATAACTCTTCTCTGCTCCTGGAAGTATGACATTCATACCATATAAACCAGCCAATCCTGACATAAACCCAGTTCATACTGTCACTACAGTCAGACGAGAAATATTTTTATTCGTCTGGAGGTCAATCATATCACCATACGTTTCTGCAAGAGATTTTAAAGATTCATAATTCAGCGAAATATTATCTAAGATTTTATCAAGTTTAGAATCCAGGTCTTCAATATAGAGTTTTGCATCTGCCACTTCATCTTCATCAGTACGAAGAATTTTTTTGAGGATAGATTTAAATTCATGCAAAGTCTGTCTTTGTGGACGAAAAATATGTTGTAAAGTAATCATATTAATTTTTCTATCCATAATCTCTTCTAAAAGATTTTTATCCATATCCTTATTGGTTCCTATATTATCTTGAAGTTTGACAACATCTTGAGATGCTTTGGCAAGTCATTTAACTGACTTATCATACATAGTATCAATAATATCATACACCAGATCAAACGTTGGTGTTGATGCATCATCTTCTAAATACGTTTTATCTTGAGCTTTTTTTGCAAGACTATCAATATGCTGTGAATTATGCTTACATATTGACAATACATACTGATGAGAAACAATAATGACAAAAGGATTATGGAGATATCTTTCCAATTTGGTATCATATTTAGGAAAATTCATAAGAATAGTTACTGCCTGGTCTTCTTCATAATAATCAACTTTATTCTCTCAACTCAGTTCTAAAAGATCTTCTCTAATAAGCTCATGGAAGTCATATTCTGCTTGTATATTTTCTATATCTCACTTCGTAGCATTCTTGAGATGAATCCAGGTAAATTGTGGTTGTTTGACCATTATCATACTATTATATCCACAAGAACTAAAATCGCAATAACTTCATTATAGGGAGTTAGAACATTTTTTGCAAGGATGAATAAGAGGAATATACTTTGCATATAAGAATTCTATTTTATAGCTATCACCACCACTTCCTATGAAACACTTTCACTATATTAGTGATATACTTGTTAATGAAAACAGTAAAGAAAAGCTAAAAGACATTGTCAGCTCTAAAATTTTTCTTCTTCTTACTCAAAACAATAATTATCCCCTTATTGAACATGATAAAAAGCATGATCTTTTTGTACTTACTATACCTAGTTATAATACAAAACAAAAAGCTATTGATCTCATTGAATGTAATATTTTAATAGCAGATCGTGACGTCTATATTATTACAAACCATACCGAACCATTTATTGATACCATTATCGAAAAGATCCAGCATAAAAGAATAGAATATGATTCTACAATATATAGTTTAATACTAGCATTTAACAATCATATTCTTGATACCATACAACAATTGGAACATGTTATTGAGCACTTTAAAGTTATAACAACCTCAACTCATGGATATACAGAGCATGTCATTCAAGACATCATGAGATTCAAACTCACTATAGGAATGTTTAAAAGTACTATTGGACCTCTTGCAGAGATTATTGAACAGTTTTTCGAAATAGTGACCCATCCTGATGAGGAAACAAAATCTATGAGAACAACACATATTGCTTATATGCTCAAGCAAATCTCATCACAAACTCATTATCTCTATGAAAATATATCTGTCATAGCTGACACATCAAATGCAATTCAAAACATCAGAGCCAATAATATTATGAAAACATTAACGATGATATCTAGTATTTTTATACCACTATCATTTATTACGTGAGTGTTTGGTATGAATTTTGTCGATCTTCCTATAGAAAATACGACCATCTATATCATTACTATTTCTGTTATGATTTTTATTTGATTAGTACAATTCTATGTTTTCAAACGAAAAAAATGGTTTTAGTGAAATGTTAGAAGATACACTTTCCAACCTTCACATCCATCACAAAGACTCCTATCTTTATACGATCAAGTCTGTATGGAATAATAGACATCCCTATGAAAAGATGTACTGAAGTGAAAAACTTCTCCTAGTATCACTTATTTTTACTAAGTTATTGATGCCTTCATTTTGGGTACGTCATTATACCGAAAAAAAAGAATCATATTCTTGGGCATTAGATCTTTATCATTTTTGTATTCCTCTCTTATTTTTTATTATACTCATCAATCATCGAGATAATAGCATCATTATCATGATACTGGTGACCTATCTACTCGTTGATCTTTTCATATCTATTCTTTCTAGCCTCTTATTATCAGATATTTTTGTCAAAAAGCTTTCTATTAGAAAACAATTTATATCTCTTGCGTGTAATTTATGAGAGATGATATTTTGATTTGCACTACTCTATCAGCATTACAATGCCCTTGCATATCTTTCTCAACCAGAACAGTCAGTTCATGCATTATGAGCGATCTATTATACATTAGCAACACTTACAACAGTATGATATGGAGATATTGGTGCTATCAATACCAATGGAATGATTATTAGCACCATTCAAATGCTCTATGGACTTATTTTTATGGGTATTGTACTTTCAGCATATTTTAGCAAAGTCAATCTTAGAGCGGAATAAAAAATCCCTACTGTAATACTCTACAGTAAAGATTATTGAAGTGATAATATATCTTATTTCATATTATTGAAAGAATCATTGAACGCATCTCTTGCTCTCTCATATGCACTATAGGTAGTTATTCTACCAGGTTTATTATAAGCAAGCCTATTAAGTTTGATATAATAATTTTTCCAAAGATTATTCCATGATGTATTATATGTAAGTCTTGGATATTGTGATTCCCATCTATTCACTTGATCCATAAATGTTCTATATTCTTCTTGAACTTCTTGTCTTTGTGTATTGGTAAATCATCCTAATGTCTTTACAAAATCATTACTATCAAGTATGGTAAAATAGACATATCACACTGTTCTACTATTATTATTGCTAGTAATTTTTAATCTGTAGAATCATTTTTTTGTACATCTTACTACATCATCTACAACAGTAGAAGAGTTGAGTATAGCGCTTGTTTTTAATAATTTACATGAAGTACTTGGAGTACTCGTCCACACACTCGATGTAGGTAGGAGTTTTCTTTCTAAACTCAACTGTACAGTATTCGAAGCACTCACAGTAGTATTAGAAGATGATGTTGGCAATAATGTGATATCTATATAATCATATAATTGAGGTAATGCTGGTGATATCTGTCATGCATAACGATAGATATCGCTTGTATCTGTTGAAGAACCAGAATTTCTTAGATAGTATGTAATTTCTCCATATACAGAAGAATTTGAACTATCAACTACTCTCACTTTATAATCATAACTATTAGATTTAAATCTAATGAAATTCGTTAAGGTAGCTACTCCGTTTTGATTCGATGAAAATGAATAATTGATATGAGAAATACGATAATGAGTATTATCAGTTGAAGAACTTGTAATAGTAGACCATGAGTCTGAACTATTTGCTCTTCTATACACTTCAAATCTTACCGTATTGGCATATGAAGTATTGGTATATCAATTTGAATTACGTGCTCTTATAGTAAGATCAGCATATTCATTTGTCGTTAGATTAGTACGATTACTCGATAATTCAAATCTTGAACTCGTAGTAGAATTACTTCCTCATACTGAAAATTCTCTTATTCCATACACAGAAGAATTTGAACTATCAACTACTCTTAGTCTATAGTTTCCATTACTAGTAAAACGGAGATGATTCGATAATGAAAGATATCATTCCTGACTTGAACCTAAGTATCTACTCGTGGTTGAAAGTGTATATTCATCACTCGATGCACTATACCAGAAGCTTGAATTTGTATCTCTTTTTTCAACACTATATTTTATCGTACCCACATAATTATATGCTCTATTACCATTACTATCTCTTGCTGTTACTGTTGTATCAATATATTCATCTATTGAAGGATTTGTTTCACTGACACCTATATCAAAAGACGTTGCAGTAGTTGTCGTTGATCATCAATTATTACCTACATATACTACTGTCTCTGAAGTACGTCAGGTACTCATATTTTCGACACGGATTTTATACGTACCACTTGTATAAAACCTTACATAATCACTCAGTACTGCATATCCAGCATCAGAAGATGTCATCGTATATCTATCATTTCTGAGATAATAATCACTAGAAGAAGCTGTATAATAAGAACTTCCTGATTGTCTCAAGATAGTAAATCTGATTTGGTCACGGTTAGAAGTGTCTATGGTACCATTATTCGTATAAGTTCTTACATACAGATCAATATATTGATTCAGTCCAACTGAAGAATTATCTGAAGAGAGTGAAATATAACCATTCGTTGTTGAAGGAGTGTCATTTGGATCTGTTACATTTTGTGTTCCTCTGACTGCACTAGTAAAAGTTTTTGAAGAACTATTATATATCCATGTACCTTGATCATTATCATATTGGACATAGATACTAATATTTTCACTTCATTCTGAATATGAAAATGATACATCATCACAATTATTTCTAACTGACAACGTAGTTCCTGCTTTAATTTCACAACTGAGAGGCTTTCCACCTACATTAACTGAATCAAGATAAAAAGAAGAGCCATTCTGTCCCATATAAAGCGTAATTACTCCACTATCAAAACTCAGAGATCTACTATCGTTGAATGCAATTCATGCAAAAGTAGAAGAGAATCATAAAGTAAAAGCAAAAAGCATTATTCAAAGGGTTGCCACAAGTGACGATATACGACTGAGCATGATAGATGACATAATATATAAAATATGTATAGTATATTATAGATATATGATAGGAACTTTGCAAGAGAATTGTACAATTAATAATCTACAAAAATTTAGACAAAACAATACTCATCAGCTAAAAGTTTCTTGAGACGATCTCAAATCTTTCATCTTAGCAATAGCGCTTCATGATGCATACCCTCTACATCATAAGTTCATTGTTTATAGAAACTATCTCATGATAATATTTTTTCTAATTTATTCCATTGTGCAATAGTTGTTCAGAGTTGTTGTTGCATTTTTTTATTATAAAGGATCCAAATATAATCTCAATAATCATGATCAATAATTTTTTTAGCCTTACGAAGGTATCTCTCTTGTACATCATACCACCTCTTCCAATCTTCTGATCACATAATAAAAGATCCATTAGTAGCCAATCTTGGTCATCTCACACGCGTTCAACCATCTGATATAGCCTTATTAAAAATAGTAGTATGTATTTTTTTATCTCATGTAATTTGATTCGTCGAATCTGACCTTCAACGCATCATAAGAGGAATCATATAATTCTCTGTAGATAATGTTTTAGTTGGCAAAGTAAGGAGTTCATCTGTTATTCCATGTTTTTTTAATCTACGAATAATATGAAGTACCAAATCTTTCATAATAGATTTATCTTGATTCATAATATATTCGATATCATTATGAGAAACAATATTTCCCCGCTGTTCGATCTGTTTTCTATGTAATTTTCGATACTGATCATTATCTGTATTCGTAATTTGGGGTCGTTGATTTAAATGATACATAACAATCTGTTTCCATTTTTCTCATAACGCTTTTCTTACTCATAAAGGAAGTTTCTCAAAATTCTCAAAAAAATATCACAAATGTGTATAGATCTCATCTACACTACCTAAAGATAATAAGAGATCATTATTTATTTTACCATAGAGTTTACTCATGGTGTTTTGATAATGTGATTGTGTATCACAAATTCTATGTAAGTTGATATGGTCTTGATGATTCATCATCAATATATTACATTCTTCATTTCACAATAACATATTAGATACTGGAGTAACATGATGTACTGATGTAGATGGCTGAACACTCATCATTATAATAAAATAATAAAAAAACTCTGCAGGTGCAGAGCTATTCAGTAATAGTCGTAGCAATAGACAAGACTTTCAATTCTTCAGGATCGATAGTGCTTGGTGCATTCATCATAAGATCTTGTGCACGACCAGATTTTGGGAAAGCATAACATTCGCGGATATTTGGTTCATCTCTGAGGATCATCATCAGACGATCAAATCAGAACGCAAATCCTCCATGTGGTGGACATCCGTATTGGAATGCTTCGTACATGGTACCAAATCTCTTCTTAATATCATCAATGGTGTATCAAGCTGTTTCAAACACTTTCACCAAAATCTCTGGATCGTGATTACGGATAGAACCAGAAAGAATTTCATAACCATTACAAGTCAGATCGTATTGAGTTGTTTGTCGCTCGAGAGGTTGTACGTTTTCTACCGTATCACGTCCTCCTTTGATATATGAGAACGGATTGTGTCCAAATTCAAGCCCATTCGGTTTACTTTCATCTTCTTCAAAGAACGGAAAATCTTCAATCCAGACAAATCAGAGATGATTATTATGTACCAGTCAGAACATATCCCTACAGGCATTTCTGAGTTTATCTCCAGCTTTCAACACAGTAGTCTTCTTACCTACAAGGAAAAATACGGTCTCTCAGACCTGAGCGTGAGTTTCAGTCAGAAGAGATTGTTTTTCTTCTTCCGTCAGTTTACCAGCTATCGAACCAGAAATTCCGTCTTCCTTAATTTGGATATACGCCAATCCTCCCAATCCTGCTATCTTGACCACTTCAATCAGAGCATCGATTTCTTTACGGGTAGGAAGTTGGTGAAGCACTATAGCTTTCACACTTGGAGCTGAAGCGAGAAACTCCAATTCACTGTTTGCAAAAAGTGATGTCACCTCGATCATCTGAGAGTCAAACCTCAAATCAGGCTTATCTGATCCATATTTTTCTAACGCATCATGATACGAAAGTCTCGTAAAATCTACGATGATTTCTTTATGGGGAACGATATACTCTATCAAGTCACGGATATACGATTCTGCTACCGTATACACATCTTCTTGTTCGACAAATGACATCTCACAGTCGATCTGATAGAATTCACAACTATGGCGATCTGCTCTTGGATCTTCATCACGAAAACAGGGTGCAATCTGGAAATACTTATCGATACCACCGACCATGAGGAGTTGTTTGTATTGTTGAGGAGCTTGGGGAAGAGCATAAAACTGACCTGGATTCACACGACTTGGAATCAGATAATCTCTCGCTCCTTCTGGAGATGAAACACTGAAGATCGGTGTCTGTACCTCTAAGAAATCATGATCACTAAACCAATTACGCGTAAACTGATTCATCTTCGCACGGAAGATAATATTATCCTTCACCGGCCCTCTACGAAGATCAAGATAACGATATTTCATTCTATTTTCTTCGCTCGTCTTCGGATCTTCATCGATTGCAAACGGCAAAATCTTGGATTCTGACACAAGTTGTATATCGGTTGCACGAATCTCGATCTCTCAGGTCACCATATCAGGATTTTTCATACTCTCTGGTCTAAGGATCACTTCTCCTGTTACTTTTAGGACGTATTCATTGCTATAGCTCGCTGCTTTATCTACAAGCTCTTGTCCTACAATCGCAGGATCCAGCGTCACTTGTGTCACTCCATATCTATCTCTCAAATCCACAAAAACCAGTCCTCCCATATTTCTCAAAGATGAAATCCAAGCACAAAGAGTAACCGTTTGTCAAGCATGAGCAGAAGTCAGTTCACCACAAGTATGAGTACGATGCATAAGAAATACTATCAATCAATAAAATCAGCAACTTTATACGGTTTTGTGCTCCAAAATCAACAATAAAAATTCAGAGAACATTTACTTGACATTTAACATAAAAATTATTATGATAAATTGAAAATAAAATCATTAACTTAAATTTATAATATATGAAAGCAATAAGAAAGACCTCATTAGAGTTCTTCTCACTCTTAGTGGAGTCACAAGGAAATTTAAACTCTCTTGACTATCGAGTACATGTCATAGATGAAGTTAATTTTGACGGGATATACGACTATCCTATTGAATTAGGTAATACCATTTTTGAAAAAAATGTGTATTGTGGAGAGACTATTTTCAATGAATATTTCTTCTGTAAAAAAGCAACTTTTGAAAATGGCTTCTTCTGTGAAAAAGCCACCTTTGAAAAAAGCTTCTTCTGTGGAAATGCTACTTTCAAGAATTCATTTTACTGTGGAGATGCTACTTTTAAATATCCTTTTAATTGTGGAAACGCGACTTTTGAAAATGGTATCTTCTGTGGAAATGCTACTTTCAAGAATTCATTTTACTGTGGAGATGCTACTTTTGAAAATGGCTTCTTCTGTGAAAATAGTGTTTTTACATCTTATTTTAATTGTGGACATGCTACATTCAAAAATGATTTTGATTGTGGAAATGCAATCTTTAAAAATACTATACGGGCTATTAGTAGATACAAGGAGATTGAAGAAAAAATAAAAAATCACAAAATGAGTATTATCGTATAATATCTTAACCAATTAAAACAGGAAAGTATTTTACTCTCCTGCTTTTTTATATCACAAAAATCAATAATAAAACTCAAGAAAATATACACTTGACATTATATTAATTAATATGTATATTGTTAATAATTAAAACAAAAAATTAAATAAAATTATGGAAACAAAAAAAATTACAGTAAAAGAGTTCTTTGAGCTTTTAAAAGAGAAAAAAGGAGATTTAAGAGATTTACAAGAGCTTATCTCCATAAAAGATGAAGTCTACTTTCATGGAGAATACACCTATCCAATTTATTTAAGAAATATTCAATTTGAACAAATTGTTATGTTTAATGACTCTGTGTTTGAAGAGATTGTTGACTTAGAAAATTCTATCTTTAAAAATAATGTAAATTGTGGTAGAGCATACTTTAAGAAAAATTTTTATTTTTCCAAATCTCACCACATAAATCATTTTTATTGCAACGAATGTGTATTTGAGAAAGATGTATATTTACAACAAGTAGTGGTAGATGAAAATAATTTTCAACTAAATGATGCAAAGTTCTTAGGAAGATGTGATTGTAAACAACATGAGCACATAGCCAAGAAATTATTGTATTACAAAATGGGTCTTATCATATAAGACCTTAACCGATGAAAGCAGGAAGAATGTACTCTCCTGCTTTTTTTATCGACAAAATACAATTTCCGCTAACTAGAAGTTATCACAAACAGACAAAACAATCACTCTATATCATACTTTCATCAGATAGTCAATACCTACTCTCTGTCAGAGAGTCACTTTTTTGTACTCTCTTACAAAAGAACTATAATTACATTGAAGCAAAATACTGATAATTGTTAATTTATAATTACTCATTCATTTGTAATGTTTACAACCCTTGAACACCTAGAACATCATATTGATACCTCCAAGAAGAAATCACCTGTGAAAAGTTTCCTGAAAGAGATGAAAACATTTTCTATTTTCTTTGTAGTAGTATTTATCGTGAGTAATGTTGTAGTAAATGCACAACTCTATCAGAATGCTGTACTCGATATCGTTAGTCAACTGAGTGGATCATCAGAAAACTTTAATGGATGATTTACCTATACAACCAATAAAAACTCGAATAGTATTGTTGACGAAGAATTCCTTAGAAAGAAAATGGAAATGGAAAAGATTACACAATCCGTTGATGCGTTATCACAATATAAAACAGAAGATTTTATCGGCAAAGATAGTACAACTACTGCTCTTCAAGAAAATCTTAGTAGCTATAATCTTGATTTCAATACATTACCTCCCACAGATAGAGTTATCATCCCAAAAATAAACGTCAATACACCATTTCTTCAATCTTCATTCAACAAACATATTGATAGTATTACGAAAGAAGATTTCGATAAAGACCTTTATCATGGGGTGGTTCAATATCCAACAACACCATATCCAGGAATGGGGGGAAATACCCTTATATTCTGACATACAAGTTATGAATCATGGAAGAAAAACCCTTATGCTACTATCTTTAGCCAAATAGCCAAACTTGTGAATGGAGATGTCATGCAAGTAGTCTATAAAGGGAAACTGTATGAATATGAAGTCATTGGAAGATCTATCGTCAATCCAGACAAAGTAAACGAAGAATATATGAAATATCAAAACGGTAATTATCTGACGCTGTTAGGTTGTTATCCCATCGGATCAGACAAACAAAGAATCCTCATCATTGGACAGCTCAAACAAACAAAATAAACTCTTTTACCTATCTACCTTAGCTTATTATGAAAAGCTCTAAAAGAATTCTTATCCTCAGCATAGGAATACTCGTCTCTATCGGAACAGTTGCTGCTGTATATTATTTTGAGAATATTGCTGGATGGGTCTCATCAAGACAACCAATCCATTCAAGCGCCCCAGTCGTTGAACCTACCGTCATTGATCAAGCCACAGAATCATACAATACTCAAGTTGTAGAGCAAGCAAAAGAGACTCTCGAACGCGCAGACACGACTTTTACCAAAACTGAAAGTGGTGATGTTAAACTACAAGAGCCATCACAAACAACAGTCTTCTTTGCAGATCCAGAAGAAGCGAAGAAAATTGCTGACTCTGCTGATACGACCTACTACTCAGAAGTAGAGACAAGTTTTTCACAAGATAATGCACAGTCTGCACTGACTGAACTTGATAAATGAGTAGAAGAACTAAGAGAACAAATTGTTCAACTCGATAGAAAGTATGGGACAGATGATAAACAATATATTGAAACAAGAACAGAAGTAGTCAAAATCATCAACGATATTGAAACAACAAAAGATACACTTGCTGCTGCTATCAAAAAAATATATTTCTATCAAAAAAATATTGTATCATCTGTAGATCAAGTCAAACAAATTCGTAAAAGCTTAAATGAAACAAAATGATATGTCGAACAATTTGCACAATTTATGTACAAAATCCAAAACGAATATTACAAACCTGATGGAAGTATTGATGAACTCAAACTCTTTATCAAAGCTGATGGAGAAGTGAGCAATCAACTTTCTAATACTGCCCTGATCGAAACTGTTATGGGACAGATGAATGATCTTATGAATGTTCTCACTCTTCAAGAAAAAGCAACCATAACACAAATCAAAGCATCTAATAAAAACAAAACTGAAGTGAAAGCGATCATACAAGAATACCAAGAGCGTCTTAAAGACCTCCAGGAACAACGTAAATTCCTGTCAGACTATCTTACCTTGTATGAAAGCAATAAAGTAAAAATGAATAAAGAATTAGCATATCTCTTCAGTACTCAATCTGATGTGTACGGTGATATTGAAGCAACCATAGCTCAGATTAATAATTTGGATTTTGCACAAGCATCATTCAATGTAGAAGCAAAAATTGCAGAACTCGCCAAAACAGAAGCATTTGCAAAAAGAGATGAAAACGCCGCTCCATTATCTTGGCCACTCTATCCAGTGGTTACAATATCAAGATATTTCTGAGATACAGCTTATGAACAACAATATAAAGTACCATTCAAAGGTATAGAAATTCCTGCAGAACAAAATACACCACTCTATGCCGTTGATGAATGACTGGTCTACAAAATTGCAAACAAAGATAGTATCTGACTCAACTGGATGTTACTGATACATAAAAGTGGACGTATGACGGTATATTTGTATCCAAATCAAGTGATTGTTCAAGAAGGAGATATTGTAAGAAGAGGTCAAATCATCTGATATAGTTGATGAGAACCGGGAACAAAATGAGCTGGATTTGTGGCTGGATGACCGAACCTTACCTTTATGGTCATCGAAAAAGGTGAATTCGTTAATCCTATCGACTACCTTGATCTTTCTACCCTACAAGACAAATCAAGCATTCCAACAGGTTATAAATTTAGATATCTAAAAGACAAATATAATCTTCCAAGAGATCTCTATGCAGTCAAAACATTGCAAGGAAATAGCGTAGAAGAAAGAAGACAAAGCTTCCTTAATAGTTATGCAGTAGGCGTGTATAAACAAGCAGAATTCTGGCAAGACGCTTCAGAAGGAACGAATATCGATGTCGATGTAGGTATCTGTATTGCATTTGCAGAATCTACACTCGGTAGACATCTCAGTACTGACAATAATATTGGTAACGTTGGTAATAATGACAGATGAGATAGAGTTGCTTATCAAAGTCCAATGGCAGGTGCAAAGCTTATCTATAACACTCTTAATAATAGATGGCTATGACAATATCATATTCTTCTCGACTACAACGGATATGGAAATCCTGATGGTAAAAACTATGCTACTTCCAAATATAACTGGCAAAACAATGTAACCAAATGTCTTACCATGATTAAAGGATATTATATTCCTGATGAATTCCCTGTAAGAATAGCGCCAAACCCTAACTTATAAAACAAATAAAAATAAAAAAGAATTGAGGTCCTTCGGGATCTTTTTTTTATCACATAAATTCACTCTTCTCTTGACATTTTATATGAAATTACTTACACACATTATATCTAAACTATTTACTTCATAACAATATTACTATGAAAAAAATAGATAATAATTTACTACATCAGATACAGACAGGAGAATATAAATGAAATTTTGAAAATGGATTACAAAGTGAATTATGTATACAAGTCTTAAAACATGAAATTATATCTGAATTTAATTATGATAGAATAAAAAAAACCACCAAGATCAATGGATTCGATAAAAGACTTTATTATATCCCTCAAGTTCTTATTGATACATTTAATATATCATATAGTGAACATCAGAGCAAACTTCGCACACTTATTCAAGACCAAATTAATGCTATTCAATCACAACCCATTACAGATTGGCGTGATAAAATTTTGATAAAATATAAACTAGAACCAGATCTTCATCTCATAGATAAATCTGTTGAAGACATCATATCAGAATATGTTCTAGATAGGATTTATCATATTTCTATTCCAGAAATTTATAAACATTTTGAAAAAGACAGAGCAAGGATCGTTATGATCTCAGAAGAATTAAGACAAAAAGTACCTGAGTTAAAAATAATTATTGATACCATTGTATTAGATATTTATAAAAATTTTGAGTTTATTCCATCAGATAGACCAAAACCATATAATAATTTTCAAGTAGATAAAGTTCTGCATCATATATGATATAGTAATGACATCATTCATAATACACCCTTTCAAAAAAAGAAGAAGATCAAAGAATTGGTAAATAAAAAAATTCTTGAACAAGAAAGCGATAATAAAAACTTATTTACCATAAGAGAAAGAAAATAATTTCTTGCAAGATACTATAAAAAAAACTACTATAATGAGTAGTTTTTTATTTCAGACATAACTCATGAAAGCCATCATCCTCGCTGCTGGACACGGAACTCGTATGCTCCCTATCACCAAAACTATCCCTAAAGAACTTCTCCCTGTGGGTAATAAACCCGTAATCCACTATATCGTCGAAGGATTATCGAAAGCTGGAATTAACGATATGCTCATCATCACTTCTCAAAGCAAAAAAGCCCTTGAAGACTATTTTGACAAAAACTATGAGCTTGAAGACCTTCTCAACAAAAAATGAAAAACAGATGCTCTTCAAGCGATCAATGAACCCAAAGATCTCTGAAATTTCACCTTTGTAAAACAAACCGAACAAAAAGGTACAGGACATGCTATACTACAAGCTAAACCATGGATTCAGGACGAATTTTTTATGGTCGTCTATGCTGACGAGATCCATCATCCCAAAATCTACACCGAAATGCTCGACCTTCATCACCAGTCAGGAAAATCAGTTATTTTATGAAAAGAAGTAGCTTTTGACGATGTATCAAAGTATGGGATACTACAGATAGAAAACAACTTTATCACCGATATCATCGAAAAACCAGAACCAGCACAAGCTCCGAGTAACTATGCTCTCTTTACTCCGTTCATTTTCCCACGTAAACTCTTCGACCTCCTCGAACAAGCTCAAGCTGATGAGAAATCTGGTGAAGTTTATCCACGAGATGCTGTAAAGCATATTATGAAAACTGATGGAGTCGTACCATATATTTCCACTCATCCTATGCGAGATGCCTCAGGAAATCCCGAATCTCGATTAGCTACTAACATAGCTTTTGCCAACAATCCACATATTTTAGATTAACATTATAGTTGATTTTAAGAAACAATAGTCATATAAAAGATATAATAATAACTTTTAATTCATAATCATAACATGTATGGGACAAGAAAGACTAAGTATTACAGTTGAAAATCCTACTAATCCATTTAATATTAGTAAAGAAAAACTTGAAAAATTAAAAAATTTATCTGAAAAACAAATCAATGATATATTTGAGGAAGCTAATCAGTCACTAAAAAATTATAATAATAGATTTCCACAAAAACCTGTTTCACATGAGATATGTGAAAAACCTTTTGAAATTGTAAAATAATTCTATTTATGTGAAGACAGACTATACCAAGTAATGCAACTCAAGTACATAGTTGACCTACATTTGACATCTATCAACGAGAGCAAGAACTTTTTGATGGAAGTTATAAAACATTTGAACTTGCTCGTATGGCAGATGCTGTAAAAGTACTCCTTATCGATATACAAGAACAAAAGATCATCATGGTACAAGATGAACAACCAGGACTCACCAGGTTAACCTTTGCTGGTTGACTTGTCGAACAGGGAGAAAACCTTTTACAAGCTGCAGCAAGAGAAGTGGAAGAGGAAACATGATACCATTACACCCATATAGAACATATTATTTCACTTCCTTATACGCATAGAGTTGTAGGAGAAACGCACTATTATATTGCTTCATGACTTATGAAAACTGACACAGCGAATCCTGATAGATGATCTGAAAGAATTACTCTCCTATCCTATGGCTTTGATGAATTTATCGACTATATTTGTAACCCAGAACATCATTCTTATTTTTCCTATTATATCATTACCACCTATATTATCACACACCAACAAAACAAACTCAAAAAACTTTTATTTTGAGAATAACAAATGCCTCATATTACTCTTATCCGCCATGGCATTGCTGAAGATAAAAAAATAGGACAAGCTGACTTTGATCGCGCTCTAACCCATCAATGACGTAAAAAATTCTTATGACATATACATAAAGATGAAGAACAGCTATATACTATTGATATGATCATATGTAGTCCAGCTATACGTTGTCGTCAGACTTGTTCGATTCTTGCTTCTGTTATAAATATTGATCCCGATTGGATAGTCTATGATAATCGCATATATACATTTGAAAATAGTTATGATACACTCCTTGAAGTACTGCAGTCAGTTCCTTGAAATAAACAACATATCTGCCTTATCTGACACAATGATAGTATATCATCTCTTGCTTCTCACCTTCAAAGAGAGCTCATTACTATGAAAAAGTGAAAAATTATTCATACTATACTGTAATATATCATTTTCTCTTGAAATTGTTAACAAAATAGATACTATACAAGAGTTGAAGCGAGCCCGAGTCGGGTTCGTTTTGCTTTATAAGGAGAAAATCATTAACCTCTATTAACTATACACTTTTAACTCTTACACTTTCTACACATGCAATTAGATGGTAAAGTCATACAAGAAGCTATTTTACAACTTGTTGATGATTATAAATTTGACCCCTATCAAGTGATTGATATTGTAAAAATGGGTATTAGATCAGCTTTTCGTAAAGACTATGCAGATTATAAAAAAGCTGAAATCGTAGTTGATATTGATGAAGAAGGTAAAATTCTCGTCTATAGACAATACGATGTCGTTGAAGAAGTTGAAGATGATCAATTGCAAATCGATCTTGAGCAAGCTCAAGAACTCAGAGACGATGCTGAAATCGGAGAACAAATGCTTATCGATATTACTCCTGATGAACTCAATTTCACACGTATTGGTGTACAAGCAGCAGCACAAACCATCAAACAATACCTCAAAGGTATAGAAAGAGAAAGATTTTTTGAAAAATTTCAACACAAACAAGGAGAACTTCTCAGAGCAAAAGTTATCAAATCTCATTCTAATACGGTCGTCCTGGATATTGAAGGTGTACCTGTTGTATTACCTTCGGATGGTCAGATTCCTAAAAGAATTTATGAAGTCGGTGAAGATATTTTTGTCTTCCTTAAACAAATCTCTAAAGATAGTACTGGTATCACCCTCGATATTACTCAATCATCAGAAGAATATATTGAAGCTATTATCTATAAGATCGTACCAGAAGTAGAAGAAGGAATCGTTCGTCTTGAAAAAATTGCAAGAGCTCCTGGTATCAAAACAAAAGTAGTAGTAAGTAGTTCTGATGCAAATGTAGATCCAGTAGGGGTAATGATTGGACATAAAGGAGATCGTATTAACATTCTTCTTTCGTTACTTGATGGTGAAAAAGTCGATTATATCGAATACTCAGATGATTTAGAAACCATGGTCAGAGCTTGTCTTAGACCAGCTGATGTTCAATATTTTGAAATGAATGGTAATAAAGTAAGAGTTACTATACCAGAAAACCAAAAAGCAATGGCAATCGGAAAAGGAGCATCAAATATCAAACTTGCAGGAAGATTATGTGGAACTCAAATCGAAATCATCTAACTACAGTACAAAGTGAGTAATTATTTGCATAAATAATAAAATCAAGTATACTTATTGAAGATTTTACCTTTCTTCAAACGTAGTGATGAAAAAAATACTCTTCTGACTCACTTCTAGTCTCTTCTTACTATGACTCTTCAGTCAGACCATGTCTGTTTTTGCTCAAAACCAACAACTCGAAATCATACCAGCAGTGGATACAGAGGTTGTTGGACAATCTCAAGATTACATTATTGATAGTAATGAGTGAAGCGTACGAGACAGACTTAATGAGCAAGCAGAAACATTATCTACAGATGAACAAATTGTAAGTGGAATCATGACGTGGGATACGATCCTAGATTATGGAGTTAAGATACTACAATTCTTATCGCAAGCAGGTATAGCTGTATGATGAATTATGTTTATTTATACAGGATATAAGTATATTATGTCTATTATTGGAGGTTCAGAACCGTCCAAAGATCTTATCACTAATGCTATCATAGGTATTCTTGTCATCATCTTCTCTTATGCTATTATGAGGCTCTTAACAAGAACGTTCTTGATATAGATAGTAATTAAAGGGATCAACCATAGCACTCTTCTATTTTTCTAGCAGGTCTATTCCTATGAAACAAGTTTCTTCACCAAAAAAATGATTAAAAGCCCTGGGCGCATTTTTTGCAAATGTCTTGAAGATACTCAAAACGGATCTTCAGTCGATATGATATAACTTTACTGCACGAAGTGCAATCATTGCACTATGTATCATACCATCACTCTATGCTTGGTTTTATCTCAAATCAGCTTGGGATCCATACGGAAACACCCAGTGAATCAAGATTGCTGTAGCATCAAATGATCAAGGTACGCTGATGAGTGGAGAATATATCAATCTCTGACAAAAGACAATAGAAAATCTTCGCAACAATACACAGATCTGATGGGTATTTGTAGATGATACTGTCGCTCGCCAGGGGGTTGAACGCTGAGCATATTCTTCAGCAATCATTATTGAAACAGGTTTTTCAGAACATATTGCTTCTTTTACTAGCAAAGAGCCTATACATCCCAAAGTCGAGTATATTATCAACCAAAAAACCAATTCAATAGCAGCAAAAATATCCTTTCAAGGGATGAACAATGTCGTAGGCAATATCCAAAAGAACTTTATCTCGACACTCAATCAAACGATCTTTGAGCATATGAATAGTGCTGGAAAAACTATCAAAGAACAAGAATCAATGCTCAATGAAAGCGTCAACCTCATCAATCAATCTAATAGTACAATCCAGCAAATGGATAGCAATATGGGTAATTTGATTGAGCAAGTGAATGTATTAGAAAGTCTTGTCACTCATGGTCAAACCAACCTCCCTTTAGTCGACCAATCATTGTGAACTAATCAAGAGATACTCGATCTTATTGCTGATTTTTCAGATACTCAATCTGACTTTTTGGTCGACCAACTGCATGGTATACAAAACCAGATACCTCAAATCACCTCACTTCTCAATCACACCAGCGATGCGACAGAACACCTTGCCGACGGTGCAAGCAATACGTTCAATACTGCTGTTCCTGTTTTACAGGACTTATCTGCGGATTTGAGTGGAACATATAATAAATTAACAACGGTGATCTCATGAGCCACTTATATTAACAATGTCTTTTATCAATACTTCCAAACAAAACCACTCCAACCAACTATCAATAAACTCATCAAAATACAAAGTAATGTACTCAGGACAAAAGGCCTCATCAGCACATCTCTCTCCAATGTAAAATATGACCTCAATGCACTACAAACGATTAGCAATGATATCAATGCTATCAATGATGATCTTATACCATCACTCCATAGCTTAGACAATAATATTTCATCTACACTTCTCCCTTTTATTGATGACATATCGCCACTCCTCAGTGACACGCATACGACGACTAACGCACTTCTCCAATCTCTCAAAGATCAAATACCAACTGTCAATACTGGACTGTCTCTATGATTAGAGGCATTAGATACTATACAACACAATCTCACTATCTTACAAACGAATCTTCCAAAATTTAAAAACAGTATCAATACGATTACCAGAGAGATTAATAAAATCCACAATGGAGACAGCCTCGAAAAACTCACCGATCTCTTAGCAGCAGACCCAGAAAGTCACTCAAACTTTGTGACGGATATGATCGATATAGAACAAACTGATCTTTTCAATATACCAAACTATGGGTCTGGTATGGCACCCTTTTTCACTGCTCTTGCCTTGTGGACTGGTTCGCTTCTCTTAACTACCATGTTTTCTACTAACCTCTCCTACCGTAATAGATATACCTTTAGAGAACAATTTGTAGGAAAGATGTTGTTTTTCTTCATCATCGTGATTATACAAGCGACCATACTCGCGCTAGGAAACATCTTTATTCTCAAAGCCTATGTCGCAGAGCCTGCATTGTTTATCTTTAGTACGATATGTATCTCGATCACGCGAAGTGCAATCACCTTTACCCTTGTGAAAGTCTTTGGAAATATTGGGAAAGTATTGTGTGTTCTCCTACTCGTACTCCAACTCACAGGAGCAGGTTGATCGTTTCCTGTAGAACTTTCTCCGACCTTCTTCCAGGTTATCCATCCTTTTCTTCCTTTTACCTATGCGATTGGTATGCTGAGAGAATCGGTATGAGGTGTAGTACGAGATGTTTATTGGGCAAACTGGTATGTATTGTTTTGATTTGTCGTGGGATCTTTGATCTTGTGACTAGCGATCTGACCACATACACAAGCGATGGTCGAGCGTATGAACGATAAACTCAATGAAACTGGTCTCACGCCCTATTCTTCTCTTGATTAATGAGGTAATAATTTGTACAATGAGCATATTGATATACTTTTTGTTTTGTAATAAAACAATAATAGTCCTCTTTTATTTTTTATATCAACAATCTTATGAAAATCAATCCAGGTGAAGTAAAAAAAGGTACTATTCTTCAAATAGAAGGAAAATTATTTAGAATTACTGACATTAGCCATACACATATGGCTCGTGGATGAGCTACCTATACGTTCAAAGCGAAAGATGTTATTACAGGTAAAACAAATACCTTTACATACCAATCAACCGTAACTCTTGAACAAGCTGAAGTTCAAACTATCAACTCTGTCTTCCTCTACAAAGCAGGAACAAGTTATAGTTTTATGGAAAATGATAGTGGAGAAATGCATGATTTAGAAGAAGATATGATAGAAGATATTGCTCTTTATCTTAAAGATGGACTTGATGTATTCCTTATGAAACATGAAGGAAACGTCATAAACATTATTCTACCTCAAACGATTACCTATACGATTGAATCTACTGTACCTGGTATCAAAGGAGATAGATCATCTGCTGGTAAAAAGCCAGCAACTCTTGAAACTGGGCTTGAAGTACAAATTCCTCTTCATAAAGAAGCTGGACAGACGGTTGTCGTAAATACGATTACTGGAGAAGCAAGTTAAGATTTATAATAATTGTATAATACCCATGAGTGACTCTTATTATTCATACCATACTTATGATTAAAAAGAGTCTTTTTGCTATACTACTATTTTTTTTATTTCACGTCGAATCATTACTATGTTCTCAGACAATATGTTCTTACGCGTTCTAGCACTTATCATGATGGTTATTGTTATGCTTAGCATTATAGCTTTTGTACTATGGAAATGAGCAGTTTTTTTACGTATAAATTATAATTTCAAGACGATTATCATGATATCATTATGAGTTCTTGGTGCTATGATAGCAAGTATGATGATCAGTTCATCATCTTTCCCTTTTGCTGATTACATAGGTACTATTATAAGTTATATCATATATACCTTATGGTTTCTAGCACCACTATTGATAGTCTTATCTGTAGTTGGACTATGGTATAAATTTCCTCCTGCACTATTTATCATAAGTTGCCTCACTTGGCTAGGTGTTGGGCTCTATTTATGAACACAGACGAAAACAACTGACCTTGTCATAACAGATACCTGATTAGATAAAGAATATAAAATTATTTTTATCAGCGATCTCCATGTCGACAACATTCGTAGCACTCGTTATATAACAAGCATAGTAAAAAAGCTAGAACAACAACAACCTGATATGGTGCTCATTGGTGGAGATTTACTGAATCGTGCAAAAAATGAGTACGCAAAAGCCTTTCTTTCTTTCAATACTCTGAGCATGCCCATCTATGCCGTACTCTGAAACCACGACCATATGTGAGATAGTCAGGCAGCTCAAGCTATTTTTGATACTACCAAAATTATTCCACTCGTAAATGAGAGCGTACTACTCAGCGGATTACAAATAGTAGGTATTGAAGATAAAAATTCACGACATGGAAAAACACTCGACAATCTTCTTATCCAAAGTAATATAAATACAGGAGCTGACTATACTATTTTTCTCACTCATCAACCTCAAAAACTCAACAAACTGAAAGACTATCCGATCAATCTCCAACTTGCAGGTCATACTCATAGATGACAGTTTGTACCACTTTCATGGATCGTATGATGGTTCAATGATTATGCCTATGGAAGATACGATAAAGATGACAAAACTGCCTTTGTATCACAAGGGTTAGGACTATGGTGAGCTCCACTGAGAATGGGAACTCAAAGCGAAATGGTCATAATTACTCTTAAGCCATAGACAGCTATAATGTTGATTTCTCTTTATCACTACAATACTCCATGAAAAAAGGACAAATACTTCATAATATCGTCATCACTACTGTTGGATTCTGAGGAGTCTGAGTGGGATTAGCTGAAGATGGACGCAAAGTACTCGTAAAATGATCTGTACTTCCTCACAGTACCATCGATTGCTCGATTTTTAAAGTCAAAAAAGATTATATCATGGCACTGCCACTCCGTGTCGTTTCTATCGAACCAGAACGAGCAGACCAGACTCCTCGCTGTCCACACTATAGCAATCCGCTCATCTCCGTGCCAGAAAATTACGTTCACAAAAATGGCTGTGGATGATGTAAACGACAACTGCTTTCATATCCCAAACAGCTCGAACTCAAGACACATCTGGTAAACGATAGTTTTAGATGAGTATCATATCTTCTGGATCTTGCTCCACTACAAGATATCATCCCATCACCACTCACCTATCAGTATCGTAACAAGATAGAATTCAGTTTCGGTAAATATATCACGAAAGCTAGTAATGATCGCAAAGCAAAAGGAGATCGTAGTACTCAAGGAGATGAACAAGACTTTTCACATTATCATGAACGACAACTTGGATTCCATAAGCAAGGTTCATATAATCATGTCGTTGATGTTGATCAATGTTATCTTATCTCTGATAAGCTACACGAAGTCTACAATCACATGAAAAATCTTTGTAAAAATTCTGGACTGCCTGTCTATGATCAGAAACGTCATACGGGAGTGCTGCGTCATATCGTTATGAGACAAGGATTCAACACGGATCAAATTCTCATCAATCTTGTTGTTGCTAACGAAAAAATCAATTCCAAAGAACTCGATATTGTTTGGGATACATTTTACAAAACTTTACTTTCTGACGAGGTATTACGTTCAGCTTGTACAACATTCATCCTGACTCACAATAACACCGTCTCCGATGCTGTAAGACGGTCCGAAGCAGAAACAAGAATACTACGAGGAGAAGGTTATATTTTCGAAGAACTAAAACTCAATCAAGCAGAAAGACCAGTCCGTTTCCGTATCTCTCCCTTCTCGTTTTTCCAAACCAACACCTTCGGAGCTCAAGAACTCTTTAGCAAAGCAGCAAGTTTTATCCAACTCCCTGAAGATAAACAGACGATTATGGATCTGTATTGTGGCGCTGGAACGATCGGCCTAAGTCTTCTCAGCCAAGGTATCGGTAAAGATCTCATCGGTATCGAGATCGTTGAAGACGCGATCCGTGACGCCAAATACAATGCCGAACTCAATAGTCTGTCAGACCAATCTTATTTTGTAGCTGGGAAGACGGAAGCTCTCATCAGTACTGATCCAGTTATTCAAGAAAAAATAGAACAGGTCTGACTCGTTCTCGTTGACCCTCCGAGAGAAGGTCTCCATAAAGACGTCTGCGTCTTCCTCAATGAACTGAAAGCGAAATATAACTTCCAACTGATCTATATCTCCTGTAATCCTGTAACACTCGCTAGAGATCTTGATCTTCTTGTACAGTGATGACGAAAACTAGAGAATCTCCAGCCCGTGGATATGTTCCCCCACACTCATCATGTAGAGATGATATCGGTATTATCATAAACATAATTAAAAACCACCATACCTATCATGAGATAGTGGTGGTTTTTAATGTACATAG